>NZ_CP133160.1:4169951-4519927 GCF_030913365.1 Stenotrophomonas sp. 24(2023)
GTGGAAGTGCTGCGCGGCCCGCAGGGCACGCTGTTCGGCCGCAACTCCACCGGCGGCAGCATCAACATCATCCCGGCCAAGCCGCGCTTTGATTCCACCTTCGGCAGCACCGAGCTGGAGGTGGGCAGCTACAACCTGCGCCAGGTGAACCTGATCCAGAACTTCGCCGTCAACGAGCGCTTCGCGCTGCGCGTGGCAGCGACCAAGGTCAAACGTGATGGCTGGATCGACCAGCAGCAGGACTTCACCGATTACAACCTGCCCGACCACGGCTTCATTCCGGACGGCATTCCCGATGTCGACCAGCGCCGCAACAAGAAGGTCTCGCGCAGCGATTACTACTACAACCGTGACGAATGGGCCGCACGCATCGCTGCGCGCTTTGCCGTCACCGAAAACGTGGAATGGCTGCTGTCGTACGAGAAGTTCCAGAATTCCGGCGCCGGCCAGGTGGCGATGAAGGACTGCGACCAGGCCGCCGGCACCCGTTTCGCCTGCGAAGGCGGCAAATGGGACGTGAAGATCAACGTGCCCGGCCGCACCGACATGTCCATCGACACGGTGCGCTCGAACCTGAACTGGTTCCTCAACGATGCCAACAGCATCGAGTACAACGTGGCCTTCGCCACGCAGAAGCGCTCGCAGATTGCCGATGACGATGGTGGCTACCACGAGATTCCCTCGCAGGTGACCGCCCACCTGCCGGTGCCGGCCGAAGGCGACTGGGGCGTCTGGCCGATCCGTGACAACACCTCGATCACGGTGGATTCCAAGTACAAATCCTTCGTGCACGAACTGCAGTTCAAGCACCAGGGCGAACGGGTGAACCTGGTGTCGGGCCTGTTCTGGATGCATGAAAAGAACGCGATCAACTACGCCCAGGAGCTGCTGGTCAACGCGCCCTATGGCTTCCCGATCAGCCAGTACTACCACCAGCCGAACCGGCAGATCGATGCCAAGGCGATCTTCTCGCAGGCCGACTGGCACTTCGCCCCGACCTGGACGGCCACCATCGGCGCGCGCTACAGCCGCGACGAGAAGACCGACCGTGGCGGCCAGGTCTACGGTGGCTGGGATGCTTCGACCCCGGCCTACTACAACGGCCTGTACAACCCGGGCACGCCGGGCGAACCCGGCTTCCGCCCTCACAACGGTCGTGACCTGACCGAGAAGATGGGCCCCTATGGTGGCACCGGTGCCTACGCGCTGTGGGGGCCGCCGGCCGAGAACGCGCATTCGGAGTCGTGGCGCAAGGTCACCTGGCGGCTGGGCCTGACCAAGGACCTGTCCGAGGACGAGATCCTGTTCACCTCGCTGTCCACCGGCTACAAGGCCGGCGGCTTCGGCGACAAGGACGACATCTGTGGTGGCAAGGTCTGCCTGGACGGCCCGGCCGGCCCGCAGTACTCGTTCTTCCCGTACAAGCCGGAAACCATCACCAACTTCGAGATCGGCTACAAGGGCCTGCTGCTGGACCGCCGCCTGAGCCTGGCGGTGACCGCGTTCTACAGCCGTTACAAGGACATGCAGGTGACCGGCGATTTCTACGCCGCCAAGGTACACGTCAACGAGCCCTGCCCGGACTGGGACCCGACCTGCGATGTGGTCAAGAAGTGGCAGACCGTCAACGTCGGCACGGTGAACATTCCCGGCGTGGAAGTGGAAGTGGACTTCCTGCCGACGCCCAACACCCGTATCGGCGGCTTCTTCTCCTACATCAACAGCAAGATCAAGGATTACCCGACCTACAGCGACGAGTGGAACTGCGGCGTGCGCGAGGAGTTCGGCGCGGTGCCGTGCCCGGAACCGTATGCCGGCCCGGACCCGACGCTGGCCGGCCGCCAGGTCTACGACATCACCGGCAACCACCTGCCGATGACGCCGAAGTTCACCGCCGGCATCAACGCCTCGCACACCTTCAAGCTGGGCAACGGCTACGAGCTGGTGCCGTGGGTGAACGTGAAGTGGCAGGACAAGATGTACTTCACCCTGCGCAACCTGGACAACCCGCACATCTCCGACGGGCAGAAGGCCTATGCCAAGGTCGATGCCAGCATCAGCCTGCAGTCGCCGTCGTTCTGGCGTGCCGAGCTGTACGTGCTCAACGCCACCGACAAGATGACCAAGAACTGGGCCGACGATGCCGGCGGCTTCATCCGCGCCTACTGGAACGACCCGCGCACGGTCGGCCTGCGCGTGCGCTTCGACTACTGACCCTGACGGCGCGCCGCCGTGCCGAGGGGCACGGCGGTGCCGGTGCCCTCAGCAGGAAGCCGCCCGCAAGGGCGGCTTCTTCGTTGCGGTGATCGTGCGGCGGATCACTTGTGCTTGGCCGGCGCGTTCCAGCCCAGGTCCGGTTCGGCGTAGTACTGCACGCCCAGCGCGTCCAACTGCGGGCGCAGGCCGTCCAGGCGCTGCACGAAGCCGGCGTAATCGCGCGTACCGGCCGGGCTCCAGGCCAGCTCCGCCACGGCGGCAAGGCGCGGCCACAGGCGCGCATCGGTGTCGGCGTCGGTGTGCACGAATTCGGTCCACAGTGCCGCCTCGATGCCGACGGCGGTCTTGAACGGCGCCGGATCGAACTGGTACACGCGCTGCAGCGGCAGGCCTTCCTTGCGGCACCAGTCAGCACCCGGCTGCCCGGCATGGTTGCCGTGGTCGACATACAGGTAGGAACACGGCGACAGGATCAGCGGGTGGCCCTTGGCCACGGCCGGGGCGATGTCGTAGCCATCGTTCCACAGCTGCAGCAGGGCGTTGGGCTTCAGGGTGGCCACCGAGCCCTCTTCCCAGACGATCGGCGTGCGGCCCATGCCATCGACGATCGCGGCGGCGCGTGACACGAAATCGGCATACAGCGGATGCTTGATCTCATCACCGCCGATGTGGATCTCGGTGGAGGGGAAGATCGCCACCACCTGTTCCAGCACCGCCTGCACGAACGGATAGATGGCCTCGGGCTTTTCCAGGCAGAGCACGCTGAAGCCCACTTCGACGCCGGAATACGGCGCCAGGTTGGTCACGTTGTCGCAGGCCAGCGTGTTGTACGAGGCCAAGGCGGCCTGCACGTGGCCGGGCATGTCGATCTCCGGCACGATGGTCACGCCGCGCGCCTGGGCATAGGCCACCAGATGCTTCAGTTCGTCCTGCGTGTAGAAGCCGGCACGGCCGCCTTCCACCGCGCTGCCCCCGCCGATCTCGGTCAGCTTCGGGTAGCCGTTGATCTGGATGCGCCAGCCCTGGTCATCGGTCAGGTGCAGGTGCAGCCGGTTCAACTTGAACAGCGCCATGCGGTCGATGTGCCGTTCCAGGTAGGCCATCGGCAGGAAGCTGCGCGCCACGTCCAGCGAGACACCGCGCCAGCGATAGGCCGGGGCATCGGCGATGGAAAGACGCGGCAGGCGAAGCTCGCGCTGCGGTCGTGCCGGCAGCAGCTGGCGCAGGGTCTGCACCGCATGCAGCAAGCCGGTATCGGTGCGGGCGCTGAGCGTGATGTCCTCGCCGATGACCAGCCGGTAGCCCTCCTCACCCAGTGCCGGATCATCGATCAGTTGCAGGCGCACCGTGGCACTGCCCGTTCCGTTGCCCGATCCGCTGCCATTCGTGGGGATACCCAGCGCGTACAGCGCAGCGTCCAGCGCCTGCCGGGCCTTGGGGGCGCTGCCCTGCGCCTGCACCGACACAGTGCGGAAATACAGTTCGCCCTTGGCAGGGGTCAATGTCTGCGGCGCGGGAACCAGCGGCCGCACGGTGGTGTCGCGTACCTCGGCGGCCTGGGCCAGTGCGCCGTGGCCGATCCCGGCCAGGGCCATGCAGGCGAGCAGAACGTCGATCCTGAGTGATGCCTTCATCCGGGAACGCACTCCTTGGCAGTGGTTCCGCATGATGCACGCAATACCCTCCGGCCACCATCCATCGCAGCATCACGTGCGCGGCTTTATCCGCCGGCCACGCCTTGATAGCATGGCCCCGAATTCAAGACGCCCTCCCGGTCCGCCGGGAGGGCGTCTCGTTTTGGTTCCCGCCGATTCCACGAGGAACCTTGCTTGACTATCCGCACACCTTCGCTCCACCCTTCCGACCTGCTCGGCCACGTCCGCCATGGCAACGGCCCGATCCCGGTGCTGGTCCTGCACGACTGGCTGGGCGATCACACCGGCTATGACGCCCTGCTGCCTTACCTGGATGCGCAGCGGTTCTGCCATGTCTTCGCCGATCTTCGCGGCTATGGACTGTCCAGGGAACAGGCCCCCACCTGCCGTGTGCAGGACATCGCCGCCGACTGCCTGGCGTTGGCCGACCACCTGGGCTGGTCACGCTTCCATGTGATGGGCCATTCAATGACCGGCATGGTGACCCAGCGCCTGGCCGCCGATGCACCTGCACGCATCATCAGTGCCATCGCGCTGTGCCCGGTGTCCGCGGCCGGCAACCGTCTGCCGCCGGACGCACGCGCCTTCTTCGCCAGCACCACCACCGACGATGCGGCACTGGCGCGGCTGTTGCGCTTCGTGTCGGGCGGCATGTCCGCCGACTGGGTGGCGGCCAAGGTGCAGCAGAACCGGGCCAGCGTGGCACCGGCCGCACGGGAGGGCTATCTGCAGATGTTGGTGAACACCGATTTCGTTGCGGAGGTGCAGGGCATCGCCACGCCGTTCCTGGTCATCGTGGGCGACCGCGATCCGGGGCTGGATGCCGATGCCATGGCGCGCACCTTCCTGGCGTGGCACCCCCAGGCCACGCTGGCGGTGATGCAGGGGTGCGGGCATTACCCGATGGCGCAGCAGCCGGCGCACCTTGCGGCGTTGATGGCGACGTTCCTGTCGCGGTAACGCCCCTCCACGCAGGGCGCGGGTCAGGCAGGGGCACTGCGCCGCGCACAGCGCGTTGCCTTCACCGCTGGTTAACGAGCGCGCGGCACCATGGCCCCATGGATGACGCGCCCTCCTCCCAGCCGCCGGATGCGGATACGCCCCCAGCCCCGGCGACGGCCGCCCCGCGCCGTGCGCTGGCATGGACGACCACGCTGTGGACGATGGTCATCTGCACGCTGCTGGTGCTGTTCATTACGGCAGCATTGCCCTGGCCGACGCCGCGCGGGATGTATTCCGCCATCGGCCTGGGGATGCTGCTGCCGTTCCTGCTGATCGGTGCGCTGATCGCTGTCGGCGTGTCGGCCACGGCGGTGTTCGTGGCGGCCCAGCTGAGTGGACTGCGCGGCTGGGCAACCACCGGGTGCCTGGCACTGGCCGCCATGCTGGCCCTGATCGCGTTCCTGGCTGGCTTCGAGATGGCCGGCGGCTGACATCCTGCCGGCAGCGTTGCCCGGCCACGGTCACATCCCCGCAACATCCCGCCCGTAGCGTCGCCGGTTTTTACGGACCCTGAACGGAGCGCGGCGGTGTCCCAGGCGGGCAGCACATGGGCCAGGATCTTCACCGAGCACGGCTCTACGCTGCGCGGCTTCTTCCTGCGCCGTGGCGCGCGCGAGGAGGCCGAGGATCTGGTGCAGGAAACCTACCTGCGCATGCTGCGTGCCCGCGAGACCCGTGGCGAGAGCATCGCCAACCCGGAGGCCTACCTGTACACCGTGGCGCTGAATCTTGCGCGCGAACAGGGCGTGCGCTCCCAGCAGAATCCGCTGCAGGGTGAGGACATCGAGGAATTCTCCCATCTGCTGCGCAGCAGCGATGCTGCCGAGGATGATGCCGTGCGCCAGCAACGCCAACGCCGCCTGCAGGAACTGCTGTCCACCCTGCCCGACCGTACCCGCGCGGTACTGGTGATGCAGTACCGCGATGGCCTGAGTTACCTGCAGATTGCCGAACGGATGGGCATTTCCACGCACATGGTGAAGAAACACGTGGTCAATGGCCTGGCGGCCTGCCGCCGTGCGCTGGCCGCACAGGGAGAAGCCTGGTGAGCCCGTTGACCCTGCCGGGAACCGCTACGCGCGAGGCGGCGCAGTGGCACGCACTGCACCGCGAACGGCCGTTGAGTGCCGAGGAGCACACCCGGTTCCTGGACTGGATGACCGCCTCGCCCGAGCACCTGCGCGAATACCTGGCCGTCAGCCAGATCGCCGGCGAGCTGGGCGGTGCGCTGCAGGCCATGGACATCGACGTCGATGCGCTGCTGGCCAGCCCCGCGCCCACGCGCAGCAACGTGGTGGTCCTGCCCCGGCGGCAGGGAACACCGCGCGTTGCGCGGCGCGGCGCATGGTGGCGCCGCGCCGCCGTGGCGGCGTCGCTGGCGCTGGTCACGGTGACCGCCGGCTGGCTGTGCTGGCCGCGCACCTACACCTACACCACCGCGCACGCCGAACAGCGCCGCGTCACCCTGCCCGACCACAGTACAGTCCACCTCAATGCGGAAAGCCAGCTGCGCGTGCGTTTCAGCCTGCTGCGGCGCGACGCCACCCTGCTGCGCGGGCAGGCGACGTTCGAGGTCGCTACGGACCGTCGCCCGTTCGAGGTGCTGGCCGGCACGCTGCGCGTGCAGGACATCGGCACGACCTTCGACGTGGCGCTGCAGCGCGAACAGGTCCGCGTGGGGGTCAGCGAGGGCCAGGTGCGTGTCAGTCCGCTGGCCAATGCGGCACGTACGCTGGCCGACCTGCACGCCGGGCAGAGCGCGCGCATCGACTACCAGGGCAGGCATGTCAGCCTGGCCCGGGAAAACGTCGAGACGATGACGGCGTGGTGGCAGCGCCGCGTCGTGTTCCGTGACGACCCGCTGGCCGATGTGGCCGACCAGTTCAACCGCCTCAACCGCACACGCGTGGTGATCGAGGACCCGCAGGCGGCGGCGCTGCGCCTGACCGGCAACCTGCACAGCGAAGACATCGCATCGTTGCGCGTGTTCCTGCAGCAGCAGCGTGGGCTGCAGGTGGTCCAGGCACAGGACGAAATCCGGGTCCGCACCCGGCCGCGCTGAGGGTGCAGGCGCCGCCGTTGGCGGTGTCACAGAAAATTCACGGAAAAACCGGTACCCGACGCGCGGCAACCGGGCTCGTAGTGGATAGGCCGGCGCGATGGCGCTGGCTGCCCACCACCCAACGGACCACCCCTCCATGAGCCGCAGCCGCATCCTGTTCCTCTCCATCGCACTGGCCCTGCACGGCACTGCTGCCGCTGCACAGGCGGCAGCGCCGCAGACCGTCCTGTCGCAGGCCATTCCGGCGCAGCCGCTGGACAATGCGTTGAACCAGCTGTCCAGCCAGACCGGCATCAAGTTCATCTACGATGCCGCCACCGGCAATCCCACCAGCCATGGCGTGCCTGCCGGGCAGCCCACCGAAGAGGCGCTGCGCCAGCTGCTGCAGGGCACCGGCCTGCGCTACCGCTACATCAACGCCGACACCATCACCATCGAGAACGCTGCGGCGGGCGCACCGGCGGCGAAGACCGTGGCGGCCGCCGGCGTGGCACCGGCTGCGGCCGACCCGTCGCAGCCGGTGAACCTGGAACAGGTCGTGGTGACCGGCTTCCGCCAGAGCCTGCTGGTCGGCCGTGACCTCAAGCGCGATGCGGTCGGCACCCAGGACGCCATCGTCGCCCAGGACATCGCTGCCTTTCCGGACCTGAACCTGGCCGAGTCGCTGCAGCGCGTGCCGGGCGTGGCGATCACCCGCGATGCCGGCGAAGGCCGGCAGATCTCCCTGCGTGGCCTCGGCCCGGATTTCACCCGCACCCAGCTCAACGGCATGGAAGTGCTGGGCAACACCTCGTCGGGCTTCGACAACCGGGGTTCGGTCAGCCGTACCCGCAGCTTCGACTACAGCCTGTTCGCCTCGGAACTGTTCAACCGCGTGGTGGTGGAGAAGTCCTACGCGGCCGAGCAGGATGAAGGCGGCATCGGCGGCACGGTCAGCCTGACCACGGCACGGCCGTTCGATTACGAGGGCAAAAAGCTGGTGGTCGGGGCCAAGGCACAGACCAACACCAACACCGACGGCGTGACGCCGCGCGTGATCGGCCTGGCCTCCAACCGCTGGCAGACCGATGCGGGTGAGTTCGGCATCCTCGCTTCGGCCGCGTACTCGCGCAACAACGTGAACGAGTACGGCATGCGCAGCTGGAACTGGACCAAGATCAACGTCAGCGCCGCCAATATCGGCCCGAACGTATCGGCGGCCGATCGTGACCGCCTGGTCAACGCCAAGGGCCAGGACCGCGTGTCCGCGCCACAGGCCACCAGCCCCTCGACCTGGTATGCCGAGCGCGAACGGCTGGGCCTGACCACCACGCTGCAGTGGCGCCCGAACGACCGCACCGAGATGAGCCTGGACCTGCTGTATGGCACGCTCAGCAATGACCGCCACGAGTATGCGATGGCACCGGCCGGCGTGAACGCACTGACCGGCGACGTGCGTGGCACCCAGCGCCTGAACGCCGTGGAGATCCGCGGTGACAGCATCGTCTACGCCGACTGGTCCGGCGTGGACATGCGCAACGAATCCAAGCATTCGCAGGACAAGACCACCTTTACCCAGGCCGTGTGGAACGGCAGCTTCCAGGCCACCGATACGCTGCGCTTCTACGCACTGGCCGGCTGGTCGCGCTCGGAATTCAAGGGCCCGGTGTTCGACAAGATCTTCACCCAGGCAGTGAACCAGAACTTCAGCTATGACTTTCGTGGCGGCAACCCGGCCACGACCCACTACGGCTTCGACCCCACCGACCCGAAGCTGTGGGGCCTGATGCGCGCCGATGCGCGCGAGGACTACATCCGCAGCGAGTACAAGACGGCCGAACTGAACGGCCTGTGGGACGTCAGCCTGTCCTCCTCGCTGCGCTTCGGCGTGGACTACAAGGATTTCGGCAACGATGGCTGGACGCGCTTCAACCGCGTGGACTGGTACAACAACCCGAACCGCCCGGCGCCGGTGCTGCAGCAGCTGGGCTACGACTCGCTGGTGCCATACCTGGTGGCCAACGTGGATGCGACCTTCGCCCTGACCGGCCAGCTGCGCGACCTCACATCGGCCAATGACCAGGCCGGCACCAACTATTCGCTGACCGAGCGCACCTCGGCGGCCTACGCGCAGTACGAACTCAACACCGAACTGGGCGACATGCGCCTGCGCGCCAATGCCGGCGTGCGCTACTACCGCACCCGTCTGACCTCGGCCGGCTCGGTGGCCACCAACAACGGCCTGGTGCCGGCAGTAATCACCAACACCTACGACGGTTTCCTGCCGGCCCTGAACATCGCGCTGGAAGTGCGGCCGGACATGATCCTGCGCCTGGGGGCCAGCCGCAACATCAGCCGCCCGGGTCTGGGCGATCTGCGCGCCGCCGGTTCGGTCAGCTTCACCCCGTTCGGCGGCAGCGTGAACGCCGGCAACCCGAACCTGCAGCCGTTCAAGGCCGACTCCATCGAAGCCTCGTGGGAGTACTACATGGGCGACCATGGTGCGATCTCGCTGGGCGTGTTCCACAAGACGATGGATTCGTTCATCACCGCTGAAACCGCCTCGGTGCCCTACGGCACGATCGGCTACCCGAATTCACTGCTGGGCCCGGGCCAGGATGGCAACACCATCTATTCCTTCAGCCGCCCGGTGAACGGCGATGGTGCCTCGATCCGCGGCGTGGAGATGGCGTTCCAGCGCGATTTCGATTTCCTGCCCGCACCGTTCGATGGCTTCGGCTTTGCCGCCAACGTCACCTATGCCAAGGGCGAAACCGATGCGATGGTCGATGGCGTGCGCCGCACGCTGGCCCTGACCAACCTCTCCAAGTGGTCCTCCAACGCCACGCTCTACTACGAAACCAGCACCTGGGGTGCGCGCATTTCCAGCGCCTGGCGTGATGGCTACCTCGACGGCATCGGCGGCAACGGCAACATCGGCTCGGGCTACCGCGCCACCAACAACGTCGATGCCAACGTTTTCTGGAACATCAACCCGCACCTGAAGCTGGTGGTGGAAGCAATCAACCTGACCAACCAGCCGATCAACCAGTACACGGACATCATCGAGAAGCGCTCCACGTCCTGGACCAAGAGCGGCCGCACCTACACCTTCGGCGTGACCTACACGTTCTGACCTGCCCTGCTGCCGGGGCCGGCACTGCCTGTGCCGGCCCCGGCAGGCCCTGTGGACGTGTCACCATTCCTGCCTGAAGGACCGTTTCAATGCTTCTCCCTACCGCCCTGCTGCTGGCGGGCCTTGCCCTGCCCCCGGCATCGCCCCCCTGCACCGCCTGCCCCGATACATCGGCAGCTGCCCTGCACATGAACGACCTGATCGCGGTCGGCACACACAACAGCTACAAGCAGGCGATCGCCCCGGAAGAACTGGCCGCGCTGATCGCTGCCGATCCGGGCGCGATCGGCCTGGACTACGCCCACCCGAGCCTGGCGCGGCAGCTGGATGCCGGCGCACGCCAGCTCGAGATCGACGTGCATAACGACCCCGCCGGAGGCCGTTATGCGGCACCGCTGACGGCGCTGCGCACCGGCCATGCCACCGACGCGGCGTTCCGTGCCGCCATGGCACTCCCGGGATTCAAGACGCTGCACATGCCGGACGTGGATTTCCGCAGTTCCTGCCTGCGCTTCACCACCTGCCTGCAGCAGATCAATGCCTGGTCGCTCGCACACCCGGACCATGTGCCGATCCTGATCCTGCTCAACGCCAAGACCGGCCCGGCATCGTTGCCCGGTGGCGTGACGCCGCTGGACTTCGATGCCACGGCCTGGGATGCGCTGGATGCGGAAATCCGCGCGGTGTTCAGCGATGCACGCTTGATCACGCCCGACCAGGTGCGCGGCAGGCATGCGACGCTGCGTGCAGCGGTCCTGGCCGGTGGCTGGCCCCGCCTGGCGCAGGCCCGCGGCAAGGTGTTCTTCGCGCTGGACGAGGACGGCGCCAAGGTGGCG
The DNA here is from genome assembly GCF_030913365.1 of Stenotrophomonas sp. 24(2023). NCBI lineage: Bacteria > Pseudomonadati > Pseudomonadota > Gammaproteobacteria > Lysobacterales > Lysobacteraceae > Stenotrophomonas > Stenotrophomonas sp. 24(2023). The sequence goes on from NZ_CP133160.1 coordinate 4,180,839, forward strand.
GCCTACCGTGCCGGGCACCCTGTCCTGCAGGGACGGGCCATGTTCGTCAACGCACCCGAAGGCAGCCCCGCAGCGGCGTACCTGACACTCAACGACCCGGTCACCCAGCAGGCCCGCATCCAGGCTGCCGTGCGCAGGGGCTTCATCGTGCGTACCCGTGCCGATGCCGAAACCCTGGAAGCCCGGCACAACGACCGGCGCCGCCTGGCTGCCGCGCTGGCCAGCGGCGCGCAGTACCTATCCACCGACTACCTGTGGGCGGACCCCCGCTTTCCGCGCTACCAGGTGCGGTTGCCCGATGGCGCGGCCGCGATCTGCAATACGGTGCGCCGCAGCCAATGCGGTACAGCGCCCCTGGACGCGGTGGCACGGGACGGCACCGACGGCGGACGATGAGCCCGCCGCACGGCCGGGCCGGCTCAGGGGCGATCGGCGGCGATCTGGTACAGGCCGGCCAGCTTTTCCAGCCGGCCGCCATACACGCCCAGCAGGGCCGAGCCGATCAGGGCGCCCGTCATCAGCGCATACACCATCATCGGCACGAAAGCGGGCAACGCTGGGGTGCCGGCCTGGGCAAACGCCCCCACCAGATTGAGGGCCACGGCCGCCAGGGTGTTCAGTGCGGCCCCCAGCGCCGCCCGGCGCGTGCAGGATTTCGCTTCCAGTTCCAGCAGCCGCGCCTGTTCGCGCAGCACCGGACGGGGATGGCCGGCCAGGCTGGCAATGATCTCCCCGCTGCGGGCGATGGCGCGGTCGGTGTTGGCCGCCGCGCCACTGAACCCCCGGCGCAGGTGCCGCACGATCTCGACCAGGGACAGGGCCACGCAGACCGTGTAGCCCAGCAGCAGTACCAGGTAAAGCAGTGCGACGATGGCCCGTGCATGGGGGACCACGACCCACCCCGTGACCGTCACGGTCACGATGAGGCCGATGAGCGCGATCGCCACCAGGCTGCCCCCCATGAACCAGCGTTCGGCACGTTTGAACCCGCCGCGCGATGCCGGCGGCAGTTGCAGGCGGCGCAGCAGCTCGGCGGTGGACGGAAGCGGAGCGTGGGTCGGGTCGGTCATGCAGTGCCTGCGGCGTCGTGATGGACGCCCAGCCTCCCCTATTGCCGTCTCCCGGGCTGAGACGACGACCCAGGGGGGATTATTTGCGCCGCCTCGCTGGCGAGCATCAGATATTCCTGATGGCTGACAGGGGTCTTTCCTGATGGTGTCGCATTTGGCTCGCTGAGATGGTTGCCACGCTCACAGAGCATGACCATTCACAAGACGGGGGATCTCAGCATGGCTGCACGTTATGAGTTGAAGGCATCGGGCACCCAGTTCCATTTCGTTCTCAAGGCGGGCAATGGCGAAGTCATCCTGACCGGAGAGCGCTACACCACCAAGCAGAACGCGATGAACGGCATCGCATCGGTCAAGGCGAACGCTCCGCTTGATGCCCGCTACGAGCGAAAGACATCCAGCAACGGCTCGCCGATGTTCAATCTGAAGGCTGCAAACGGTGAAGTGATTGGCACCAGTGAGCAGTACAGCTCCACTGCCGGGCGTGAAGCCGGCATCCAGTCGGTCAAAAACAATGGCCCATCTGCGCCCGTCGTTGACCTGACCTGAGCCCTCGACGCCCGCATCGCAAGCCGCGATGCGGGCCTCGCACGTCGTCACCAGTTCCAGCGCAGGCCCACGTTGCCGTCCAGCGATTCACGGCCGCGCCCGAACGACTTCTGGTAGCCGGCGGTGGCATACAGCGATGTCCGCAGGCCCAGCTGTGCGCTCATGCCGACGCTCAGTTCCCACCACGTGCCGGACAGGTCCGAATGGAACGGCACGGGCCCGTCATGGCTGTCGAAGGTGTTGCGCGAATCGGAGCGGAACTCGTGCCAGACATTGGCGGCCAGCCAGTGGGTCAGCAGGCGTGGCACGGTGCCTTCGGCCAGGGCACGGGTGTGGCTCAATCGCCCGCCCAGGCGGGCCGTGAGCGAATCGGTGCTGTCGAAGTTCACCGATGACACCGCATCGTGGGCATCATCCAGCCGCAGCCGCTGGTAGATCACCTGGCCTTGGGGGGTCAACGACCAGCCGTTGTCCAGCACGTAGGGCACCCCGCCTTCCACCGCCACCACCGGAGCCGCCATTGCCGGTACCGCCGGCGCCACTGCCGCCGCCTCCGCCACCGTTGCCACCGGTACCGCCGGTGATCAGCCCGGTATTGCTGCCCGCCCCGTTGAGCGATGCACCGACGCCGCCACCGCCACCACCGCCGCCGCCCGCACCGGATTCGACCCCGGCAGCGCTGTTGGCACCGCCACCACCACCGGTGCCACCGGCCTGGCCCCCCTGGCCAGCGCCACCGGAACCGGTCTGGCCCGCCGCGCCATTGCCACCGCCGCCACCGTTGATGCCACCGGCACCCCCCGCCCCGCCATTGCCGCCGATGCCGGTGTTGGTGCCAACGGCACCGCCCCCGCCCCCGTTGCCACTCTGTCCACCACCGGCAGCATCCCCACCGTTGGGGGCATCAGGCACGCCACCGATCGCCGGCCTGCAGGTGGCTGCGGGCGTGCAGCCGCCCTTGCCACCATCGGCATGCGCGGCCATCGAGACGGTGCCACCGGCCAGCAGCATCGCAACGGCGATGGCCAGTACACGGTGTTCGGGCGCCCGCACTGGCGGGGCACCGGCTGCAACAGGACGGGGAGCAACTGCAGGGTGTGGACTGCGCATGTTTCCTGGCCTCCTGGTGCGCACGAATCCAAGCATCCATGCGTCTACCCCCACGGTCTCAGGCGTTTTGTCGAAGTGATGTGCATGGGAAGGCCGCGTCATGCCGACCGGCCGCACAGATTTACAAAAAAGTGGCGGACACTGTCTTCAGCCGTCGCCGTGTCGCCGTCGTGCCAGGCCCGGGCACGGCAGGCCCCTCATCCCAGTGATGCGAAGTACTGTGCCGGCGGCTTGCCCATCGCCTTGCGGAACATCGTGATGAAGGCGGTGGCCGAGTCGTAGCCCAGCAGGCCAGCCACCTGCTGCACGGACATGCCAGCGGCGAGTTCACGCAGGGCCACCAGCAGGTGGATCTGCTGCCGCCAGCGGCCAAAGCTCAGGCCGGTCTGCTGCTGGATCAGCCGGGCCAGCGTGCGTTCCCCCATCGCCACGCGCTGCGCCCACTGCGCCAGCGTGCTGCGATCGTCAGGGTGCCGGGTCAACGCGGTGGCGATGCGCTGCAGCGTGGGGTGATCGGAGATCGGCAGGTGGAAGCGCGCGACCGGCGCGGCCACCAGTTGTTCCAGCAGCACACCGGCCACCCGTGCCGTGGGGCCGTCCGCCGGGTACGGGTGCGGTTGTTCGGCCAGGTAGTCGACCAGTTCGCGCAGCAGCGGACTGACCTGCAGCGTGCAGCAGTCCGGCGGCATCGGTGCAGCCCCCGGTTCGATGAACAGATAGCTGATGCGGGCGTTGTGCGTGCCGTGATTGCTGTGTGGCAGGCTGCCGGGAATCCACACCGCATGCTGCGGTGGCACCAGCCACAGTGCGCCGGGCACGCGGCAGGTCACCGCGCCGTGTCGGGCGATCACCAGCTGGCCCTTGCGGTGCTGGTGCACCGGCAGTTCCACGTCGTGCTGGTCCACCTCCAGCCGCAGGGCCGTCACCGGCAGGCCGTCGGCGTCCGGGTCGAAGTGGCGCAGCAGCTGGGCGAGGGAACTGCGGATTGGCATGATTCAGCGATTATCTGTCATTCCTCGCATATCGCGCTTGAACCGGCGCGCGTATCGTTCGGCTGCCCCACCCCCACCGTGCCGTCATGAACACCGCTTCCCCACGCACCGACCGCCGCGAACTGGCGCTGTTGGCCGCCATCCTGCTGATCGCTGCCTGCCTGCGCGCGCCCTTCACCGGCCTGCCGCCGGCACTGGGCCTGATCGCCACCGACCTGCGGCTGAGCACCGGCCTGGCCGGCGCCATCATCACCCTGCCCTTGCTGGCGTTTGCCCTGCTGTCCCCACTGGTCGCTGCGCTGGCACGGCGGCAGGGGCTGGAGCGCACGCTGACCGCAGGCCTGGTCATCCTCGCGGTGGGCATCGCGCTGCGCTCGGCCGGTGCTGCAGCGGCGCTGTTCGTCGGCACCGCCGTCATCGGCATCGGCATCACCGTTGGCAACGTGCTGCTGCCCAGCCTGATCAAGCGCAGCTTCCCCAACAGCATCACCCCGCTCACCGGTGCCTATGCGCTGACGATGGGGATTGCCGCCACGGCGGGCTCGGCCGTGGTGGTGCCGTTGTCCACCGCCTGGGGCTGGCCGGCGGCCCTGGCCAGCTTCATCGTGCTGCCGCTGGTCGCGCTGGCGGCCTGGCTGCCACAGCTGCGCCAGCCAGCGGCGACGGCCCCCACTGCGGCAGCGTCCACGCCGGAACCGCGCCTGTGGCGTTCGCCGCTGGCGTGGCAGGTCACCCTGTTCCTGGGCCTGAATTCCCTGCTCAGCTACATCGCCATCGGCTGGTTGCCGGCGATGCTGGTCGAGGCCGGCCACAGCCAGGCGCAGACCGGTTCGCTGCATGGGGTGCTGCAGTTGGCCATCGCCGTGCCGGGGCTGGTCATCGGCCCACTGGTGCGCCGCCTGCGCGACCAGCGTCTTGCGGCCGCGCTGTCTGCGGCCTGCATGGCCGGCGGCTTCCTGGGACTGCTGCTTGCGCCGGCCCAGGCCATCGCCTGGTGCGCGCTGCTGGGCGTCGGCTCGGGCACCGGCTTCATCCTCGGCCTGGCCTTCGTCGGCCTGCGCACGCGCACCACCGCGCAGGCAGTGGCGCTGTCCGGCATGGCGCAGTGCGTGGGCTACCTGCTGGCGGCCAGCGGCCCGATCAGTATGGGCGCCCTGCATGATGCGGCGGGCAGCTGGCAGTGGCCGCTGCTGCTGTGCACTGGCCTGGCCCTGCTGGAAGGCAGCATCGGCCTGCTGGCCGGGCGCGACCGCCGGATCGGCGATGCCGCGCCCGCACCTGCGCCTGCTGCCAACGCGCTGCCGCCGCAGCAGGCCTGAAAGCGGTCAGTCGCCGCCGGTGCCGCGCTGTGCCTGCCGGGCGCGGAATTCGGGCGTGGGCAGTCCGCCCACGCCCCAACTGTCCAGCGCCACTTCCTCGATGACCACGAAGGTCGAGGCCAGCGGCTTGCCCATCACCTGCAGCAGCAGCTCGCTCACGCCCTGGATCAGCGCCTTCTTCTGCGCGGCGGTGGTGGCTTCGGCACCCGGTGCGGTGCCCTCGCGGGTCACCTTGATGTTCACGTAAGGCATGTCAGTGCTCCGTTGGGGGGTCAGCTGCCGGCCACCTGGCCGCCATCGACGTGCAGGATTTCACCGGTCACGAAACCCGCGTCTTCCAGGTACATCACCGCCTGGGTGATGTCGGCCACATCGCCCAGGCGCTGCATCGGGTGCAGGCCGGCCAGCGTGGCATGGGTGTGCGGCGGGTGCATCGGCGTGCGGATCACCCCCGGCGACACCGCGTTGACGCGGATGTTGCGGGTGGCATATTCGATGGCCAGGCTGCGCGTGGCCGCGGCCAGCCCGCCCTTGGTCAGTGACGCCAGCACCGAGGGCACGTTGTGGTTGGCGTTGTCGACCAGGGTGGTGGTGATCTGCACCACATGGCCGCCGCCCTGCGCCAGCATCGCCTCCACCGCCGGCTGGGTGGTGTGGAAGAAGCCGTCGAGGTTGGTGGCCAGCATCTGCTGGTACTGCTGCGCGCTGTACTGGGTGAACGGGCTGGCGATGAAGATGCCGGCGTTGTTGACCAGCGTATCGACCCGCCCGAAGCGCTCCAGCGCCTGCTCGACCAGCGCCTTGCCGGTGGCCGGATGGCCGATGTCGCCGGCGATGGTCAGGTAGTTGGGGTCGTTGGAAGCGGCGATGCGGCGGGAGGTACCGAGCACCCGGTAGCCGCGCGCCAGGAAGGCACGGGCGATGCCCTCGCCCAGCCCCTGCGATGCGCCGGTCACGATGGCCACTTTCTGCGTGTTGTTCATGGGGATTCCCGTTGGCAGGCCGGGCGGGATCGCCCGGCGTGGACACCAATCTAGGCGCGGCCCGGCTGTTCGAAAATCCGCTAATCTTGCGCAATGGCTGATAAAAAACGCACAGAGCCGGACTGGCAGGATGTCCGCGTGTTCCTGGCACTGGGGCGCTACGGCAGCCTGTCGGCCGCCGCCCGGGCCCTGGGCACCAACCACTCCACCATTTCCCGGCGGCTGCAGTCGCTGGAAGCCAGCCTGGGCGAAAAGCTGATGGAGCGCCGCCCGCAGGGCTATGTGCTGACCCCGGCCGGCACGCAGGCACTGGCGGCGGCCAGTGACATGGAAGCGGCCGTGCAGACGCTGGGGCGCGGGCAGGCCGACGGCGTGCCGCGCGGGCTGGTGCGGGTCAACGCGCCACCGGCGCTGACCCAGGGGTTCCTGACCGCGCAGCTGGCGCCGCTGCCGCTGCAGTACCCGGGGCTGGACATCGAGCTGGCCTCGGACCTGCGCGCGGTCAGCCTGGAACGGCATGTCACCGATATCGCCGTGCGCCTGGACCCGCCACGCGACGGTGATGTCATCGCCCGGCCGCTGGGCACGATGGCCTTCGGCTTCTATGGCACCGAGGCCGTCCGCGCGCGTATCGAGGCGGGCCAGGCCCCATCGTTCGTGGGCTTCGACGAGGCCAACGCCTACCTGCCGGAGGCGACCTGGCTGGCGCAGCATTTCCCGCAGGCGCGCATCGTGTTCCGTGCCAACAACCAGGCAGCGCAGGCCATCGCGGCGCGGTCCGGGGCCGGGCTGGTGCTGTTGCCGCACTACCTTGGCCGCAGCACGCCCGGCCTGCATCCCTGCACGCTGCCGGTGGCCCCGCCGTCGCGTGGCATCTTCCTGCTCACGCGCCGGCAGGACCGCCGCGACCTGCCCATCCGTACCGTTGCCGACCACCTGCTGCAGGTGTTTGCCGATGCACGGGCGCTGTTCGAGCCCTGAGCCGGCATTGCTAGAGCATGTACGGAATCTTGAAGGCCAGGGTGAAATCCGGTGCATCCGGGGTCAGGCCGATGCCCAGCAACGTCACCAGCGTGGTGTGTGAGTTCAGTGCGTAGGTCACGCCGAGGTTGAGCGAGGCCGCGTTGGAATCGCTGCCGATCACCTTCACCCATTGTCCCCCCTTGTAGCGCGTGGACGCGCGCGCCCCGATGCGGTCGCTGAAGGACAGGCTCAGGCTGGTGCGTTCGTTGAAGGCGAACGCTACGCCCGCACCGAAGTACACCGATCCGCCCAGCTTCACCTCGCCCGGATTGACCGTGTCCGGGTTGCTGTCGATGTCGTCGAAACCGCGCACGAACGAATGCACGTAGCCGGCGTTGGCGAACAGGATGGCCGGATCGGCGGTCTTCACCATCGACACGCCCACGTTGGCCTGCCAGACCCCGTTGCCGGTGGGCTGCTCGGCGGGCACGGCGAAGCGGATGTAGTCATCGTCGTCGCGCTCGATCACCCGCCAGTCCAGGCCATAGGGGGCACGCCCGGTCGGGGCGGTGACACCGGCGGTGAGCACCGTTTCCGGTCGCCAGCCCCGCTCGCCGAACAGGCGGTAGTTGGCACTCAGGCCGATATCGCCGATGCCGTTGCCGCTGGTTTCCTCCTGCGCGATCGCCGCTGCCGCGCCGCCGGCCCCGCCCTTCTGGTACACGGTGCGGCGCGCCAGATAAGGCACATCGAGGTTCAAGGTCAGGTTGCGGCTCACGCCCCAGCGTGCCGCCAGGTTGTAGGTGATCGAATCGGACTCGACGTTCTCGATGGCGATGTTGCCGAGGAAGATCGCATCCAGCGCCAGAAATCCGTTGAGGGTGAGCTGCTTGCGGTCGTAGCGCGCGTAGGTGAGGCTGTTTTCAACGGTGAAGCGGCGGCTGAACAGTGCCGACTGCTGCTGCTTCACATCGTCCACGCTGCGCCGCGCCTCCTGCCGCGCCTGCTGTGCCTCGGCCGCCGTGCTGGCATAGGCCTCGCTGCTGGGCGGCACCGCCGTCGGTGCCGAAGGCACGGGAGCCGGTGCCTCGGCCGGGCCAGGTGCAACGGCTGCCCGCCCGGACACGCGGGCCTGCATCGCCTGCACCTGCATGTCCAGCTCGCGCAGCCGTCGCACTTCCTGTGCGTAGTTGGCCTTGAGCTGTTCCAGCTGGCTGGCCAGGGCCTGTACGTCCGCATCCTGCACGGGCGCGCCGGCCTGTGCGAACGCGGTGGTTGCCAGCGCCGCCAGCGCCAGCGGGGTGAACCGCATGATCGTATGCATGGTCGTACCCTGCGTTGAACCTCACTCCCCCCACCCGGGCCCGTTCAAGGACCCGGGGCCATGCCGCGGTTCAGCGCCATCGCCTGGGCCACGTTCTGGCTCAGGGGCAGGTTGCTGGCCACGGTGTTGCGGACCAGTTCCAGCTGCAGCTGGTTGCTGGCGCTCTGGCCATCGCCGGCCAGGGCGATGCCCTGGCCCACGCTGCCGTTGCGGATCCACTGCTGGACCAGGCCCTGCCCGTCCATCTGCAGCAGCAGGCGCGCCTGGTTGCCCTCCAGCACTGCGCTGGCGCTGGCACCGCCCTGCTGCACGCTGGCCAGGCGCTGGCCACTGTCGGCCAGCGCGATGGGCACGGCGCCGTCGCGCACGGTCAGCGCGGTGACATTGCGGGCGCGGTTGCCATCGCCGGCGACCTGCACGCTCTGCACCAGGCCGCTGGCATTGGCCAGCCCGCTGCTGTCGATGCTGCGGCCGGTGGTGGCCGGCAGGGGCGCATCGGCAGCGGTGACCTGCACGTTGGGCTGGAAGCTCAGGCGCGGTGCGCCGCCCTGGCGGAAATCCATGCCCAGCGTCAGCGATCCCTGCAGGGTGGCGCCGTTGGCGGCCTGCCACTGCGACACCATGGTCACCCCGAACCAGGCCACGGTAGTGCCGCCGACGGTGTAGCGGCCGCGCATCAGGCCCAGTTCCGGGTCCGGTATTTCGGTCAGGCCACGCCCCGGTGCGCGCTCTGCGCCCGTGGCGGGCAGCAGCGGCAGCATCAGCAGCAGGGCGAACAGGCAGCGTTGGCACGACATGGTCGTCTCTCCTTCAGAACAGGTCGGCATGGCTGAAGCCGAAGTCGACCAGCTCGGCATCGGTAATCGGTCCCTGCCGCGCATACAGCGCACGGGCACTGGGCCGTTCGCTGGGCTGCAGCAGCACCGTGTTGCGGTCGAAATCACTGCCGATCACCACGAACACGGCCCGCGAGGGCCAGGCGGCGGTGAACTCGGCCAGCGGCAGGCTGCGGTTGCCCAGGATCGGGTCGGCCACGTCCACCCTGCCGTCGCGCACCTGCTTGAGCACCACGAAATGCCGGAACCCGCGCACATCCATCAGCACCAGCCCGGGCACGCGCAGGGTGCGCAGGCGCGCTTCATCGATGCGGTAGCCACGGCCGCGCATGCCCAGTGATTCCACATAGCGCTTGATGTCCAGCAGCGAGAAGCCACGCTCGCGCACCAGCGCCGGATCGGACACGCCCATCATCCCTTCGATCACCGTGGCCTCGTCCGTGTCCAGGTGGTAGGCGTGGCGCAGGATGGTCGCCAGCGCCGCCGCCCCGCAGCTGTAGTCGGTGTGCTGGCGCACCACGTTGCGGTAGCGCCGCTCCTGCATGCTTTCCACCTTCTGCTGCAGCAGCGCGCCATTGGGCAGCACGCCAGTGAAGGACACCTCCCCCGCCCAGCCCGGCACGCTGGCCCACGCCAGCAACCCCGGCAGCAGCAGGCAGGGCAGCAACAGATGCAGCAGGCGGCGGTGAGCGGTCATGACGTGTTCTTCCTGGCACGGTGCAGCGGCAGGAAGGAGCCCCTGCCCAAGGGGGGAGACAGGACAGGGGCTCCCGGGGAACCTGGCCATTGGCGGATGGCCAGGTGTGTTGCGCCCACTGCGGTTGCCCGCAGTGGACGGCCGCACGCGCTGTTACTCGCTGCCACCACCGCCGCCGGCGCTGGGCTGGGCCACCGCCAGCGCCAGGCTGTTGGCCTGCAGGTTGCCGGTGCCGGAGGCCACGTTCACGCCGATGTTGCCCGAGGCCCCGGAGAAGGCACTGCCGGACAACGACGCGGTGTTGGTCGCATCCACGTTGACCCAGCGGGTGGTGCTGACCGTGCCGCTCAGGCTCGCGTACAGATCAGCAATGCCCAGTTCGACGAACTGGCTGGTGCCACTCTCGCGGGTGTCGAAGCCCAGCCCGCCCACGCCCTGCCGGTACGGATTCATCGTTGCGTTCTGGATGTCGCTGTCCAGGTCGATGTGCCCGGTCGCGTTGCCACCCGGGTGCGGCAGCGCGCCGTTCCACGTATCCAGGTAGTAGTTGGCCATCTGGTACGCATTGCCGGAGCCACGGTAGGTGCCGGCACCGTAGGCCAGCGTGCCGCCGGCCACGCGCCCGCTCAGGCCCACCTGCACCGTATCGGTGTAGGAACGCACATAGCCGGCGTTGGCCACGGTGTTGCCGGTGGACACCTGGTTGGAGCTGATGCTCGACTGTGCCACCGCGCTGGTGGCCACCGACGCTGCCAGGGCGTTCTTCTGCTCGTTGTTGTTGCCCGAAGCGATGTTCACGCCGATGTTGCCCGACGCGCCACCGAAGGCATTGCCACCGAGGCTGGCGGCGTTGGTGACGCCGGCGTTCATGGTGGTATTGCCGAAGCCGGCCTGGTTGACGAACACCTCGGCATCGGCCATGCCGAAGCTGAAGGAGGCATCGGCGGCGGACAGCGATGCGGCATTGTCCTGCGCGTTGTTGTCACCGGATACCACGTTGAAGCCGAGGTTGCCCGAGGCACCGGCACCGACGCTGTCGGCGATGGAGGCGCGGTTGGTGACCAGGCTGTTGCTGGTGACGTTGTTGCTGATCGACTGGCGGTTGTCGATGACCGCGATCGCGGCCGAATCCAGGTCGATGTCGCCGGTGATGGACGGATCACCGGAGAACTGGATGTCCGTGCCCAGCCGCAGGTCCTTTTCCAGGTTCACGTCGACGCCGTGGTTGTTCTTTTCCTTGCGCTCGTCGGCCTGGATGGTGCTGTGCTTCTGTACGTTGACATTGACGGTGCGGTTGCGCACGTCGTTGTCGGTGTGGTTGTGGGTGTCGTTGCGGGTTTCGCTGACGGTGTGGTTGTGGTTGATGTTCGCGTTGGCGTTCTGGTTGTCCCAGCCATTGGCCGCGGCAGCGGTGGAGGCAGTAGCGATGGCCATGGCGAGCATGGTCTTGCTGACGGTCGCTTTCATGGTGCCCTCTCTCTCTTCAGGTCATGCACTCGGGTGGGTGGTGCTCACGGGTTGCCCTGCACGACCAGGGCCAGCACATTGGCCGTATCGTTTCGTGCACCCGCGATCTGGTTGAGTTGCAGGACACCGTCGAAGCCACGCAGCGCGGTCGCCGAAACCCCGACGCTGCGCGTGCCGGCCGCAACACCGTTGCCGGCGTCGCCCTGCCCCCCTGCCGACGCGACGCCCGAGGCGGCCAATGCCGCATCATCGGTTTCGCGTATGCCCTGTCGGGCCAGCGTCGCGCTGACGACGTTGAGCGTCGTGTTGGCGATGCCGCTGGCCTGGTTGATCGATGCGATGCCGCTGGCGCCGGACAGCGCCTGGCCGGCGATCTGCGCGCTGGCATGCAGCGGTGCCGACAGCACCACGTTGCCCTGGTGCTGCTGGCGCGCGGTGATGTCTGCGCTGGCCTGGTCGCCACTGGCCAGACCGCGCAGATTGGCCTGCAGGTTCAGATCGCCAGCGGCCTGGTTGATGGCGATGGCGCCGTTCGCACCGGCGAAGGCCCGCCCATCGAGGCGGGCCTGGTCGAGATAGCCGAGCATGCCGCTGTAGTCATCGGCAACGGCCTGCAGCGGCAGCAGGGCCAGCAGCAGGACCGCGCGAACACGCCACGCTGCGTTCATTTGCCACCTGCCGGCGTCGGCGCGCCCATCGGGAACTGCGCCAACGCGCCCTGCACGGTCGCACCGATGCCACGGGTGGTGGACCCGACGGCGCCGAGCGGCCCGCCCAGTGCACTGTTCAAACTGCCACCGAGGGCACCCTCGCCCGTGCGACCGAGGGTGCCCTGCAGCGCCTGCTGGGTGGTGCGTTCGACGGTGCTGCTGCCGGGACCGGCCAGGCCTGCCGCGCGGCTGGCCCCCATCCCCGCATAGTCGTCCTCGCTCAGCTCCTGCATGCCACCGGCGTCGCCACTGCCGAGCGCCGCTGCCAGCTCGCGCTGCGGCTTCGGGTCGGCAATCAGGGCCACGCCCGGCGGTGCCATGCGGTATGCCGGGCGGGCCGCCACATCGCGCAGCAGCACCACCTCTCCCGGCTGCGCCTTCACGCCCTGGCGGGCGCCGGATGCGGCGGCCAGCATCGGCAATGCCAGCAGCACGATGGCCGCGCACCGCACCGCACTACCCCGTTGGCTGCTGCTGTCCATGCCCCTCTCCCGTTGCAGGTGGGAGGGGCGTACGCAGCTTCCGTGCCAAGTGCGCAAGGCCCCGGCAGCGGGCGTTCAGGACGCTGCCGGGTGCGTCCGCCGGCGCCTGGCTGATACAGCCGGTGCGGGCCGCCGGCATGATCGGATCGTGGCAAATGCCCGCCGTGCGGCGTGGTGGGCCAGTGCAACATTTTTGTTACAGGGCATGGCACACCCCTGTTGCGCCGTCGCTTCAGCTGGCTTTTTTCCCGCTGTTTTCGTTGCATTCACGCTTGGCCGCGCGGTAGCATCCGGCCAAAACAGGCCGCCCGAGCGGCCAAGCATGCCGACGCGGGGCGGCACGTCGGCGCAACCATGCTGCCCCGCCGACAGTACCTGGGTGCTGGGGGATGGCATGACCGCAGATCAGCAAGCCCATTCGCGCTGCGTCATCTGGTTCGGCCAGCCGCAGGCAGCAGAGCGCTCCGCGCTTGCCGCCGCTGGCTGGGAACTGCGCAGCATCACGCCCAACCCGGCCATGGCCATCGGCCTGCGTGGCCGTGACCGCCTGATCGGCGTGCTGGACCTTCGCCATCTGGACGGCGATGCCGTGCGGTTGCTGCTGCCCTGGGTGGAACGCCACCGCTTCCTGCCCTGGATGGCCATCCTGCCGCCCGGCCTGGGCAGTGCGCCCCCCAGCTGGGCAACGCTGTTGCTGGCCTGCCAGCAGCAGTTCGCGCTGCCGATGGGCCTGCATGCGTTGCTGGCCGCGTTGCAGCTGCAGTTCGATGTGGACGATGCCGCCGCCCCGGCTGCCGCCACGGCGCTGCCGGAACTGATCGGCGACAGCGCGGCCATGCTGGCCGTGCGCACGGCCCTGCACAAGCTGGGCCCGGTGGAACTGCCCGTGTTGATCACCGGCGAAACCGGTACCGGCAAGGAGCTGGCCGCGCAGGCACTGCATGCATTGTCCGCCCGTGCCGCCAAGCCGTTCCTGGCCGTCAACTGCGGCGCCATTCCGGCAAGCCTGGTGCAATCGGAACTGTTCGGCCATGAACGGGGCGCATTCACCGGCGCGACGCTGCGCCGCGCAGGGCTGTTCGAATCCGCACACGGGGGCACCGTGTTCCTGGATGAAGTGGGCGATCTGCCCGCCGATGCACAGACCAGCCTGCTGCGTGTGCTGCAGGAAGGCACCTTCGAGCGCGTGGGCAGCAACCAGCCCATCCGTGTGGATGTGCGGGTGCTGGCCGCCACCCATGTCGATCTGGAAGAGGCGGTGGCACAGGGGCGCTTCCGCCGTGATCTGTATTACCGGTTGAACGTGCTGCGCCTGCCGATGCCGTCGCTGCGCGATCGCGGCACGGACGTGCTGCTGCTGGCCGAGCATTTCCTGCGTTGCTTCCGCCATCGCCAGCATGTGCGTGCACGCGGCTTCGACGACGACGCACGGCAGGCACTGCGGCGCTTCGGCTGGCCGGGCAACGTGCGCGAAGTGCTGAACCGGGTGCAGCGTGCCGCGGTGATGGCCGAGGATGAACTGATCACCGTGCGCGACCTCGACCTGGCCTGCGATGAAGGCCAGGTGGGCAACCCACGCCTGCAGGAGGCACGCGGCCAGGTGGAGCGCGATGTGCTGCTGCATGCCCTGCGGCAGAACGATTACAACGTTTCGGCGTGCGCCCGGCACATGCAGATTTCCCGGGTAACGGTGTACCGCCTGTGCCGCAAGCATCGGCTGGAGCTGCCGGCGCTGCGATGAACACCGGTTCCACGCACGCTTAACCTGCTGTCCCTATGCTGGGCGCCGGCTCATACGACACAGGGACACCACCGCATGAAGACGCTCCGCGCAATGCTTGTTGCAGGCTGCCTGCTGGCGTTCAGCCCGCTGGCACTGGCTGAAACCGTGAACCTGACCAACAGCGCCGAGGGCGCCAGCAAGGAGGCCGGCGTGGCCGCCGTCAAACAGAAGCTGCAGGCGGCCTGCACCGAGCGCAAGGGAACACCGGATGCCGCATCGTTCGAGATCGTCTTTGAAAAAACATCCGCCAACCCGGATGTGCCCAAGCCCTATTACGTCGATGGCAAGATGAAGTGCACCCTGCCGGGGTGATCCCCCACACCTGCCGGGTGGTTTCTGCGCGATCATGGCCCCCGCCCACTGCAGGAGACGCGCATGCCCATCGGATTCATCGGCCTGGGGGTCATGGGAACCCCCATGGCCATCCAGCTGGCCAAGGCCGGCAACGCGGTACTGGCGTGGTCGCGTTCATCGCACAACGACGCTGCCGTGCAGGCCGCAGGCGTGCGGATTGCCGGATCGCTGGACACGGTGTTCGAGCAGTGCACGACCGTGGTGCTGATGCTGGCCAACGATGCCGCCATCGACAGCGTGCTTGGCCGCCAGTCGCCGGCATTCGCTCCCCGTGTCCGTGGACGCCGGCTGGTCAACATGGGCACCAGTTCGGCCACCTACGCGCTGGCGCTGGCGCGCGAGGTGGACGCCAACGGTGGCCGCTACGTGGAAGCGCCGGTATCCGGCTCGCGCGTCCAGGCAGAGAACGCGCAGCTGGTGATCCTGCTGGCCGGCGCCGCCGATGACATCGCCCAGGTGACGCCCCTGCTGGCACCGCTGGGGCGCCAGTGCGTTGCCTGCGGCGAGGTGCCTGCCGCGCTGCGGATGAAGCTGTCGGTGAACCTGTACCTGATCACGCTGGTCACCGGCCTGGCCGAGGCGGCGCACCTGGCCGAATCACAGGGCATCGCACTGGAGCGGTTCGCCGAAGTGCTCAATGCCGGGCCGATGGCCAGCGATGTCTCGCGCATCAAGCTGGACAAGATGGTGCGTGGTGACTATGCCGTGCAGGCGTCCATTGCCGATGTGTTCAAGAACAGCCAGCTGGTGGCCGGTGCTGCACGCGAAGCAGGAATGCAGGCGCCGCTGATCGCGGCCAGCGACGCGTTGTTCGCCCGCACCCTGGCGATGGGCCTCGGGGGCCAGGACATGGCCGCCGTGCTGGAAGCTGTCCGCGCTCGATGGGCAGCGCCGATGGACAGCGTCGACGGTTAGCCGGGCGCGCTTCGATCCAGTCGCGATACCCAGCCGCCAGCGGGGTATCCACGCGCGCCCATGCTCCCCACCTGCCATCGGCCGCTGATATAGTCAGCCGGTCATGGCGGGCACCCGGCCCGCCCACGCATCACAGGGAGTGGGTCATGGGTCTGGTTCAGGCGATCAAGGGCGCGGTTGGCGGTGTACTGGCCGACCAGTGGAAGGATTTCTACACCGTGCCGGCCGGGCTGCCGTCCACGGCGGCGCTGTTCGCGGCGGTGCCGCGCGGCACCAATGCAGGCCGCGGCTCCAACACCAGCGCCTCATCGCACATCATCAGCAACGGCTCGAAGATCGTCGTGCCCGAAGGCTATGGCCTGCTGCTGATGCAGGACGGCGCCATCACCGCCTTCGTCGCCGAAGCCGGCGGCTACGAATGGCGTTCGGACGACCTGAATTCACAGTCGATCTTCGCCGGCGATGGCATCGTCACCCCGTTGATCAAGCAGAGCTGGGAGCGCTTCAAGTTCGGCGGCCAGCCCGGCGCGCAGCAGGCCGCGTTCTTCGTTTCGCTGAAGGAGCTGCCGGACAACCGCTTCGGTACCCAGTCGGAAATCTACTGGGATGATGGCTTCCTCGGCACCCAGGTCGGCGCGCTTACCCGCGGCACCTACACGCTGAAGATCCTCGATCCGATCCTGTTCGTGAAGAATTTCGTGCCGGCCAGCTACCTGCAGCCCGGCCAGGTGTTCGACTTCACCGATCTGGACAACGCTGCGGCCAGCCAGCTGTTCAATGAAGTGGTCGGCTCGCTGGCACCGGCGTTCAGCCTGTACACGAACGACCCGGGCAAGGGCAACCGCATCACGAAACTGCAGCAGGATTCGCTGGGCTTCGCGCAGAGCCTGTCGGCCGCCGTGGAGCAGGCCTACCAGTGGAAGGCCGACCGCGGCCTGGCCATCGTCAAGACCGCCATCGTCTCGATCGAATACGACGCCAACACCCGCGAGCTGCTCAAGACCGTGCAGCGCGCCGATGCGCTGGCCGGTGCGCGCGGCAACTCCAACCTGCAGGCCAGCGTGGCCCAGGGCATCCAGTCGGCCGGTGAGAACGGTGGTGCGGCAGGACTGGTCGGCGTGGGCATGGCCTCGGGCATGTTCGGTGCCGGCACCCTGCAGCAACCGGTGGCACCGGCGGCGGATGACCCGGTGGCCAAGCTGAAGAAGGCCAAGGAGATGCTCGACCTGGGGCTGATCACCCAGGCCGACTACGATGCCCTGAAGGCCAAGGCACTGGGCCTGTAAGCGGCAGGACGCACGACCACCATGTCCATCCCCGGCAACACCCCGCCGCCGCTGCCGTCAAAGGCAGCGGCTACACCGCCGCCCCTGCCCGGCACCCCGCTGACCGGTCCCGGCTCGCCGCAGGACGTGCCACCGTTGCCCGGCACCTTCCCGCTGGACACAAGCCGCCTGCCCGAGGCCATCCGCGAGGAAGTCGAGGCCCCCGACCCGGTGGCCATCGATACCGCCTCGGCCGAACTGAAGGACGGCGCGAACCGCTGCCCGCGCTGCGGCGCGACCGACGTCACGCTGAAGATCGGCACCGACACCCTGGTCTGCCGTTACTGCCGTCACGAATGGCAGAGCACCCGCGCCGAGGAGGCGTTCGGGCTGGGTGAGGGGCTGGAGGACCTGACCGGCACGATCGTCGCTTCCGGTGCGCGCGACATCGATGCCGATACCGCCAGCCTGATGAGCTTCAAGTGTTCCGGCTGCGGCGCGGAGGTGACGGTCAACACCGAAAGCACGATGACCGCCCGCTGCCACTGGTGCCGCCACGTGTTCGGGGTGAACGAGCAGATCAGCAACGGTGCCGTGCCCGATGCGGTGCTGCCGTTCCGCATCGGCAAGAACGATGCCATCGCACGCATCCGCCAGTTCGTCGACAAGCGCCGCCTGTTCGCGCTCAAGGCGTTCAAGGACGAGTTCACCCCGGAAAACGTGGTGGGCGTCTACATGCCGTACATGATCGTGGACAGCCGGGCCAGCGCCAGCGTGGCCGGCAAGGGCGAGATCAAGACCCGCGAGTACACCCGCGGCACGGAAAAGAACAAGAAAACCTACTACGACGCCGACGTGTACCAGGTGGAGCGCCAGGTGGATTTCACCGTGGACGACCTGCCGCTGGAATCCTCGGCGCAGCGGGGCAACCTGGATGTGTCGGTCAACACCAACAACATCATCAACACCATCCTGCCGTTCGATACCAAGAACGCGCTGAAGTGGAATGCCTCCTACCTGCTGGGCTTCACGTCGGAAAAGCGCGACACCAATGTCGACGCGCTGCGGCCACGGCTGGAGGACCAGCTGCTGTCCATCGCGCGTGCGCAGGTGGAACGCTCGGTGCAGCGCTACGACCGTGGCGTGCGCTGGGAGCAGGAACAGCTGGAGGTGCACGGCTCGCGCTGGGTGTCGATGTACCTGCCGGTCTGGCTGTATTCCTACCACCAGCCTGGCCGCAACGGCGGCATGCTGCATTACATCGCCGTCAACGGCCGTACCGGTGAAACCATGGGCAGCGTGCCGGTGCAGCAGTGGAAGCTGCTGCTGGCCGCGCTGGCCACCGGCAGCATCGTTGAAGCCCTCGTTCTCTGGTTCCTGGTGGTCAGCTCATGAGTGATGACAGTGGCTTTGCCCTGCTGGCCGCAGGGCCAGCGGCCGGCGCCGCGCTGTACTGGGCGCTGTACCGTTACTACCGCAACACCGATAAATCGCACGGGTTCGAGCGCGAAACGGACATCGCCGCCAAGCCGGTGACCGGTTCGGACCGGAAGGTGGACACCATTACCGGTACGCAGGAAACACGCGTGCGCGGTGACAACGTGCATGAGTACCGCAAGCGCGTGGTGCGCCAGCAGGGGCCAGGGAGCTAGCGTCAGGAACTGCCCGTGTTTCCGGGCATTCCGGAAAGGCGGGCGTTCCCGGTTGCACGCGCCAGCGGGCTGTCACGCCGGCTGCAGGAACCGGGCCATGCGCTCCAGTTCTTCCTCCAGCGCCACCTGGAATGCCACGCCAGCGGGTGCGGCACCGGCGATGTAACCCAGTGCCGGCGCGATGCCCCCCTCGCGCGCGCCCACAGTCGCCCAGCCGATCACCTGGTCATGCCACAGCAACGGCAGCGCGTAATAACCAAAGCGGCGCTTGGCGGCAGGGGTATACGCCTCGAACTTGTATTCCCAACCCCACAGCTGCTGGAACCGGCGGCGGTCCCACACCACCGGGTCGAAGGGGGCGAGCAGGCGTACCTGCGCATCCACGCGGTAGCGGCGCGAACGGGGGTCTTCATCGGCCGGCCAGTACCAGGTGGTGCCATCGATGTTGCCGCTGGCCAGGTGCGTGCGGGCCAGTTTCAAGGCTGCCTGCGCCTGCGTGGCCAGGTGCGGGGCACCGTAACCCAGCAGCCGCACCAGGTAGGTCAGGCTGGCCGAGGGCAGCGGTGCGTACTTGCGCACCACCAGTTCGATCAACGCCGCCGCCCGCTGCGCACGGGCCTGGGCACTGTTGTCCGGCACCACGTGCGTGGCCACTTCGTAGATGCGGGTGCCACTGTCGCGGCGATGGACCCGCAGCAGGCCGCGGTAATGCATGCCCTCCAGCAGGTGCGTGCTGGCATTGCTGGTGCCACCCCAGTAATTGGTCACCCGGCCATGGGCGAAAGCCTGGTCCACCTCGCGCGGGTGCACGGTGCCACGCTCGCGCACGAAGGCCAGGACGTCGGCCGCCTTGCGCCGGGTGGCGGCATCCCAACGCCGCTTGGCCTGGCGCGGGTGCATCAGGGCCAGGTGCTCGCGCGGCAGGAAGCCGTAGTTCACCAGATAGTCCTCATCCACCTGCAGGCGGCTGTATCGCCGCTCCAGATCACCGGCGCGGTAGTCCTTCACCCGGTGGCGCAGGGTCAGGTCCTGTGCCCGCGCCGGCGCGCGGATCGGATCGGCCTGCACGAACCCCAGCCGGCGGATCGCCACCGGCAGCGTGGTCGGGGTGAACAGCGTGCGGGCTACGGCGTAGCGGCGCAGGTCATCGAGGCAGGGTGGGCGCGGCATCGACCGTATTAGAGCATAGCCCGTCCACGCGGCGGTGCTGGCTGAACGCCTGCCATCAGGGACGGGCCGCGCTGGCATTGCGTTGACCTGCAGGCGCGCAGACTGGCGCTTCTTCGGCACGGAACCCACGCATGCGCCCTTCCCTTTCCGCTCTCGCCGCTGCGGCGGTCCTTGTGGCCTCGGCCAGTGCATGCAGCCGTACGCCCTCCGCTGGCCCAGCGGCGGCCGCCGCCCCGGCCGCCGCCGCCAACGCAGCCGCGACTGCACCGTCACCGGCGCCCGCGTTCAGTGAGTCGCCAGCGGGCCTGCGCATCGACAACGTGCCGGGCATGCACGTTGTACGGGACTTCACGCGCAGCTACCTGGCGCTGGACAGCTGGAAACTGTTCGCCGGGCCGGACAGCACCGGCACCCCGCTGGCCGCGCTGGTGATGGACGGCTCCAATGCGATCACCGCTGCCGAACTGCGGGTCGGCCGCAGCACCGATGCCGCCGCGGTGGCCGCCTGCCTGCAGCCCCCGGCCGAGGCGACCGGCGCCGCCGACCGCGTGACCGTGGCCGGCGTGGACGCCACCCACTTCCGCAGCGGTGATGCGGCCATGAGCCATTACCTGTCCGCCGACAGCTACCGCGTGGTGCGCGATGGCGCGTGTTATGCCATCGACCAGATCGTCTTCGGTACGCGGCCGGAGGTCTACGATCCGCCGCGCACGCCGCCCTTCAGCCAGGACGCCGCGAAAGCCCAGCTGGATACGGCCCTGAAGGCCCTGCACTGGGTCCGCTGACCGGCGGCGGCACCGGCGTGCCGCCGCCGCTGCCGGCTCAGTAGCGCCCCACCAGGTTCAGGTACCAGCCGCGGTGGTTGTAGTCGAAGCGGGTCAGGTCATCACTGAAATCGGTGAAGTTGTAGCCCACGCCAACCCGGAAGTTGCGCCCGACATCGCGGTCCACCCCGGCCAGCCAACCCTGCCGGCGCCCGCCATCGCGCACGTCGAGCAGGCGGTATTCCAGCAGCCCATGCCACTGGTAATACAGGTCGTAGCGCAGCTGCGCGGCCCCGAAGCTGGTGGCCGAATCGAACCAGGGCCCACTGCCACGCCCGTAGCGCATCTCGCCTTCGCGGCGGGCCAGCTTGCCGGCCACTTCCCAGCGCTGGTCGATGCGGTAGACGCCCTCAACGGACAGCACCTGCGTGCGCTGGTCGTAGTCCACGCCGTTCACCTGGCCCAGCGTGGACAGGTCGTACAGGTAGGTATAGCGGCCGAACAGCGCCCAGCGGTCGTTGTCCCACGGCCGGTAGGCAAAGCCGATGTTGCCTTCGATGAAGCGCGCCCCGGCCTGCGGGTTGATCGCATCATCGGTGTCGGCGTAGTTGAAGCGGCCGGCAATGCGCCAGCTGTCATTGAGGCGGTGGCTCAGGCGGTTGGTGCTGACCCACTGCGTGCGCCGTTCGGCCCCCGTATCGCGGCGCCATTCCAGCTTGCTCTGCCAGTCCGTGCCCGGCGCGGTACGGCCACCGGACAGGCTGATGGCCTTGCGGTCCACCTGGCCGTTGGCCGCGTCCAGCTTGCCGTCGCTGAGCGTGAACCCCGCGTTCCAGCCCACCGCCGGGAAGAAGTCCATGCCGAAGGTGTTGGCCAGGCCCGATTCCTGGCCGGACTTGAGGAACTGGCTTTCATTGAACACGTTGACCTGGTCGGACAACCGCCAGCGCTGGCCCAGCGTCCAGCCATCCTGGGCGTTGGGGCTGAACAGCGGGTCGTACTCGCTGCGGTCGGTGGACTGGGTGAACGTGCCGTAGAAGCTGTGCTGCGGGGTGAGCTTGTATTCGGCGCTCACCTGCGCGGCACTGCCGCGGTCACCATCACTCACTTCAGCACCGACCGTGGACTGGTTACCAAACGTGTAGGTGCCGCCGGCCACCACGGCATCGTTGTCGGCATAGCGGCCATGGTCGTCATCCACGGTCAGCTGGCCACCGCCGTACACATCCAGGGCGGTGCCGATGCGGTGGGTGTAGCGGGCCGCCGCCAGCACACCGGCGATGTTGCTGTTGCCGTTGCCCAGACGCTTCTCCTGCACGCGGCGCAGTTCGCCGGACAGGCGGTCATTGTCGCCGATGCGCCATTCGGCCGTGGCCTGGGCCTGGATCAGCGACTCGTTGCCGCGCCGCGCTTCGCTGTAGCGGGCGTAGAGATTGAAGTCATCGGTCACGTAGCCCAGCAGTTCCACGCCCTGTTCGCGCACGCGCTGGCCGGTATCGAAGCGGCCGACCGAATAGCCACCGTCCACCTGCCGCCACCATGCACCCGCGCTCCAGTCCTTGTCGGTCCAGCCCAGTTCACGCAGGTTGATGCGGCCTTCCACCGCGGTGGCCTCGCCTTCGCGTGGGCCCTGCGGGTTGAGCCGGGTGAAGCTCAGGCCACCGTTGTCGGAGAAGAACACCGGCGTGCTGGTGGCCTCGGTACGGCTGTGCTCCACCTTCAGGTAGGTGCCCCGGCCGGCCTGCAGGGTCAGGTCGGCGCCACGCAGGGAGTAGTCCTGCCCCGCACGCTGTTCGTCCACATAGGTCGCACCGACGGCCACATGGTCGCCGAACCAGTGCTTGCCGCGCACGCCGGCGGTGATGTCGTCGGCATCGAAGCCGGTGGGCACCCATTCGTAATCGACGATCAGGCGCTGCTCGTAGCCGTCCAGCGGCACGTCGCGGCTGATCCGCCGCAGGTTCTCGCGGCTGACCTGGGCCAGCGGCCGGGTCAGCAGGATGCGCCCCTGCAGGGCGTCGATCTCGTAGTCGGCGCCGCGTACCAGTGCCACCCGCTGCTCGACACGGCCGGTGGTGCGGTCACGGATTTCCAGCACCACCTGGTCCGAGCCGCGCAGGATGCTGGCATGGCGCAGGTAATAGAGGCTGCCGCCGGTACCGATGAATTCGCTGTGGCCCGGTGCCGTTTCCGCCTGTGAACCGAACAGGCGCAGTTCACTGCGCGCATCGCCCCAGGCATTGGCCCCGCGCGAGCGCCACGACACGGCCGCGCCGTACAGCGAACGCACGTACTGGGCGTACTCGGTGCCGGTCAGGCCGGTGTTGTAGTTGCCCCACAACGCCTGGTTCTTGTCCCAGTCCATGCGCAGGTAGAAGCGGCCCATGGTATCCACGTCGCGCTGGGTCAGCGAATCATCGCCATAGGTGGGGTAATACAGGTCCGGGTCCAGGCTGCGGAACAGGTCCTGCGGGTCGGCGTTGGTGAAGCCGTCGAACAGATCCTTCAACGGCCGGTTCTGGGTATCGGCCTGGGCGGTCAGCAGGTAACGGCCACGCGTCTTGGCTTTCAGGTAGAAGGCCAGCCGCCCGTCGCTGAGCACATCGTCGTTGCGCTCGCCGCGGGCCACATCGCGCCCGGCCCCTGTCGCCTTGTTCTGGTACACCGTAATGTCGGCCAGGCCGACGCCGAACAGGTAGCTGCCACTGACATCCACCGACAGCGTGCGGTTGATCGCCGGCTCGCGCGGGCGCTCGACACTGACGGCGAATTCATGATGGCCGATCGGCATCAGGTATTCGGCCGCGAACTTGCGGTCCTGGTCCAGCGGGTAGCTTTCGCCATTGATCTTCAGCGATGCCCCCAGCGGCAGGTCACGCCCACGCAGGCGGACCCGCGAGCCATGCACCGGGATGTTCTGCAGGCGCAGGCCGTTGCCCTGGAATACCTGTTCCAGCAGTGACAACGATGCGGCCTGGTTGGCATCCACGGCACTGCCGCGGCGGTTCTCCAGCGCGTCACGCAACTGCTGGTTGCCGTGCTCGACCTCGGCCACGGTCACCAGCTGCAGCGACTGCGGGGTGGTCTCGTCCATGTTGCCCTGCGCGTCATACGCACGCAGCACGTACACCAGGCGATCACCACGGCGCAGCGGCACCGAGGCCGGCAACGTGCCATCCCAGCTGCCCTGCCCCACGGCAGACACCGGCACCGCGAAGGTGGCCAGCGGCTGCACCAGATCGCTGTCGCTGCCACGGTAGACGCTCACTTCCAGGCGCTGGATGAAGGCGGTGTAATTGCCACGCACGTAGAAATCCACCGGGCGGACGATGCGGCCCTGGTCGAAGGCCACCAGCGACGGAGCGGAAATGGACAGTTCCGGCTGGCCCATCGCCGGGTCCTCGGTGGCCCAGATCGCGCCGCCTTCGGGCAGGCGGATCATGAACTGGCCACTGACGGTCGCCTTGCCCGGCGCATCCAGCGCGATGCTGACACGGCGGTCCGGCTGCAGGGCCTGCGAACCGGAACGGGCATCGGTGCCTTCGGTCACCGGCTCGTCGTAGCTGCGCGAGCGCAGGGTGAACAACAGGTTGCCATCAGCGCTGCACTGCGCGCCATTGCATTCCAGTGGCGTGTCCGCCGGTGCAGCCTGTGCCGTGCCGGCCAGGCACAGCAGCAGGGCATGGCAGAGGGTGGCGCGCGGCAGGCGCAAAGGACGCCGGGGGGCCATGTAACGGGTATTCATCGGCGTGCCTCCTGTTGCCGTGCCGCCTCGCGGGTGGCGGCGCTCTCCTGGTTGCGGACGCGGACGCGCTGCTGCACGGCCGGGCTGAGCTGGCCTCGCAGGGCTTCGAACACCGCCTCGGCACGGCGCAGGCCCAGCGCCTGGTTGTAGGCGTGCCGGCCGCGCACGTCGGTATGGCCGACCAGGCTGACCTGCCCCCCCCCCATGGCCTCCAGCCGGCGGGCAATGCTGGCCAGCAGTGGCGTGAAGCCTTCGCGGATGACGGCCTTGTCGGTGTCGAACAGCACGGTGCCCAGCAGTGCGCCGCCGGCATCCACGCCGGCCACCAGCGAATGCGGGTCGTCCACCCGGGTGCGCAGCTGCACGGTCAGGCCACCGCGCGAGGCTTCGGCCACCTCGGCCTGCAGCGCCTCACGCACGGCCACCGCACGGGCGAACGCCAGGGCCTGGCTGTCACCGTCGGCCAGGATCACCACATCACCGCCGCGGTAGCGGTCCACCACCTCGGCGATCTTCGCCAGCACCGGCTTGTAATCGGCGCGCAGTTCACTGCTGCCGGGCGCGAACAGAACCTCGCCCAGTGCCAGTTCGATGCGCTCGGCCGCTGCCTGTGGCGACGGCGGCAGGCGCACGCCGAAGCTGAAGCGGGTCGGCACACCCTGGGTCACGCGGCGCAGCAGCGGGTTTTCGGTGGTCAGTTCGCTGCCGGCCGGCAAGGTGGCCGGGTCCAGCTTGACGATGAAGTTGCGGCCCAGCCGCGCATCGCCCCCGTGTACATCGGCCAGGTGGTAGCGCCCGAACGGATCGGTCTCGATCAGCAGGCCTTCCACCGTGGCCAGGCGCACGCCCGGGATGCCCTGTTCCTGGATGCCCTCGTTGCGGATCACATAGGCCACTTCGTAGCCATCGGCCACGCGTGCCACATCGCGGTGCACCGACGGCTCGGCAGCGGTCAGGCCCTTGGCCGCCTGCCCACTGCGCTGCAGCGTGGTGGCGCCGGCCGCATCCATGCGCAGCTGCAGCCCCTGTGTGCTGTCCAGCTGGAAGTCATCGGTGAAGGCCAGTTCGCGCAGGCGCTGGCGCACCACCACCTGGTGGTCCGCGGCGCTGTCGGCGCTGGAACCCCGGCCCGCCACGGTGCCCACCTGCAGCCCATGCAGCAGCGGGGCGCTGGCATCGGCCACCGGCTGCGGGCCCTGCCCATGGTCGATGGTGGTCGAGCCGGGGATGTAGGCCGACGGCGCGAAGCCGCCCTGCACGCGGACGCCGGTCAGTTCGGCACTGTCCTGCCAGCCATCACCATCGCGGTCATCGAACACGGTACCGAATACCAGGCTGTCTTCCAGCAGCGGGTCGGCATCCATGCGCACCTCGGCGGTGGCGAGGTTGGACAGCGGTGCGCCATCGGTCCCGGTCGCCACGGCTTCGTTGACGTGGTTGCCCGAACGCACCCCCGCCCCCACCCGCAGCAGGTAGGTGATGGTGGCGCTGCGGCCCACGGCGATATCCACCGCACCGATGCGCAGCGGCGCCTGGCTGCTGGCCAGGGCGAAGGCGCCGTCATCATCGGCCACCGCCATCGACCCGGCCACGTAGCTGAAGCCCGGCGGCGGCGTATCGACCACGATGCCGTCACGCCAGTTGCTGCCGCCCACGTTTTCCACCACCAGCTGGTAGCGGACCAGGTCACCGACCTTCACCAGCCGCGGGCTGGCCGTCTTGGTGATGCGCAGCGCGAAATCGGACAGCACCGGGTGGCGCGTTTCGCAGGTGCCGCACTCCGGCGGCGTGCCACCGTCGGGGTACTGGCCACGCAGGCGGTTGCTGACCGCGCTGCGGGCCTGCGCATTGACCACCGCCTGGTAGCTGAACTCATGCCGGCCCGGCGTGGTGCCCGCCGGCAGCGTGCAGACGATGTCGCTGCCCTGGCGTGCGCAGCCCGCCGGCAGGGTGTCGATGGTCAGCCCCGGGTCGGGGGTATCGACCAGCTGCAGGGCCGCCCGCAGGGCCGCCCGTTCGACCGTGGCACCCAGGGTGTAGCGCAGGCGATCGCCCGGGCGCAGCGTGGTCCCGCTGGCCGGGTCGGCCTGCTTGTCCAGCACCACGCGCGGCTCGGCCAGCGGATGCTCGGTGCTGCAGGTGGTGCAGTCCGGCGGCTGGCCGCCACCGCCCTGCCCGACCACCACATTGCCGATCGGCCCACGGGCGTCGACGGACACATGCGCCTGGTAGGTCACCGCATAGCGGCCCGGCACGGTGCCGGCCGGCAGCGTGCAGACCAGGCTGGCGCTGCAGGTGAAGGCACCCGACGCACTGACCGCATCGAACACCAGGCCGTTGCCCAGGGTGTCATCCAGCCGCAGCGGCTGGGTGGTGGCGGCATGCAGCACATCCACGGTCAGCGTATAGCTGATGCTGTCCCCGGCACGCACCTCCGTGCCAGCGGCCGGCAGCGAGCTTTTCACCACCTGGATTTCCGTGGCGCGCAGCACGTGCTCGGTGCTGCAGTCGGCACTGCAGGTGGGCGTATCGCTGCCACTGCCGAGCACGGCGTTGCGCACGCTGCCGGTGGCCTGCGCGTTGACCTGCGCGCGATAGCCCAGGGTGTAGGTGCCCGGCACGGTGCCGGCCGGCAGCGTGCACACCAGCGGGTTGGCCACGGTGCAGCTGAAGGCGCCCGGCTGGGTCACCGCCACCAGGTCCAGGCCGTTGCCCAGGGTGTCGGTGAAGGTCAGCACGCCGGTGGTCTGCGAATTGGCGACCACCACCTCCACGCTGTACTCCACCGCGTCGCCCACGCTGACCGGGCTGGCCGTCGCCGAGGTCTTGCGGTAGGTCACGGCGGCAGCCAGCACCGGCGTGGTGGTGGTGCAATCGGTCACGCAGGTCTGCGTGCCGTTGCCGCTGCCCACCACGCCGTTGCGCACGTTGCCGGTGGCCTGTGCATTGACGGTGGCGGTGTAGTTGACGGTGTAGGTGCCGGGCACGCTGCCGGCCGGCAACGTGCACACCAGCGGGTTGCCGGCACCGCAGCTGAAACCGGTGGTGGCGGTCACCGCACCGAAGTCCAGGCCGGTGCCCAGCGTATCGGTCAGGGTGAACACGGTGGTGGTCTGCGAACGGCTGACCACGGCGGTCAGCGTATAGGCGATGGTGTCGCCCACCTTGACCGCGCCCGCGGCCGCCGAGGACTTGCGGTAATCGATGCGGGGCGCATCCACCGGCGTGCTGGTGCCGCAGTTGCTGGTGCACGACGGGGTGTCGCCACCGCTGCCCAGCACCGCGTTGGTCACCTGGCCGGTGGCCTGCGCGTTCACGGTAGCGGTATAGGACACGCTGTAGCTGCCCGGTACGGTACCGGCCGGCAGCACGCACACCAGCGGATTGCCGACGGTGCAGCTGTAGGCGCCGGCACTGGTGATGGTGCCCACATCCAGGCCGGTGCCCAGGGTATCGGTCAGGGTGACCGCGTCGGTGGTCTGCGAATTGGTCACCACGGTGGTCAGCGTGTAGGTCAGCACATCACCCACGGCGACCGGCCCGGCGGTATTGACCGACTTGGCATAGCTCACGCCGGGCGTGGCCACCGGGGTGGTGGTGTCGCAGCTGCTGCCGCAGCTGGGAGTGTCCGGCCCGGTGCCGACCACGGCATTGCGCAGCTGGCCACTGGCCTGGGCATTGACGGTGGCGGTATAGGTCAGGCTGTAGCTGCCCGGCGGGCGGCCCGCCGGCAGACTGCACACCAGCGGGTTGGCGGCATTGCAGGTAAACGCTCCGGCACTGGTGACCGCAGTGAAATCCAGGCCCGTGCCAAGCGTGTCGGTCAGGGTGACCACGCCGGTGGTCGGTGCATCGGCCACGGTGACCGTCAGCGTGTAGGCCAGGCTGTCACCCACGCGCAGCGGGCCGCCGGTGGAGGCCTGCTTGCTGTAGCGCACCTGCGGGCTGGCCAGCGGCGTGGTGGTGTCACAGCTGCCGCTGCAGGTGGGCGTATCCGGGCCGCTGGGCACCACGGCGTTGCGCAGCGGGCCGATGGCCTGTGCGTTCACCGTGGCGGTATAGGACATCGTGTAGGTGCCGGGCACGGTGCCGGCCGGCAGCGTGCACACCAGCGGATTGGCCGCGTTGCAGGTGAATGCCCCGGGGCTGGTGACACTGCCGAAATCCAGGCCGGTGCCGAGGGTATCGGTCAGAGTGACCACGCCGGTGGTGCGCGCATCGGCCACCACCACGCTGAGCGTGTAGTTGATGCTGCCACCGATGGCGACCGGGCCGGCCGTGGTGCTGGCCTTGGATACGCTCACGCGCGGTGCGCCGACCGGCGTGGTGGTATCGCAGCTGCCACCGCAGGTGGGCGTATCCGGCCCGCTGGGCACCACCGCATTGCGCACCTGGCCGCTGGCCTGCGCGTTCACGGTGGCGGTGTAGGACATGTTGTAGCTGCCCGGCACGCTGCCGGCCGGCAATGTGCACACCAGCGGATTGGCGCTGTTGCAGGTGAACGCGCCGGCACTGGTGATGCTGCCGAAGTCCAGGCCGGTGCCCAGCGTGTCGGTGAGCGTGACCACGCCGTTGGTGCGTGCGTTGGCCACGACGACGGTCAGCGTGTAGCCGACGCTGTCACCGACCACCACCGGGCCGGGGGTGGTGCTGGCCTTGGACACGCTGACCTGCGGTGCCGCCACCGGCGTGGTGGTCGTGCAGACGCCGGTGCAGGTGGGGGTATCGGTACCGGTGCCGACCACGGCATTGGTCACCTGGCCGCTGGCCTGTGCGTTGACGACCGCGCTGTAGGTCAGGCTGTAGGTGCCCGGCAGGGTATCGGTCGGCAGCGTACACACCAGTGGGTTGGCGGCGTTGCAGGTGAACGGCCCCGCGCTGGTGACGCTGCCGAAATCCAGGCCCGTGCCCAGCGTATCGGTGAGCGTGACCACATCGCGCGTGTTGCCATCGGCGACGGTGACATCCACGGTGTAGCCGAGCGTGTCGCCGACGCTGACCGGCCCGGCGGTGTTGGCGCGCTTGACGTAGCCCACGCGGGTGGGCGGCACCGTCACCGGGCTCAGGGCGCAGTGATCGGCATCGGTACAGGCCGCACCGGGCTGCGGGGTAACGCCGCCGTTGAAGGGGTCATGGCCGCCGCCGACGCTGGCGTAGTTGGTCAGCGTGCCGGTGGCACTGGCGGTGACGGTGACCGGCAGCACCATCGCACTGCTGGCACCGGGGTTGCCCGTGGCGGCCAGCACCTGGGCGGAGGTACAGGTCACGCGCTGGCCGGCAGCGGCACAGCTCCAGCCGTTGCTGACCAGGGTGCCGGTCCACGCCGGCACGATACCGGCCGGCAGGTCATCCAGCACCGTGATGGTGCCCGGCTGCACGTTCGGTGGGTTGCCGGTAGGCACATCGGTGGTGTTGCTGACCGTCAGCGTGTACAGCTGGCCGGTGACACCGTAGTTCCAGACACCTGCCGTGCTGTTGTTGGTCTTGGTGATGCGCAGCGACGGTGCGGCGATGGTGATCAGGTGATCTTCCACTTCGCCGTCGTCGGCCACGCCGATCGGCTGCTGGATCTGTGCCGGGTTGGTGGCATAGCGCAGGCGCACGAAGCTGGGCCCGGCCACCACCGTGCCCGGCACGGTCCAGCTCAGGGTGGCGGTGCCGCCACTGCAGAGCGCCGTGTTGCTGCGTTCGCCGGCATCGAACTGGCCATTGCGGTTGAAGTCGATCCAGCCGGCCACGCTGCCGTTGCCCATGCACGCCACCGGCTGGGTGACCACGGTGCCGGCCTGCATGACGGTCAGCCGGTAGTTGCGCGGCCATGCATCTTCTTCGTTGGGATTGCCTGCGGGGAAATCGTCGTCACCGCGCGCGTCGTTGCTGTAGCTGCTGCGCTGTTCGGTATCCGGGCCGACCGTGCCCAGGTAGTTGGTCGCCGGCGGCGCCAGGCCACCGGGCGTATAGCCGGCGGTATTGATGTCCAGGTTGGTGGCGTTGCCCGGAATGTTGTCGTTGCGGAACTGCAGGTCGTCCACCACGTGCATGGCGTCGCCATAGCTGGCCGGTGCATCGCCGAAGTCGGCGTACGGCACCAGCAGGCCGATGGCGATGGCAGTGGTACCGCCGCCACGGAATTCGAAATCCATGCCCACGGCCAGGTTGCCCGGCGTGTAGGCGGCATTGTCGAAGCTGAGGAAGGTGACCGCGGCGGTGTTGTTGTCGTTGCCCGGGCCGAAGCGGATCACCTGGTCGGCGCCGGTGGCGGACTTGGTGACGCGGTACGGGCCTGCACCGATGTTCTTGCGCATCTCCACCACGTTCCAGGTGCCGGTGGCGCGCGCCTGCACGTACTCGTTGCTGCCATTGATGGATTCGGCATCGGCCATCACCACGCCACGCAGGCGATAGGGCGCCCCGCCCAGGGTGGACACGCAGTTGACGCGGAAGTTGGCGATGCCCGACGAACCGGCGATGCCGGCGATCAACTGGTTGGCGCCGCCGGTGCCACCGATGTTGTACAGGTCATCAAGGCTGTCGCCGGAATAGGCGCCAGGCCGGTAGCTGCTGAGCGGAACGCCGGATACGCCGGTCAGCGAACAGGTGACATCCAGGTTGATGCCGGCGGCAACCGGCATCGAGATCGACGAGGCACTGCCGTTGCCCAGCAGCACCCCCGGCGTGCCACGATCGGTACCGCCGCCCCAGGTCAGCCACAGCACCGTGTTGCGGTACGGGCTGCTGCCGCCGGTGGCATACGCCGCTGCCCAGGCCGATACGGGCGCGGCGATGGACAGTGCCGCCAGCAGCAGGCATGCCAGGTAGCGGCCGGCACGCCGGCGCAGGAAGGAAACATCAGGGTGAACGGAAGCACCGCCCGCGCCGAAGCGCGACGTCATGGACTGCCACATGTGGTTATCCCCTTTCAGCGCTCCCGGCGGGAACGCATCTACTGGTTCAACAGTGGGGACAGCAGTGCCCGGTGAGGTCCCGGGTGCATGACATCGCAGGTGCCGGGTCCGTGGCAGGTAGTGCTGTCCGTGAAGCCTTGCCCGGGGCGTGTTGCTGCACCCGGCATTACAGGTGGCGCCATCCTAATGTGATAGACATCACATTTTCAAGTGACCCGGTTGTTAAGCGTGTCTTTTTGTAACACGCCCATCCCCGCCCGCTCTGCGCATTTCCGGAAGCTGAATGTGCAGAAACGGCAGATTTTTTCGATCCAATCAAATCCCTGCGCGTTGCCTTCCCGGGCGCGCTCCCGGGCGACCGGCGGGCATTTCCAGGCGGCCACGCATGGCGCATGCTGCTGCCTTTACGGGGGACGTCGATGCGCGATCGATCGGGATGGATGTGGGCGATGCTGCTGGCCACCGTGCCCGTGTGGGCGAACGCGGCCACGCCGCCACCGGCACCGGTGGAGGCCCATGTACCCTTCGCACCGTCGGCGTTCCTGGGCAGCGATGGCCATCGGCACCTTGCCTACGAACTGCATGTCAGCAATTTCTACGGCGATACCGGTGCGCTGGCGGCGCAGGACCTGCAGGTGTTCGCAGACGACGGGCCGGTGCCGCTGCTGCACTGGGACCCGCAGGCACTGGCGCGGCAGATCCGCCCCACGCCGGCCCAGGGCAGCGCCGCATCCATCGCCGCAGGCGCGCGGTCGGTCATCTTCGTCTGGATCACACTGCCCGATGGCAGGGCCATGCCGCGCCGGTTGCGGCACGTGATGGACCTGCGCACCGTGCAGGGCACCCCGGTACGCCTGGATGGCGCTGCACTGCAGGTGGCGACCACCCCGCCCCCGACGCTGGGGCCGCCGCTGCGCGGAGGCGACTGGCTGGCCCATGAAGGCCCGGGCGCGGCGCAGTCACACCACTGGGGCAGCCTGGTGGCCGTCAATGGCGCACTGACGATTCCACAGCGCTACGCATTGGACCTGGTGGGCGTGGATGCGTCCGGCCGTGCACTGCGCCACGGCACCCGCGCACTGCAGCGGAAGCAGCACAGCGACTGGATCGGCTACGGCTGGGACGTGGTGGCGGTGGCCGACGGCATCGTCCGGGGCAGCCATGATGGTGAGCCCGAATACCCGCCGCTCACGGCACAGCCCGAACCTGCGGCGCTGACCGCCGATACCCTGTTCGGCAACCACGTGATCCTGGAAATCGCCCCCGGCGTATTCGCCAGCTATGCACACCTGAAGACCGGCAGCGTGCGGGTGAAGCCCGGGGACCACGTGGTGCGTGGGCAAGTGGTGGCGCAACTGGGGCAGTCAGGCAACTCGGCGGCCCCGCACCTGCATTTCCAGCTCTCCGACCAACCCACCTTCGAAGGCGCCGAAGGCGTGCCGTACACCTTCGAGCACTTCCACTACCTCGGCCCGGAAAGCGAGGCGCAGCTGTTCCCGGGCGGGCCGGCCTGGCACGCCGCCCCTGCGCAGCCCCGCCAGCAGCAGTTGCCGCTGAACGATGTGGTGGTGCGCTTCCCGCTGCACTGATACGGCCCGGGCCTCGCCGCTAGGTGTTCGCCACGCCGGCCTGCCCTGCCGCCAGCTCGGCCACGAACGCCAGCAACGCCCGGGTCTTGGCCGGCACGTGGTGGCGCGTGGGGTAATAGGCGTACAGCGGGAAACGCAGGTCACACCACTCGGGGAACACCGGTAGCAGTGCACCGCTGGCCAGGTGTTGCTCGATGCCCAGTTCGAACAGCTGGGCGATGCCCTGCCCGGCCAGGCAGGCGGCGTACACCGCCCCGGCTTCGTTGACGGTCAGGCGACCCTGCGGCACCACCACGCGCTTCCGGCGCCCCTGCCGGAATTCCCAGGCAAACGTGCCGCCGGTGGCCGCCTCACGGAACAGGATGCAGCGGTGCGCGGCGGTTTCCAGCGCGCCCGGATCGGCCGGCCGGCCGAAGCGCTTGAGGTAGGCCGGCGAAGCCGCGGCGATCACCCGGGTGTCGAACACCCGGCGCGCCACCAGTGACGAGGCGCGCGGGTGGCCGAAGCGCAGAGCCAGGTCGAAGCCTTCGGCCACCATGTCGCCCAGGTCATCGCGGCTGCGCAGTTCAACCTCCAGCGCGGGGTGCCGGTCCATGAAGCGGCCGATCTGCGGTGCCAGCACGGCCTGGGCGAACAACGGATCGACATTGACGCGCAGGCGGCCACGGATGACGGCGGTCGTGCCTGCCGCCGACTCGGTGGCTTCAGCGATCGCCGCCACCAGCGGCCGCACCGCTTCGTAGTAGCGGCGCCCTTCGTCGGTCAGGCGCACGGCGCGCGTGGTGCGTTCGAACACGCGCATGCCCAGCCGCGCCTCCAGCCGGGCCACCGCCCGGCTGACCCCGGGCTGTGACAGCCCCACGACCTCGGCAGCGGCGCTGAAACTGCGGCTTTCGACGATGGCGAACATCACCTCCAGGCCCGCCAGCAACTGGCTGTCCATGCGTGTCATTGATGCCTCCTGCGCATGAATGTCATGCCATCCATGCTATCGCAACCGCCATGGCCACGCAGCAGAATGCCGCCTTCGCAGACCACCGGAGGATGCCTGCATGTCCCTTGCACCGCCCCTCGCCGGCACCGCCGGCACGCACCATCCCTCCCGCCTGCGGGCGGCTGCCGCCGTCCTGGCCTTGAGCCTGGGCTGCTTCACCTTCGTCAGCACCGAACTGATGCCGGTCGGCGTGCTGCCGGCGATGGCACAGGGCCTGGGCGTTTCGCTCGGCGCCGCGGGCTACCTGGTGTCCTGCTTCGCGTTCGTGGTCGCACTGACCGCTGCGCCGCTGACCGGCCTGCTCGGCCGCCTCGACCGCCGGATGCTGATGGCCGCGCTGCTGGCGGTGTGTGGTATCGGCAACCTGATCACCTGCCTGGCCCCGGGCTACGCCACCGTGCTGGCCGGCCGGGTGCTGGTGGCCGCTGCCATCGGCGTGTTCTGGTCCACCGCCGTGGTGACCGCGGTGCATCTGGTGTCGGCGCGCAATGCCATCCGCACCACCGCCATCGTCTTCGGCGGGGTCTCGCTGGCCACGGTACTGGGCGTTCCCGCCGGCACGCTGATCGGCGACCACGCCGGCTGGCGGGCGGTATTTGCCGCGCTGTCGGTGCTGAGCCTGGCTGTGTTCGCGGTGGTCACCTGGTCGGTGCCGGCCGTACGCCTGTCCAAGGCCTCGCTGCGCCATGCCATGGGGGCGATCGCGCGTGACCGCGCCCTGCTGGCGGTGTTCTCGGCCACCGCGCTGATCGTCACCGGCAACTTCCTGGCGTACACCTACATCACGCCGTGGCTGGCGCAGGTGGCCGGCGTGGGCAGCGAGCAGACCAGCCTGTTGCTGCTGGTCTACGGCGCAGCCGGGGTGGCCGCCAATTTCGCCGCTGCGCCGCTGGCCGCACGTGCCCTGCACACCGGGCTGGCCATCATCACCGCGCTGATGGCCGCCAGCCTGTTCGCGCTGGCGCTGGCCGGCCACCACCTCGCCACCACCGTGGGCGTCATCGCCTGCTGGGGCGCGGCGTATGGCGCGCTGCCGGTGCTGCTGCAGACGCTGGTGTTCCGTGGCGCGGCCCGCCTGGAGGGCGCCGCCGACGCGGCGACGGCCATCAACGTGGCCGTCTTCAACGCAGCCATCGGCCTGGGCGCGCTGATCGGCGGCCAGGTCATCAATGCCAGCGGGCCCGCACGCATTCCTGTTGTGGCAGCGGTGTTCGTGCTGGTGGGGCTGGCCGTGGTGCATCGCGCCGCACGCCGGGCCTGAGCCGCCTGCCCGTTGTTGAACATTCCATCGAAGAAGGACGCATCATGAAAATCGCATTTCTTGGCATCGGCAGCATGGGCCAGCGCATGTGCGCGCGGCTGATCGACGCCGGGCACCAGGTGACCGCATGGAACCGCAGTGCCGGGCCCGCCCGCAACGATGTGCTGCCCGGGGCCCGCTGGGCCGCCACGCCGCGCGAAGCTGCCACCGGCGCCGACCTGGTGGTGGCGATGGTGGCCAACGATGACGCCTCGCGCAGCATCTGGCTGGATGAAGACAACGGCGCGCTGGCCGCGGTCGGTCCGCAGGCGGTGGCCGTCGAGAGTTCCACGGTGTCGCCGGGCTGGATCACCGCGCTTGGCCAGGCCGCACAGCGCGCGGGCGTGCGCCTGATCGAAGCACCGGTATCGGGCAGCCTGCCGCAGGCGGAGATGGGCCAGTTGATCTACCTTGCCAGCGGTGACCGCGAGGCCATCACCCAGGCCACACCGGCCCTGCGCTGCATGGGCTGCGAGGTGCACCGGGTGGGCGCACTGGGCACCGGGGCGCTGGCCAAGCTGGCCACCAACACCCTGCTGGGCGTGCAGGTCGCGGCGATGGCCGAGGTGGTCGGCCTGCTGGCCCGCAGTGGCGTCGCCGCTGCGCCGGTGATCGATGCCCTCAGCGCAACCACCGTGTGGAGCCCGGCGGTGGGCAAGGTGGCGGCCTCGATGCTGGCCGCCGACTACCGCCCGCTGTTCCCGGTGCAGCTGATCCACAAGGACCTGCAGTACATGGTGGATGCGTGCGGCGGCCCGGCGGGCGCGCCGGCCACCGAAGCCACCCGCCAGGTGTTTGCCACCGCTGCCGCCGCCGGGCTGGGCGAGCGGCACATGACCAGCGTGGCCACCCTGTACAGCGGCAAGCGCCGCTAGCGCATCGCTGCCGGCAGGCCCTGCGCCGCCGCGTCGCGGCAGATTTCCACGCAGAAATCGAGGAACGCTTCGACCGCGGCCGGGGCCAGCCGTCGCGACGGCCGGATCGCGTACAGCGGGTAGGTTTCCCCCGGCCAGTCCGGGAACAGTTCCAGCAGCCGCCCCTGCTGCAGCAAGTCGCGCGCGGTCAGTTCGAGGATCTGCGCCACGCCTGCACCACTGGCGCAGGCCTGCAGCATCAGGTCGACGTCGCTAGTGGTCAGCCGGCCGGTGGTATCGACCGGCAACACCCGGCCGTCGCGGTGGAATTCCCAGTCGAAGGGACGGCCTCGCTGCGGGTCGGTGTACTGGATGCAGTCATGGTCCTTCAGCTGTTCCGGGTGGGCCGGCCGGCCATGCCGGGCCAGGTAGTCCGGTGAGGCCAGCGTCATCACCCGTGTTTCCAGCAGCAGGCGCGAGGCCATCGTCGAGGCCGGCTGTGGCCCGAAGCGCACCGCCACATCGATGCCTTCGGCAATCAGTTCGCCGCTGTCCAGCGGCGGCACCGTGACCAGGTTCAAGCCGGGATGGCGCCGGTGCAGTTCGTCCAGGCGCGGCGCCAGCAGGTGGCGGGCAAACAGCCGGTTCAGGCTGACCCGCAGCGTGCCGCGCACCGCGACCGCCGCGCCGGACACGTAGTTGGCCGCCTCTTCGATGCCCTCCAGGTGCGGCGCGGCACGTGCGTACAGGCTGGCGCCCTCGCCGGTGAGGTGCAGCGAACGCGTGGAGCGGTCGAGCAGGCGGATGCCCAGCCGCTGTTCCAGCCGGCTGATGGCCCGGCTGACCCCGGAGGTGGACATGCCCAGCAGCTCGCCGGCGCGGCTGAAGCTGCCGGCCTCGACCACGGTGGCCAGCACGCTCATGCCCGAAAGAATGCGCCCGTCGGTGCTCATGGGGTCTTTGTTGAATTTCAGCAAGGATTATTTGACTGAATCTATATTTATCAACAAAGGGCTGCAACCTATCGTGCACGCCGTGGCCTGCGCCCCTCGCCCGAGGCACGCCGCGCCTGCCCGTCCCTGCTACCCGTTTCCCGGAGCCCCCATGTCCCGCAACCGCACCCTGTTCAAGGGCGGCAGCGTTCTCACGCTCGACGCCCACACCCCGAACCTGGCCACCGGCGATGTGCTCATCGAGGATGACCGCATCGCCGCCATCGCCCCATCCCTTCCGGACGGCGATGCGCAGGTGATCGACGCCCGCGGCCATATCGTGATGCCCGGCCTGGTCGACGCCCACCACCACATGTGGCTGGGCGTGATGCGCCGGATGCTGCCCAACGTGGATGACCTGTTCGCCTACATCGACTTCGTCGGCGAAACACTGGGCGCCCACTACCGGCCGCAGGACATGTACCTGAGCACCCGGCTGACCGCCGTGGCCGCGCTGGAATCGGGCATCACCACCGTGATCGACGCCTGCCACAACGCCCGCAGCCCCCTGCACAGCGACGCGGCGCTGCAGGCGCTGCATGACAGCGGTATCCGTGCCCTGCACATGGTCGGCGCGCCGATGGACACGCAGGCGGACAAGGCCCACCTGCCCGGCGATCTGCAGCGCCTGGCCGCCCGCTGGAACCACGCCGGCAGCCGTGTGCAGGTGGGCCTGTTCGGCCAGCTGGACCTGGCCGCCTGGCAGGTCGCGCGCCAGCTGGACCTGCGCATCCTCACCGAGTTCATCGGCGATCTGGCCACCCTCGGCCCGGCCTTTGCCGCACCCGGTGTGCTGGGGCCGCACAACATCTTCAATCACTGCACACGGGTGCCCGAGGCCACCTGGGCCCTGTTGGCCGATGCCGGGGTGAACATCACGGTGAACCCGCGCTCGGATGCGCTGTTCGGCTTCGACGATGACCGCTTCGCCTACCAGATGGCGATCGACCGTGGCCTGTCACCGGCACTGGGCATCGACCTGGACACCGCGTTCGGCAGTGACCTGTTCGGCGAGATGCACGCCCTGTTCGGCCAGCAGCGCGCCGCGATGCGCTACCGCCGCTTCCGTGGCGAAACCGATGTGCCTGCGCCGATCACCGTGGACGCGGTGCTGCAGGCGGCCACCGTCAACGGTGCGCGTGCGGCCGGGTGGGAGGACCGGATCGGCACGCTGCGCCCTGGCAAGCAGGCCGACCTGATCATGGTGCGTACCAGCGGCGCGGCGGTGTTCCCGGTCAACAACGCGATCGCCACCATCGTGCAGGCCGTCGAGCGGGCCGACGTGGACACGGTGATGGTGGCCGGGCAGCTGCGCAAGCGCGGCGGCGTGCTGCTCGGCGTGGATACCACGGCGCTGGCGGCGGATATCGACGCCTCGCGCGATTACCTGCTGCGCGCCGGCGGCCAGTCGCTTGACCTGTTCACCGCGCGGGCCTGACCGCGTGGCAGGGCGGTGCATGCGCCCGCCCTGCCGCCTTTTCTTCCAGCCTACGGGACACCCCATGTCTACTTCGCCTTCCGGCACGGTCACCGTGCCCCTCGCCCGCCCGGCCGGCGGCGTGATCGCCGCGCTGTTCTGCGGTTACCTGGCCGTTGGCCTGCCCTTGCCGGTGCTGCCGCTGTTCATCCATGGCCAACTGGGCTTCAGCACGCTGGTGGTGGGACTGGTCATCGGCATCCAGTTCCTGGCCACCGTGCTCACCCGCGGCTACGCCGGCCGCCTGACCGACCAGCACGGCGGCAAGCGCTCGGCACTGCAGGGAGCCGCCGTGTGCACCCTGGCCGGCGTGCTGTACCTGCTGGCCACGCTGCCGATGCTGTCCCCCGGCGCCAGCCTGGCGATCATCGTGCTCGGGCGCCTGCTGGCCGGCGTCGGCGAAAGCCAGTTCGTCACCGGTTGCGTGTCCTGGTCGATCGCCTCGGTCGGCCCGCAGCGTGCCGGCCTGTCGATGTCATGGACCGGCATCGCGATGTTTGCCGCGCTGTCGGTCGGTGCACCGGCCGGCATGCTGCTGTTCCAGCACCTGGGCGTGGGCGCGGCGATGGCCGCCTGCATCGCCGCACCGCTGCTGGCGCTGGGCATCGCTGCGGCCGCCACCGCGTACCCGTCCTCGGGCGGGCTGCGGCTGCCGTTCCACCATGTCATCGGGCGCATCTGGCGCGAAGGCCTGGGCCTGATGCTGCAGGGCGTGGGCCTGTCCGGACTGACCGCGTTCGCCTCGCTGTACTTCGCCGCACGCCACTGGCACAACGCCGGCTGGGTGATGACCGCCTTCGGTGCCGGCTTCATCCTGGTGCGCCTGCTGTTCGGCCACCTGCCCGACCGCATGGGCGGCTACCGCGTTGCGATGCTGTCGCTGCTGGTGGAAGCCGCCGGCCAGGCGATGCTGTGGCTGGCCCCTGACGAAGCCACGGCACTGGCCGGCGCACTGGTCACCGGGCTGGGCTGCGCGCTGGTGTTCCCGGCACTGGGCGTGGAAGCGCTCAAGCGCGTGCCGCCGGCCAACCGTGGCAGTGCGATGGGGGCCTTCGTGGCCTTCCTGGA
Source organism: Stenotrophomonas sp. 24(2023) (assembly GCF_030913365.1). NCBI lineage: Bacteria > Pseudomonadati > Pseudomonadota > Gammaproteobacteria > Lysobacterales > Lysobacteraceae > Stenotrophomonas > Stenotrophomonas sp. 24(2023). Next base: position 4,220,168 of record NZ_CP133160.1, read on the forward strand.
TATCGCCTACGGCATCGCCGGGCCTGCCGCCGGGCTTATCGCCGGACACTTCGGCTATGCCGCGGTGTATGTGTTCGGTGCCGGCTGCGCACTGCTGGGTGCCGTACTGGCCGCCTGCTCCTCCCGCGCTTCCCGCTGATTCCTCCCGCACAGGACTTCCCCATGTCACGCATCTTCATTTCCGGCTCGTCCACCGGCCTGGGCCTGATGGCCGCAGAACACCTGCAGCAGCTCGGCCACCAGGTGGTGCTGCATGCCCGCACCACCGCACGCGCCGACGACGCACGCCTTGCCCTGCCCACCGCCGAAGCCGTGGTGGTGGGCGATCTGGAAACCCTCGCCGGCTGCCGCGACGTGGCCGCGCAGGTCAACGCACTCGGCCGGTTCGATGCGGTCATCCACAACGCCGCCGTCGGCTACCAGGAAGCCCTGCGCCTGACGGAGGACGGCCTGCCGCATGTGTTCGCGGTCAACACGCTGTCCAGCTACCTGCTGACCGCGCTGATCGCGCGCCCGGCGCGCCTGGTCTACCTCAGCTCGGGCATGCACCACCACGTCGATGCCCATCTGGATGACCTGCTGTGGCAGCGCCGCCGCTGGAATGCCGCCACCGCCTATGCCGAAACCAAGCTGCACGATGCGATGCTGGCCTTCGCCATTGCGCGCCGCTGGCCGCAGGTGGTGGCCACCGCACTGGAGCCGGGCTGGGTGCCCACGCGCATGGGCGGTGCCGGCGCCCCCGATGATCTGCACAAGGCGCACCTGACCCAGGCGTGGCTGGCCACCAGCCACGATGCCGCCGCACAGGCCAGCGGCCGCTACTTCCGTTACCAGCGGCAGATGGCCGCCAACCCGCAGGCGCATGACCCTGCCCTGCAGGACAGGCTGCTGGCCCGGTTGCAGGACATCAGCGGGGTGGCCCTGCCCGGCTGAGCGGATGCGGTGGGCGGCGGTCGCGCGCTAGCACAGCCGTTGTTGCAATGCTGCTGTGCCAGCCTCCCACTGCTGCCACCCTGCCTGCCGCTACGCTGTGCCATCCCCCATCACGGAACGACACCATGACCCGCAGGCCACGCATCGCGCTGGGCAGCTGGCCGACCCCGCTGGAACCGGCACCCCGCCTGTCACAGGCACTGGGCCTGCGGGCCGATGACCTGTGGATCAAGCGCGACGACCTGACCGGCCTGGCCGGTGGCGGCAACAAGATCCGCAAGCTGGAATACACCGGCGGGCAGGCCCTGGCCGAGGGTGCCACGCTGCTGGTCACCGTGGGTGCGGCGCAGAGCAACCATGCCCGGCTGACCGCGGCCGCGGCCGCACGTCTGGGCGTGGACGTGCTGCTGGTGCTGGCTGGCCATGCACCGCAGGCTTACACCGGCAACATCGCCCTGGATGGGCTGCTGGGTGCACGCATCCACTGGGCGGGGGATGTGGATGACCACGCGCTGGAGGCGCTGGCGCAGGCCGAAGTGGACCGGCTGCAGCACGATGGCGTGCGTGCGGTGCTGATTCCCTTCGGGGGCTCCAATGCGGCGGCGGTGCAAGGCTATGTCGACGGCGGCGAAGAACTGCTGCACCAGGCACCCGACCTCGCCCATGTATTCACCGCGATCGGTTCGGGCGGCACGATGGCGGGGCTGGTGCAGGCGCTGGGTGCCGAGCGCGTGCACGGGGTCGACGCGGGTGCCGTGGCCGATCCGGAAGGGCGGGTACGCGGGCTGTTGTCCGCTTACCGCGAGGCCGCATTTGAAGCGCCGCTGCGCATCCGCCATGACCAGGTGGGCGCGGGTTATGGCCACCTGACTCCCGCGGTGGCACAGGCACTGCAGCTTGCCGCCCGCACGGCAGGCATCATCCTGGACCCCATCTATACCGGCCGCGCCTTTGCCGGCCTGATCGCCGCCGTGCGCGAGGGCCAGGTGCGGCCGGGCGAGCGCACGGTATTCCTGCACTCGGGTGGCCTGCCAGGATTGTTCGGCAACCCGGAAGCGCTGGCGCTGTCGGCGCACGGCTGAGGGAACGCTGCACGGGGACGCTCGGTCGCGCGGCGGCGCCGTTTAAACCTTTTGCGTCCCCGCGGCATCCAATCGTCTCTCCATCCCGAGTCCCTGCCATGCACGCCCCTCTTTCGTACACCCTCCTGCTTGCAACCACCCTGCTTGCCGGGACCGCCGGGGCCGACACCCCCCGCCAAGGCAAGGTCGATGGGCGCGCCACGCCGGGCCAGCAGCTGTACCTGATCAACAAGGGGAGCGGTGCCATCATCGGCGTGGTCGCCGATGCGCGCGGGCACTTCGTCGCCGTCGCGCCCGAGGGGCACTATGAGCTGACTGCCCAGCAGGGCCTGGCCTGCAGCACCCCGGTCGACATCACACACGGCACCACGCACCACGCCGTGCTGGCCGACTGTACCGCCCGCTGATTCCCTGACGGCCCCTGCACCGATGAAAAGCCTGATCTGCCGCACCGCGGCAAGTGCCCTGCTGTGGCTCCTGTCCAGCCCCGCCGGGGCCACAACGCCACCGGCACGGCCCCCGTCCGCGACCCCGGCCGCCGAGGTCGCGGTGGCAAACAGCTACAAACGCAGCATCGTCGCCGCGGGCAATGGGGTCACCTATTCCCTGCAGGTCTTCATGCCACGCGGCTACACCCCCGGTGACGGCAAGCGCTATGGCGTCTTCTACTTCATCCCCGGCAATGCGTTCGGTACGTTCTTTTCGCAGGTAACGCGTTTCCTGGCCGCCGGGGACATTCCGCCGCTGATCCTGGTGGGCGTGGATTTCCCGCCGGACGATTCGTATTCGATGGACCTGCCCACGGCCGGCAAGGACCCGCACTGGACGGTCCCGGACAACCGGGGGGCCGCCAATTTCCTGCGCATCTTCCAGCAGGACATCAAGCCCTACATCGATCGCTCGTTCCCGACCAACCCGGACGATACGGGCATCGGCGGGCACTCCCTGGGCGGCTTCTTTGCGCTGTACGCCCTGTTCAATGCGCCGCAGCAGTTCCAGCACGTCTATGCTTCCAGCCCGTCCCTGGTCTGGCAGGATTTCGTGCTGCTCACGCAGGAACAGCAGCTGCATGCGCTGCACCCCGAGGTCGCCGCGCGGGTGTTCGTGGACCAGGGCGGACTGGAAAGTGACGATGGCCGGCTGGCGGCCCTGGATGCCGCCGTTGCAGGGCACCACTATCCGGCGCTGCACTGGCATGCCGAACGCACGCAGGGCCAGACGCACCAGACCATCGCCTTCCGCAATGCCATCGATGCGCTGTACGCGATCTATGGGCCACAACTGCGCCAGGCACCTGCGCAGGAGCTGGCCGGCAGCTACCGCACCGGCGACGGCAGGACATTCACGCTTGCCAATGCCGATGGACAGCTGATGATGATCGGCTTCGGTGACGAGCCACAGGAGCGGGTGACGCTGCTCAGTTCCGCCCCTGATGCCTGGTTTGAGCGCTATGTCTGGACCCGGGTGCAGGTGCTGCGCGACCACGGCAAGGTGCAGGGCCTGGCGATTTCCCTGGAAGATACCCCGGGCCCGAATGGGGCGCGCAAGGATCACCTGGTACACGCCGTGCGGGTGCCGTCCGCCGGGTAGTGCCGCCCGCTGTGGCAATGCGTCGATGGGCGCGCGGCCTGCGCCGCCGCCCATCAACAGGGCTCAGCGCAGGTCCGCGCCATCGGCGTAGATCACCGCACCCGCGCGCCACCCACGGTAACGCTCGCGCCCCAGCCACTGCGGCCCCTGCCCTGCGCGCGGCAGGCGTCCATCGGCAGGGCGTGCCACCGTCGTCCCCGCTGCGGTCGCGGCCGGCACGGTGACCGCCAGCAGCAGGTCGGCATCCGGCCGCTGGTCGAGCTGCTTCACCAGAAAGCGGTGGCGGCCCTGCCCGATCAGGCGATAGCGTTCGACGGCGGCGCTGCGGTAAGCGGGGTCCAGCGGCTGGAACACCAGTACCTGTTCCACCACCACCTGCTGCAGGGCCGGCTGCGGCTGTCCACCGCGCTCGAAATGCCCGCGATACAACCGGGCCGGGAAGCCCGGCAGTGGCGCAGGCGCTGCCGGCGCAAGGCGATCCAGGTCGAAACGCTCCGGCGCCAGCGTCCACAACACGGACCGTCGTGCCAACGTGCGGCGCAGGGCGTCATCCGCCGCGGCATCGGCCAGGTGGATGCGCAGCACCACCTGCACGTCGTGGGGCCGGTGGAACATCGCCAGGTGCATGGCATACAGGCCGTCACGATTGCCGAACACCACCATGCCATGCGTGCCCCAACGGCCCGCCGCCGGGCCATCGGCCTGTGCCGGCAGTGCGACCAGCAGCAGCATCAGCAACAGCAACACGCCGCGCAGTGCAGAACGAACGGGAAGCGGTGGCAGCGGCATCGGGCGGCGACGGAAGGGGCGGGACCGGCAGTCTGCCTTGGCGCCCGTTCACCCGAAAGCGACAATAGGGAGCCTTTCGTTTCCCCATGGTGCACAGTGATGAATCTCGATGACCTGCGGACGTTCGCTGAAGTCGCCCGGCAGGACAGCCTGCGGCAGGCGGCCGATGCGCTGCACGCCAGCCCGTCGGCGGTATCCAAGGCGATCCGCCGGCTGGAACAGGCACTGCGCACGCCCTTGTTCGACCGCAGCGGCGGCGCCATGCGCCTGAACGCCGATGGCCAGCGCCTGCTGCGGCGCGCCCAGGCCTTGCTGGCGCTGGCACAGGACACCGTGGCCGAATTCCGCGATACCCAGGTGCCGAGCCACGTGCGCGTGCACGGACCGCCGCTGCTGCTGTGGCGCAGTGCACCGGCGCTGTCGGCGGCGCTGGACCGCCTGCCGGGGCGGCGTGGTGTGCACCTCACCGCCGCGCATGAAGACAGCGCGCTGGCCAGCCTGGCACGCGGCGAGGCGGATATCGCGGTGGTTACCGGCGTTGCCGCCAACGCAGCCACGCCGGCAGGCACGACGCTGCTGCCACTGGGACGCATGACCCTGCAACTGGCGGCCCATCGCGGCCACCCGCTGCTGGCCGGCCGCCAGGATCCGGCCGCAGCGTACCGGCTGCAGGACCTGGCCGGCGTCGATTTCGTGGCCCCCCAGCATTCGCCCTTCTGCGGGCTGGCCCGGGGCGGCCGTGCCGATGGCTGGCGCGAGGACATCGCCGCCCGGCATGTGCGGTACTGGACCGATGATCTGCCTGCACTGCTGTCACTGGTGCTGGCCGGCGCCGCGGTGGCCTATCTGCCCGATACGCTGTTGGCATCACTGGGACTGCAGCCGATCCCCCTGCAGGATTACCCGTATCCGTGCACCGAAGAGGTCTTCCTGGCCTGGCAACCGGCGGCAGCACCGGGCTGGCTGGCACCGCTGGTGGATGCACTGGCCACCGCCGGCTGATCCGCCGGGTACGCAGGCATCACGGGTAGCGCCGCGACAGTTCGCGCACGTAGCGGCCGATCGTGCGGGCACTGCTGCCATCGGAAATGGCCATGCGGATGCGGTCCAGCAATGCGGTGTCGGTGAAGGTAGCGGGGTCGGCCGCGGAATTGGCGGCCCGCGCCCGCACCTGGCGATAACGCGCCTGGCGTTCGGCCGGCGTCATGGCCTGCTCATGCACGGGCGGGCGCCCGCGCCGGCGCGGCGTGGGCGCGTCGGTACCCGGCGGCGGGGATGATCGGGGGGCGCGCGGTGCCATGGCAACGTGGGGTGACGGTAGCGGTGACAGCGCCAGTATAGTCACGCATGCGGACATGCGTAACGCGTGACGGAACGTGTGGATTGGCTCAGACGGATGCAGGCCGCGGTGCCACACGCAGCATGCCGGGCGGCGCATGTTCGCGGATGGCCGCGATGATGGCACGGCTGGCCGCCGACAGGGCATGGCTCTGGTGCACCACATGCATTTCCGCGACCTGCCCGGTGCGCGACACCACGCTGTAGTCCGGACACACCTGCACCAGCCGCCCGGCCGCGATCAACGGCGCAGCGATCCAGTCGGCGATGCGCGCTATGCCCAGGCCCACGTCCACCATGGCAAGCAGGCCAGCACCACTGTTGACCCGGTGCGTGGCGACGGCCGGCACCGCTACCACCTGGTCCTGCCGTTGCAAGCGCCAGCCGCGCAGCAACCGCGGGCCGGTATGGATGACAAAGCGGTGCCCGGCCAGGGCGTGCGGCTCCAGCGGCAGCCCGTGGCGCGCCACATAGGCAGGGCTGGCGCACAACAGGCGCTCATAGCGCCACAGCGTCTGGCCGATCAACTGGCTGCTGGCCGGATAACCGCCGCGGATGGCGAAATCCAGCCCGGCCCCGGCCGGATCAACGGCGGTATCGGAGAACGTGATATCCACCTGGATGCCGGGATGCAGGCGACTGACCTGCTCCAGCGCCTGCGGCAACACCCGCGATTCCAGCACGGGGGGCGCCACGAAACGCACCCAGCCTTCCAGGCCCGCCTGCGGCCTGTCCAGTGCGGCGGCCGCTTCGGCCAGCTGGCGCAGTGCCGGCTTGACGGCCTGGTAATACGCTTCACCGGCCGGCGTGAGCGAGACATGGCGATGGCTGCGATTGACCAGTTCGCTGCCCAGCACCTGTTCCAGCGCCTGCACCGAACGGGTCACCGTGCTGGTGCTCATGCCGGTGCCGCGTGCGGCGGCGACGAAACTCAGGTGCTCGGCCACGGCGCAGAACGCCTGCAGATCGAGCAGGCGCACCGGGTCCGGACGGTGATGGGGCCGTGGCATGGGGCCGCTGCGCGAAAGAGGTGCGAACCTTATACCAGAGCCCGTTGCCGTGCAGGCGCCGCGCGGCGTTGCAGCGCCTGCAACGCGGTATTGCAGCGCCGCGCGCCCCGGACCGCTAGCGTGGAGAGCCTTCCCCTGCGCAGCGACCCACGTGGATCCATCCGACCTGCCCTGCTATGCCGATGTCGAAGCGGCCGCCACCCGCATCGCCGCCCACGCCCATCGCACCCCCGTGCTGACGTCGCGCACGCTCGATGCACGCCTGCAGGCGCAGGTGTTCATCAAGGCCGAGCAGTTCCAGCGCGTGGGCGCCTTCAAGTTCCGTGGCGCCTGCAACGCCATCGCGGCGATGGCACCGGCCCGCCGTGCTGCCGGCGTGATCGCCTATTCCAGCGGCAACCATGCCCAGGCCGTGGCACTTGCCGCCCGGCTGCACGACACCCGGGCCACCGTGCTGATGCCTGCCGACGCGCCGCGCGCCAAGGTCGAGGCCACGCGTGGCTATGGCGCGCAGATCCAGTTCTTCGACCGCCATACCGAAAGCCGCGAGCAGCTGTGCGCCGCACTCGTGGCCGAACGTGGCCTGACGCTGGTGCCACCGTTCGACCACCCGGATGTCATCGCGGGCCAGGGCACGGCCACCCGCGAGCTGCTGCAGGATACCGGCCCGCTCGACGCGCTGGTGGTCGGGCTGGGCGGCGGCGGTCTGCTGGGCGGCGCCTGCCTGGCGGCCACCGCGTTGTCACCCGGCTGCCAGCTGTACGGGGTGGAGCCGGAGGCCGGCAACGATGGGCAGCAGTCGCTGCAGGCCGGCCAGGTGGTGACCATCGCGCCACCGCGTACCGTGGCCGATGGTGCCACCACCACGTTCCTCGGCCGCTACACCTTCGCCATCCTCCGCCGCCACGTACGCAGCATCGTGACGGTCAGCGATGCGCAGCTCGTGGAAGCGATGGCCTTCCTGGCCGAGCGCATGAAGCTGCTGGTCGAGCCCACCGCGTGCCTGGGCCTGGCCGCGCTGCTGGCAGGTGCGCTGGACGTGCGTGGCCAGCGCGTGGGCCTGATCCTCAGCGGCGGCAATGTGGACCTGGACAGCTACGCACGCCTGCTGCAGACCGCGCGGGGCCCATGATGGACACCCTGCTGATGGACACGCCGTGCCTGCTGCTGGACGCGGCGAAGATGGCACGCAACATCGCCCGCCTGCAGGCGCATCTGGCACCGCTCGGCCCACGCCTGCGCCCGCACCTGAAAACAGCCAAATCCGTGCAGGTGGCCGCCCGGCAGCTGGGCGACAGCGCGATCGGCGCGACCGTATCGACGCTGCGCGAAGCCGACGTGTTCGCCGCGGCCGGCGTGCGCGACATCATCTACGCCGTGGGCATCGCCCCGCATAAGCTGGACCGCGTGCATGCGCTGCGCCAGCAGGGCTGCGACCTGGCCATCGTGCTCGACGCCATGGCGCAGGCCGACGCCGTGGCCGACGCCGCACGGCGCCTGGGCGATACCTTCCCGGTACTGCTGGAAATCGACTGCGACGGCCACCGCTCCGGCCTGCGGCCCGGTGACCCGCACATCGTGGCCATCGCCGATCGCCTGCGCGCCGGCGGCGTGGAACTGCGTGGCGTGCTGACCCATGCCGGCGAAAGCTACAACGCGACCACCCCTGATGCCCTGGCGGCATTCGCCGAACAGGAGCGACGGGCCGCGGTGCAGGTGGCCGACACCCTGGCGGCGGCTGGCCACCCCTGCACCGTGGTCAGCGTCGGCTCCACCCCGACCGCGCACTTCGCACGCAACCTGCACGGCATCACCGAAGTGCGGGCGGGCGTCTATGTGTTCTTCGACCTGGTGATGGCCGGCATCGGCGTGTGCCGGCGCGAGGACATCGCCCTGTCCGTGCTGACCCGCGTGATCGGTCACCAGCAGGACAAGGGCTGGATCCTGGTCGATGCCGGCTGGATGGCGCTGTCGCGTGACCGTGGCACCGCCGGGCAGGCCATCGACCAGGGCTACGGTGTGGTCTGCGACGCGCAGGGCGAGGAGATCGAAGGGCTGATCGTGGTCCAGGCCAACCAGGAGCACGGCATCCTTGCCCTGCGTCCGGGCAGCAGGGCGGCGTTGCCCACGCTGCCGATCGGCACCCGCCTGCGCATCCTGCCCAACCATGCCTGCGCGACCGCCGCGCAGTTCGACGGCTACCATGTGCTGGACGCTGCGACCGATACGATTCCCTTCTGGCCGCGTTTCCGCGGATGGTGAGCCCGATGATCCACCTTTCCGAAGCCCGCACCGCTGCCCTGGTGAACCGGGCCCTGGCGTTCACGGCAGCAACCGAGGCGATGATCGCCCTGGCCTCCCCCACCACCACCTGCTTCCCGGTGGTGCAGGGACACGGCCTGCACGAAGGCGAACGCTTCGGCCTGAAATCCGGCACCACCGCGACCGCCACCGGCGTGAAGATCGGCAGCTATTGGCCCGGCAATCCCGAGCGCGGGCTGCCGCGTCATGCCTCCAGCATCGTCCTGCTGGACCCGCTGACCGGCCGCCTGAAGGCGGTGATCGAGGCCGCCGAAGCCAATGCGTTCCGCACGGCTGCCGCCGATGCCGTGGCCGCGCATGCACTGGCCCGCGCCGATGCACGGCACCTGGCGATCTTCGGCACCGGCCACCAGGCCCTGCATGAAGTGCTGGCCATTGCCGCGGTGCGTCCACTGCAACGGGTCCATGTGGTCGGCCGTGACCCGCAGCGCAGCGAGGCGTTCGCTGCGCGCCTGCGCGACGCGGGCCTGGACGCACGCACCACCGATGCGGAAACGGCGTGCCGCGCTGCCGACATCATCGTCACCGCCACCACGGCCCGGCAGCCGCTGTTCGATGCCGGCTGGGTGCAGCCCGGCACGCACATCGCCTCGATGGGCTCCGATGCCGTGGGCAAGCAGGAGCTGCCGGTGGCGCTGCATGCACAGGCACGGCTGTTCTGCGACCTGCCCGCACAATCACGCGTGATCGGCGAATTCCAGCATGCCCCGGCCGGGGCCGATCTGACCGCGCTGGGGGAGGTGCTGACCGGGCATGCCCGTGGCCGCGCGAGTGCGACCGACATCACCGTGTTCGACAGTTCCGGCACCGCCATCCAGGACCTGCTGCTGGCCGAAGCCCTGCTGGCCGCCGACGCCGCCGACCCCGCGCGCCGCTGACCCCTGCGCTGCTGCGCACGCCTGCCCAGCCGTAGCGGGCGCGCTGGCGTGTACGCGCCGCCCGCCCCGTTCCGGCGAGCCACCTGAACACCGCCCCAGCGCGCTATACCAAGGTATAGCCGGACGAACCGAAGGGCATCTAGGCCCGTCCTGTTCAGACGCGGACAATACGCGGGCCAGCTGCGACGGCTGGCACCGGACCGCATCGTGGAGACCCCCATGGACCCTGACCCTGCCGGGCGCATCGCGCACCCGTCCCGCCCCCTGCTGCTGGCGCCTGGCCGCTGGTCCCTGTCCGTGTGAGCGATGGGGGCCCCGGGTGCCGTTTTCCCGGAGATTCCCCCATGTCCTACAAGATCCTGTACATCACCCTGCGCCGCCTGATCGGCGAGCGCGATGTCACCGGCCTGCGCAGCCAGCTGCTGCAGCACGGCCCGGCCCTGTTCGCCCGCGCCCTGGCACTGGGGTCGGCACGGGTCATCGCCGATGCGCTGTCGCTGCTGCCGTTCAGTGAGCGCATCAGCGTGCTGCGGCACCTGCCCAGCCCGCTGCGCGAGGCGATGAAGCCGCTGTGCATCGGTGGCAGCCAGCGCATCCGCCTGCTGCCGTGGACGCTGGCCGTGCAGCACGGCCCCCACGCCCAGCACGCCTGATCCACCCGGGCCCGGCCGCTGCGGCCGGGCCTTCCGGGCGGCCGGCCGCAGCGCCGGTACCTGCCGCGTTTTTTCCGCTGTTCCGTTCATTGCCCGTCGCGCCAGCTTGCCGGCCGGGCCTCACCCATGAGGACGTACCCATGAGCCTGCTCAACGCCTGGTTCAATGCCTTCCTGCGCAGCCGACGCGCCGGCAACCTGTTCCGCCGCCGTGCGATGCCCGAAGCCGGCTTTGGCCGCGGTGCCGCCGAGGCCGCGCCCTTCGCCCTGACCGCCGGCCTGGTGGCGCTGGCCCAGCAGGAAGACGCCGCGCTGCTGGTCACCCTGGATTCGCACATCGATGGCCTGAGCCCGAACGAGGTCAGCGAGCGCCTGGCACGGCTGGGGCCCAACGAAGTCGATCACGAAAAGCCACTGCCGTGGTGGCGCCACCTGTGGCAGTGCTACCGCAACCCGTTCAACCTGCTGTTGACCGTGCTGGCGGTGGTGTCCTGGCTGACCGAGGACATCAAGGCCACCGTCGTGATCGGCGCCATGGTGGTGCTGTCCACGCTGATCCGCTTCGTGCAGGAAGGCCGTTCCAACCGTGCCGCCGAGCGCCTGAAGGCGCTGGTGGGCAACACCGCGCGGGTGCTGCGCCGTGACACCGGTACCGAAGCGGCCGACGTGGCCGACCAGTACTTCGGTGCCCATCTGCACAGCCGCCGCCCGGCGCAGCAGCGCGAGGTGCCGATCCGCGAACTGGTGCCCGGCGACCACATCGTGCTGTCGGCCGGCGACATGATTCCGGCCGACTGCCGGGTGCTGGCGGCCAAGGACCTGTTCGTCGCCCAGGCCGCGATGACCGGCGAATCGCTGCCGGTGGAAAAATTCGCCAGCCGTGGCGATGCCCAGGCCGGCCTGCTGGACCAGCACAACCTGCTGTTCATGGGCACCAACGTGGTCTCCGGCACGGCCACCGCCGTGGTGCTGGCCACCGGCAACCGCACCTACTTCGGCACCATCGCCCACCGCAGCACCAGCACCGAACGCGCGCCCACCGCCTTCCAGGCCGGGGTGAACAGCGTCAGCTGGCTGCTGATCCGCTTCGCGCTGGTGATGGTGCCGGTGGTGCTGCTGGTCAACGGCTGGACCAAGGGTGACTGGACCGAAGCCTTCCTGTTCGCGCTGTCGGTGGCCGTGGGCCTGACCCCGGAAATGCTGCCGATGATCGTCACCTCCACCCTGGCCAAGGGGGCGGTGCTGCTGTCGCGGCGCAAGGTGATCGTCAAGCGCCTGGATGCGATCCAGAACTTCGGCGCGATGGACGTGCTGTGCACCGACAAGACCGGCACCCTGACCCAGGACAAGATCGCCCTGGAGCGGCACACCGATGTGTTCGGCCACGACTCGGAAGATGTGCTGAAGTTCGCCTACCTCAACAGCCACTTCCAGACCGGCCTGAGCAACCTGCTCGACCGTGCCGTGCTGGAGCACGTGGAGCTGCAGAGCGAACTGCGCCTGTCGCAGGACTACCGCAAGGTGGATGAGATTCCGTTCGACTTCGAGCGCCGCCGCATGTCGGTGGTGGTGTCCGAGCGCGAAGACCACCACGAACTGATCTGCAAGGGCGCGGTGGAGGAAATGCTGGCCGTGTGCAGCCGCGTGCGCGAGGACGGCCAGGACATGCCGCTCGATGCCCAGCGCCTGGCCCGCGTGCGGCAGACCACCGAGGAACTGAACGAACAGGGCCTGCGCGTGGTGGCCGTGGCGATGAAGGAAACCGCCGCCACCCAGAGCGTGTATTCGCAGACCGACGAGAACGACCTGACCCTGATCGGCTACGTCGCCTTCCTCGACCCGCCGAAGGAATCGGCCGCGCAGGCGTTGCAGGCACTGGCCGACCACGGCGTGGAAGTGAAGGTCTTCACCGGCGACAACGAACTGGTGACCGCCCGGGTGTGCGCCCAGGTCGGCCTGCAGGCCTCGGCGATCCTGACCGGCCCACAGATCGAGCGCATGGACGAGGCCGCCGTGGCCGAGGCCCTGCGCAGGCACCGCGTGTTCGCCCGGCTGACCCCGCTGCACAAGGAGCGCCTGGTGCGGGCACTGCGCGCACAGGGCAAGGTGGTCGGCTTCCTCGGCGACGGCATCAACGATGCCCCGGCGCTGCGGGCGGCCGACATCGGCATCAGCGTGGACAGCGCGGTGGACATCGCCAAGGAGGCGGCCGACATCATCCTGCTGGAAAAGAACCTGATGGTGCTGGAAGAAGGCGTGCTGCAGGGGCGGCGCACCTTCAACAACATGCTCAAGTACATCCGCATGACCGCCAGCTCCAACTTCGGCAACGTGTTCTCGGTGCTGGTCGCCTCGGCCTTCCTGCCGTTCCTGCCGATGCTGCCGCTGCAGCTGCTGGTGCAGAACCTGCTGTACGACATCTCGCAGATCGCCATTCCGTTCGACAACGTGGATGAAGAGCTGGTGCGCAAGCCGCTGAAGTGGAACCCGGCCGACATCGGGCGCTTCATGGTGTTCTTCGGGCCGATCAGCTCGATCTTCGACCTGACCTGCTTCGCGCTGATGTGGTACGTGTTCGACGCGCGCACGCCGGCCGACCAGGGCCTGTTCCAGTCCGGCTGGTTCGTGGTCGGCCTGCTGACCCAGACCCTGATCGTGCACATGATCCGCACGCCGAAGCTGCCGTTCGTGCAGAGCCTGGCCGCACCGCCGCTGCTGCTGATGACCGGGCTGATCATGGCCATCGGCGTGTTCCTGCCGATGAGCCCGCTGGCCGGCTACTTCAAGCTGCAGGCGCTGCCGACCGGCTACTGGCCGTTCCTGGTGGCCATCCTGTTCGGCTACGCGGTGCTGACCACCGCACTGAAGAAGTTCTACATCCGCCGTTTCGGCTGGCAGTAAGCGCCCGCCCCCGCGCAGGAACCCCATGATGGATTTCAACCCCCACCTGCCCCCGTTCCATCCCGGCGCGCTGGTCAGTTCGCTGATCAGCCTGCTCACCGCCTTCGTGCTCGGCGCCGCCATCGGCCTGGAACGGCAGCTGCGCCAGCGCACCGCCGGGCTGCGCACCAACACGCTGGTGGCGGTGGGCGCGGCAGTGTTCGTCGATCTGGCCATGCGCTTCCACGACATGGCCGGCGGCTCGCCGTCGCCCCTGTATGTGGTGGCCTACGTGATCTCCGGTGTCGGCTTCCTCGGCGCGGGCGTGATCATGAAGGATGGTGCCCAGGTCTCGGGCCTGAACACCGCCGCCACCCTGTGGGGATCGGCGGCGGTGGGCGCCTGCGCGGGCATCAAGCTGCTGCCCGAGGCCGTGCTGGCGGCGGTATTCGTGCTGGCCACCAACACGCTGCTGCGGCCGGTGGTCAACCGCATCCAGCGGCAGCCGCTGCCCGAGGCCTTCAGCGAGGCCAGCTACGCGGTGAACGTGGTCTGCCAGCGCGGCCAGCAGGCCGATGTGCTCGACCAGCTGCTGCTGTTGCTGGAACAGGCCAACTACCCGGTCCGGGGTGTCGACCAGCGTCCGTTCGGCGAAAGCGATGTGGAGATCGAGGCGACGCTGTATGCCACCTCCGTCGATGCCGATGAACTGGACGCGGTGCTGGCCACGCTGTCGGCCACGCCCGGGGTACTGCAGGGCTACTGGAACGCCAGCATGGACGACTGACGCGCCTGGCCTGGCACGACACGCCGCGACCGGGCGGAGCCGCCCCCGGTGCTATCCTCCTCCACCCTGCCCGGGAGCTTCCCGATGTCATCGCTGCCGCCCCGCCGCACCCTGGTCCTGCTGGCACTGATCGTCGTGATGGCGGCGATCTTCATCGCCGATACGCTGACCGACTACGCCGTGGCCGCGGCCTGCTTCTATGCCGCGGTGATCCTGGCCGCCTCGCGCGTGCTGCCCCGCCGCGGCCTGCTCGCACTGGCGGCCCTGTGCATCGCCCTGACCGTGCTGAGCTTCTTCCTGACCCGCTTCGGTGCGTTCCAGGTGGGCGTGGTCAACTCGGCCATCGGCGTGCTGGTCATCAGCATCACCACCTACCTGTCGCTGAAGATGGAAGCGGCCAAGGCGGCCGTGCAGGATGCGCAGGCACGGTTGCTGCGGGTGGCGCGCGCTTCGACGGTGGGCGAATTGACCACCTCCATCGCCCACGAGGTCAACCAGCCGCTGGCCGCCATCGCCACCAGCGCCGAGGCCAGCCAGCGCTGGCTGGCGCAGTCGCCCCCCAACGTGGACAAGGCACTGCAGGGCATCGCGCGCATCCTGGCCGATGCGCACCGGGCCAGCGATGTCATTGCCCGCATCCGTGGCCTGACCCGCGGTGCGGCGCCCGAACGCCGCGCCTTCCACCTGGATGAGGCCATCGACGAAATGCTGGCCCTGTCGCGCAGCGAACTGGACCAGCATGGCATCGTGCTGGCCCGTGTGACCGGCGCGGACCTGCCGGCGGTGTTTGCCGACCGCGTGCAGGTGCAGCAGGTGATCGGCAACCTGATCCTCAATGCCGTCGATGCGATGGAAGCGGTGCCGGCCGCCGAACGCCGGCTGTCGCTGGTGACCGCCCGCGACGGCCGTGACCGTGTCAGCCTGAGCGTGCGCGACCGGGGCGTCGGCCTGCCACCCGAACACCCCGAGCGCGTGTTCGATGCCTTCTGGACCACCAAGGCACGGGGCCTGGGGTTGGGGCTGAGCCTGAGCCGTTCCATCATCGAAGCCAACGATGGCCATATCCGTGCCGAACGCCCCAGCGGCGGCGGTGCCTGCTTCATCTTCGACCTGCCCACGCGTACCGAACATGACCATGCGTAAGCCCGTCCCTCCTGCCGTTGAACCCAGCCCCATCGTCTACGTGGTGGACGATGACCATTCGGTACGCGCGGCGCTGGAAGACCTGCTGGCGTCGATGGGCCTGCAGGTGCAGGCGTTCGCGTCCACCCAGGACTTCCTCGCCTGCCCGCTGGCCGATGCGCCGGCCTGCCTGGTGCTGGATGTGCGCATGCCTGGCCAGAGCGGGCTGGATTTCAGCCGCCAGATGGCCGGCCTGGGCCTGCACCTGCCGGTGGTGTTCATCACCGGCCACGGCGACATCGCCATGGGCGTGAGCGCCATGAAAAGCGGTGCCGTGGAATTCCTGACCAAACCCTTCCGCGACCAGGAACTGCTCGATGCCATCCACCAGGGCATCGAACGCGATCGCGCACGGCGCCGCGACGATGGCGTGCTGGACAAGCTGCGCCAGCGCTGGGACAGCCTGACCACCGGCGAACGCGATGTGGTGGGCGGGGTCGTGCGTGGCCGCCTCAACAAGCAGATCGCCGCCGACCTGGGGGTCAGCGAGATCACGGTGAAGGTGCGCCGCGCCCATGTGATGCGCAAGATGCAGGCGCGCACGCTGGTGGACCTGGTGCGCATGTACGACCGGCTGGGCCTGGAACACGGCTGATGCCGCCCCGGCGCGGCCCTCAGTAACCGCAGGCGCGGTTGACCATGTCCTCCAGGGGCCGGGTAGCCTCCCAGGAGCGGCGCGTGCCCATCGCGTCGAGGGCGGCCGAACGCCGGCGCTTGGCCGCCTCGCAGTGGTCGCGGTCGGGCATGTCGGGTTCCTCGATGACGGCGCGGGTCGGTCCGGCCGCCCGCTCCCGATAGGCACGCCACGCGTTTTCGCGGCGCATGGATTCAATGCGCTGTTCGGCACGGCGCGCATCCGCACGGCGTTGCGGCACCTGTGCCGACCACGATTTCTGCTCCGGGCCCGATGCGCAGGGCTCGGACTGGTACACCGTCGCACCCTTTTCCACGCACTTGTAGACCCGCTGCGCCTGTGCCGGCGCGCTGAACGCCAGCAACAGCACCATCACGATGCGTACGTCCATGTTGTCCCCCTGTTCGGGCGACATCATACCCATGGCCAGTGCTTCCCGCAGCGTCCCGCGCTGGGCGCTGCTCAACCGGCGCCGCCGTGCCAGCTTGCCCGCGCGACAGCATCGTGCGGGTGCAGGCTTTCCAGGTGCCGTACCGCGATGGTGCCGGCGGCATGCCACGGGCGCAGTGCCGCCAGCAGGCGACGGGCGGCATCCTCCACGAACATCAGGTTCTGCCCGTTGCGGCGGGCGAAGGCCTGCTCGTCGGCGCGCTTCACCGGCCCCTGCACCGGGGTGCCCAGCGCCGCTTCGGCGCGCATGACAAGATCCCCGATTCCCCACGCGGCCCGTGCATCGCCCGGGTCCAGGGCCACCTGCAGCGTGGCCACGCTGCGCTGGCTGTGCGGGGTGGCATGGCTGCCATGTTCGCCAATCCAGGCGGCCACCTCCTCCACCGGCACGGCCTGCCCGGCCGCATGGTCGCGGCGGAACTGTGCCTGGATGAGCTGGCGCGACAGCGCCGCCGAACACGGGCAGGTGGATGCGTACACCACTTCCACGCACAGCCACAGTGAGCACTGCCCGCCGCGGTGTTCGGCGTGCAGCCGTACCGGATGCTCGGCCCAGCCGTGCAGCCCTGGCGTCACCAGCGCCTGTACCGGACGCAGCACCCGGGTGCTGCATGACAGCCGCGCTGCCGTGCTGCCGCAGTCGGCATGGCTGTCGATCACCGATGCCAGCAGCGCGGCGATGTCCGACGGCGCCACACGGGCCGCTGTCATCGCCTGCAGCCGGCCGTACAGGCGCGACATGTGGATGCCCTTGGTGCCGGCCTGCGGCAGGTCCACCCACAGGTCGAAGGTGGTCGGTGCCGGACCGGCCGCCAGCGGGTCGTCCAGCTGCAGCGGCATCTGGATGCCCTCCATGCCCACCCAGTCCAGTGCCGCCGGCAGTGCGGCCGGTTCCGTGGCGCAGACATCGGGAAGTACCGGTTGGGCCGGTGCGGTCGTGGCAGGGAGATCGTGCGGGGATGGGCGCTGCATGGAATGGGGTCACGTAGAAGGCGACTGGCTGATGTTACTTTATAACACTGATGGGTAGGCAGCAGCCACGCTGCAGGCACGCGCTGGCCGTCGCCGGTCCGGAAGCGCGTGCGGCGTTGTCCGGAGGCGAAACAACGCACGTCACGGTTTGACGCAACAAGACATTCCCTGCACTCTCCCTGGGCGGCCATCCTGGTGACCCGTATTGCTGCAGCTCTGGCAACGCCATGGACTGGCCGTGCATCACGCGGTGCTGCACCCGCGCAGCACCGTGTTTCGCCACATGCTGGATCAACTGGAGACTGAGCAATGCAGATGCATGATGACGTCGTTTCAGGTTGGCTCGAAGGTGCGGACAGTGTCGATGGCTGCGACAACCCGGCCGGTTCCCTTTTCATCCATGGCCAGCAGGCCACCGAAGCGGCGATGACGGTCGCCTCGGCTGCGATGGTCACCGGTGGCGGCACGATGTGCACCACCACCATGTCGGTGGTCGACCACTGCCTGTGCTGCTGATGTAAGCGTGCCGCGGCGCGCAGCCCCGTGCTGCGCGCCGTTTCCATGCCCTTCCCTGCATCCACACCGGACACCCCATGACCGCACATTCGGCCACGGCTTCGCTTGCCCGCATCGTCACGCATTTCCTGGCCGACACCTGCATTGCCCTGCGCGCTGGCCTGCAGGCCCTGCAGGGCCCGCTGCACCCGGACGAGATCGAACGGATCGATGGCGAGGCACGGCAGGCGCTGCTGGCCAATGCCCAGCTCAAGCTCAACCGCGTGCTGCTGCTGGAACTGCACGCGGCCGTGCGCTGCGGCCAGATCGATGCCGCTGCCGATGCCGCCACCCAGCATGCACAGTTCGAGGCGCTGGCGACCCATGCGGATTTCCAGGTGCACCTGCGCGCCCGCTACCCGGTACTGCAGGCACGGCTGGAGCGCATGCTCGATGGGCAATGCGAAGCCATCATCGAACTGGCCGCACGCATCGGCAGCGACCGACCGCGCCTGGCCGCCCTGCTCGGCCGTCCCGCTGGCCACCTGCAGCAGCTGGCGCTGGGCCGGGGTGACCTGCACGCCGGGGGCCGCACCGTGGCCCGGGTGCACTTCGACGGCGGCACGGTCATGTACAAGCCCCGTTCGCTGCGTATCGACCATGTGCTGGATGCCCTGCTTGCCGGTGTGTTCGGCGACGATCCCGACCGGGTGCGGGTGCCTGCGGTGATCGACCGTGGCAGCCATGGCTGGGCTGCGTTCGCGCCACACCGCTACTGCGAGGGTGAACCCGAACTGCACCGCTACTACCAGGGGCTGGGCCACTGGCTGGCCATCCTGCGCCTGATCGGCGGCACCGACATCCACCTGGAAAACCTGATCGCCTGCGGCCCGGTGCCGGTCGTGGTCGATGCCGAAAGTGTGTTCGCACCGGTCATCCCGACCACGCCTTCCGGTTACGGCAACGCCCATGACACCGCCGTGGGGCTGATGCGCAACTCGGTGCTGCGCACCGGCATCGTGCCGTTCCGCAGCAGCGGCCTGGGCATGGACGGGGTGGACCTGTCTGCCGCCGGCGCCCTGCCGGGCGAGCAACCGCGCATACGCATTCCGGCCATCGTCGAAAGCGCGGAGGGCCCCGCGCGGCTGGGCATGGTGGAAGCCGAGGTGGCCGTTGCCCAGAACCATCCCAGCCCGCAACCGGATGTCTCCCGCTACTGGGACGACATCAGTGCCGGTTTCATGGCCGCCAGCGAACGCCTGCGCGCACGCGATGCCGATGGCACGCTGGCCCCGCTGCTGGCCTGCTTCGAAGGCTGCCAGGTGCGCGAGGTGCTGCGCCCGACGATGATCTATGCCGAAATGGCCCGCATGCTGTGGCACCCGGCATCACTGCACAAGGAAGCGGCCGCGGTGGAACGGGCGATGGACCTGCTGCAGCGCAATGCCGCCGTGGCCCCGGCGGCACCGGCGTCGGCCGCGGCCGTACGCGCGGAGATCGACGATCTGCGCCATGGCGACATTCCGATCTTCGTGTGCACGCTGGATGCACCACGCATCGCCAGCGTGGTGGACAACTGGCGCAGCATGCGCATCGACCTGGAAGATGTGTCCATCCGCAGCACGCTGGTCGCCACCGATCTGAACCAGCACGCGCTGGCCCGTGCCGAAGCACGTTCGGGCTATTCCTATGCCGCGCGCCATCCGCATGCCGATGCGCTGGACGCCCGCCGGCGCATGCAGGCCGCCACCGCCGCGCGCAACCTGATCCGGCTGTCGGTGCGTGGCAACGATGGAACCCTTACCTGGATCACGCCTGAAGTCACCCGCACCGGCTGGACGGTGCAGCCGGTGCAGCCGGACCTGTACTTCGGCCTGGGCGGCATCGCCTTCGCCCTGGCCGGTTATGCGACGGAAGTGCGGCACGGCCGCGCCGACCCGGTGGCCGGGCTGGACAGCGCACTGGCCGGCGCCATCACGGTGCTGGGCACGATGGCACGGCTGCATGTCCCCGGCACCGACGGCGGTTTTGTCGGCATCGGGTCGCAGGTCTGGGCCTTCGTTGCCCTGCACGACCTGCTGCAGCGCCCGGACCTGCTGGCACAGGCCCGCCAGTGCGCGGCCCGGCTGGAACAGCACGGCTTCGCGCACGCCACCAAGTTCGAGCTGATCGACGGCGTGGCCGGCCTGATCCCACCCTTGATCGCACTGGCCGAGGCCACCGGCGAGGCGCGCTGGCTGGCGCTGGCGGCGCGTGCGGCCGATCGCATGCAGGCTGCGGCCCTCATCGATGGTGATGGCGTGCGCTGGCCGACGCCGCAGTTCAGCACGCCCATCGGCGGTTTCGGCCATGGGGCGATGGGCATGGGCTGGGCCCTGGCGCGGCTGGCCTTGACCGGCGCCGGCACCGCCGCGCAGCGCCAGCAGTGGCAGGCCCTGGCCGACGGCGCCTTCGCCTTCCAGGCCGCCCTGTTCGAGGACCACACCGGGCGCTGGCGCGACCTGCACCTGACCGCTGACCAGAAGGTGTTCCCCACCTGGTGCCATGGCAGTGTCGGCATCGGCCTGGCCGCCGCCGACCTGTATGCGCGCACCGGCGCTCCCACGCACCTGCGTGACCTGCGCCGCGCCGTGGCCGATGCGTCCGGCCAATGGGGCTTCAGCCACACGTTGTGCCATGGCGATCTGTCCACCCGCGAACTGCTGCTGAAGGCGGCCGTGGTGGACCCGCAGGGCTGTCCCTACCCGCAGGACACGGCCGCCATCGAAGTGATCTCCTCGGTGGAGGAGCACCAGGGCATGGTGGGGGGGCTCACCCGTGCGGCCTTCACCCCCGGGCTGATGATCGGGCTGTCCGGGGCGATCTACGGCTTCCTGCGCATGCATCCGCGGTGCCGCCTGCCATCGCCGTTGCTGCTGGAACGTACCGCCACGACGGCCCCCCACGCCGTGGGCGCCCGCCACGGCGCGGACATGGCCAGCGCATGACAGCACGGCCGGCACACGCGCTGCCTGCCTGAAGAATTCAGTCCGGCAGCGCGAAGGACGGCGGCCGCCTGCGTGACCGGTGCGCGGGCCTGCAGGTGTAGGCGATGCCGGTGCTTTGAGGCACCATGGGGGCCCTTGCTCACTGCGCTGGTGACTGCGCCACACGAACAGGCACCGCGGCCGCATCACGCGATGAAGACGGCCCACCTGTTGCAGTAGCGCCATTCCGGCAATTCCAACACGATGTCCGAACCTGCAGCGCCGCCGTCCCGCCTGGACCTGTCCAGCTGCGCACGCGAACCCATCCATACCCCCGGCGCCATCCAGCCTTACGGTGTGCTGCTGGTCGTCCATCCCGGGACACTGCAGGTGGTGGAGCGGGCGGTTTCGCTGCCATCGATGCTCGCCGCCTTCGGTGATCCGCTCGACCACACGGTCGCCCAGGTCCTGGGCGGCGTGCTGGCCCCGTTCCTGCCGCACCTGGAACAGATGCGCCCCGGGGCATCGGCGTTCCTCGGTGGCGTGTACCTGGACGGGCATGGCCGCCACCAGCTGCTGGCGCACCGTTCCACCACGCACCTGCTGCTGGAACTGGAATCGCCGGTGCATGGCGAGCCCGGCTCCCTGGAAGACCTCTACCCTGCGCTGCGCCGGTTCATGGCCGCCATCGAAAAGGCCGCCAGCACCCGCGAGCTGTGCGAGCTGGCGTCGGTCCATGTGCGTGCACTGTGCGGCTTCGACCGCGCCCTGGTCTACCAGTTCGACAAAGGCTTCAATGGCACCGTGGTCGCCGAGGACCGCAACGACGTGCTGCCCTCCTATCTGGACCTGCGCTTCCCCGAATCGGACATCCCGGCGCAGGCCCGCGAACTGTACCGGCGCAACCGGGTCCGGCTGATCGCCGACAGCGACTACCAGCCCGTCGCGCTGCAGCGCAGTGCGGCAATGGCCGGCAGTGCCCCCACCGACCTCAGCCTGGCGTCGCTGCGCAGTGTTTCTCCGGTGCACCTGCAGTACATGCGCAACATGGGCACCGGCGCATCGATGTCGGTCTCGCTGCTCAACGAGGGCCGGCTGTGGGGCCTGGTGTCCTGCCACAGCCAGCAACCACGCCGGGTGCCCTACCACGTACGCACGGCCTGCGAGTTCATCGGGCAGATCCTGTCGCTGCAGATCGCGCTGAAGGAACGCGCCCTGGCGGTGGAGGAACGGGTCGCGCGCCGCGCCACCCTGGTCAAGCTGCTCGGCCGCATGGCCGGCACCGAGGATTTCATGGCCGCCCTGGGCCGCGACAGCGCCAGCCTGCTGGCACTGGCCAACGCGACCGGCGCGGCCATCGTGCACCGCGGTGACTGCGTGCTGCTGGGCCAGGCGCCCAGCCAGGCACAGGTGATGGCGCTGGTGCACTGGATGGCCGGCAGCGGCCAGGGCCACGAGCTGCTGGCCACCGATCACCTCAGCCAGCTGTGGCCGCAAGCCGATGCCTTTGCCGATGTGGCCAGCGGCCTGCTGGCGGTGTCCATTTCCCAGCTGCACGACAGCTTCCTGATGTGGTTCCGGCCGGAGGTGGTGCGCACCGTGCGCTGGGGCGGTGACCCGCGCAAGGCCCCCAGCGCCGGGCAGCCGCTGTCACCGCGCATGTCCTTTGAAGCCTGGAAGGAAACCGTGCACCAGCGCAGCCTGCCCTGGGAGCCGGAGGACCGCGATGCCGCCCTGGAAATGCGCACGGCCATCGTCGATATCGTGCTGCGTAAGGCCGAAGAAATGGCCGAACTCAACGAGCAGCTGCTGCGCAGCAACAAGGAACTGGAGGCATTTTCGTATTCGGTCAGCCATGACCTCCGCGCCCCGTTCCGGCACATCGTCGGCTATTCGGAACTGCTGGGAAGCTCGGCTGCCGACCGGCTGACCGCGACCGAGAAACGCTTCCTGGACACGATCGTCGAATCGGCGAAATCCGCAGGAACGCTGGTCGATGACCTGCTCAGCTTCTCGCAGATGGGGCGTTCGGCCATCGGGCGGGCGCAGGTGGACTGCGCCACGCTGGTGGAGGATGTGCGCCGCAGTCTGGACATGGAATACACCGGCCGCGCCATCACCTGGCGCATGGCCCCCCTGCCCAGCGTGGATGCCGACCCGGCCATGCTGCGCCTGGTCTGGCAGAACCTGCTGTCCAACGCGGTCAAGTTCACCCGCGACCAGCCCGACGCCGTGATCGAAGTCGGCCACGAGCGTGCCGGCGACGAGGACGTGTTCTTCGTCCGCGACAACGGCTGTGGCTTCGACATGCGTTACGTGGACAAGCTGTTCGGGGTGTTCCAGCGGCTGCACCACGTCGAGGAATTCGAAGGTACCGGCATCGGCCTGGCCAATGTCCACCGCATCATTGCCCGCCACGGCGGGCGCACCTGGGCCGAAGGCGAGGTCGGCAAAGGCGCCACCCTGCACTTCAGCCTGCCCCTGTTTTCCGGAGAAGGCCCTTGAAGGACCTGCGACCCATCCTGCTGGTTGAAGACAACCCCAACGACGCCGAATTGACCCTGGCGGCGCTGGCGCGTTGCCAGCTGCTCAATGACGTCACCCACGTGCGTGATGGCGCCGAAGCACTGGACTACCTGCGCTGCCAGGGCCGCTATGCCGAAGCCAGGCACGGTGGCCCGGTGGTGGTGCTGCTGGACCTGAAGCTGCCCAAGATCAATGGCCTGGAAGTGCTCGAAGCGGTACGGCGGGACCCGCAGCTGAGCAGCACGCCCATCGTCATGCTGACCTCTTCGCGGGAGGAACAGGACCTGGTGCGCAGCTACGAACTGGGCGTCAACGCGTTCGTGGTCAAGCCGGTCGATTTCAAGGAGTTCTTCACCGCCATCCAGGGGCTGGGCATGTTCTGGGGCATCACCAACCAGCCCCCGCCGCACCGCAGTGGCACGGGTTCGGGCACGCACCATGAATGAGCCGATGGCCGCCGCCTCCATCCGCATCCTGATGCTGGAAGACAGCGCGCTGGATGCCGAGCTGATCCTGGCCCAGCTCGCCCGCGCCGGGCTGAAGGTGGACAGCCACCGCGTCTGGGCCCGCGATCCATTCATCGACAGCCTCGTCAACGGCCATTTCGACATCATCCTGGCCGACCATGTCCTGCCCGGTTTCGACGGCGACACTGCCCTGGGCCTGGCGCGCGAACTGGCACCCGGCATTCCCTTCATCTTCGTTTCCGGAACGTTGACCGAGGAACTGGCCGTGCAGGCGCTGACCCGTGGCGCGCGCGACTACGTGGTCAAGCAGCGCCTGCAGCGCCTGCCCGATGCCATCACCCGCGCCCTGCAGGAACGCCACGAACGCCACCGCCTGGCCTCCACCGAGCAGGCCCTGCAGGAAAACCGCGATCGCCTGCAGCTGATCGCTGATGCCGTGCCGGCGATGATTTCCCATTTCGGGCTGGATTTCCGCTATCGCTTCGCCAACCGTGCCTACCAGGAATGGCATGGCCTGTCGGCCGGCGAACTGCTGGGCCGCTCCCTGGCCGATGTCGTCGGCTCGGAACTGTTCGCCTGGGCCCTGCCGTACTTCCAGCGCGTGCTGTCCGGTGAACGGGTCAGTTTCGAGGCCAGCCTGCAGCACCACCGCGATGGGCTGCGCCACCTGCAGGTGGACTGCATGCCCGAGATCGCCGCCGATGGCCGGGTGACCGGGTTCACCACGCTGGCCAGCGACATCACCGGCCTCAAGCGCTCCGAACAGCTGCTGCGGCGCGCCAACGGCAACCTGGAGCGCGAGATCGAAGCACGTACCGCCGAACTGCAGACCAGCGAAATGCGGCTGCAGGCGGTGTTCGAGTCCAGCTTCCAGCACCAGGCCCTGCTGGGCACCGATGGCACGCTGCTGGATGCCAACGTCGCCTCGCTGGCGGCCATCCTGGCCTCCAAGGACGAGGTGGTCGGCACCGCCTTCTGCGATTCGGCCTGGTTTGCCGGCACGCCCGGCGCACGTGCGATGGTGGCCAGCGCCGTGGCGGCGGCGACGGCCGGCCACGCATCGCGCCACGAACTGGACCTGGAGCTGCCCACCGGCCTGCGCCGTTTTGATTTTTCCTTCCGCCCCCTGCGCGACCACGACGGGACGACCACCGCCGTGGTGTGGGAAGGCGTGGACACCACGGCACGGCGCGACGCCGAGCACGCCCTGCGGCAATCGCAGAAGATCGAGGCCGTCGGCCAGCTTACCGGCGGCATCGCGCACGACTTCAACAACATCCTGACCGTCATCGCCGGCAACGTCGAACACGCAATGCTGCTCAACGAGCGCAGCGGCACCGCCAGCGCGCCCAGCGCCCGTGCCCTGGACAATGCCCTGAAAGGCGTGATGCGTGCCTCCAGCCTGACCCAGCGCCTGCTGGCCTTCGCCCGCCGCCAACCGCTGCGCAGCGAAGCGGTGGACCTCAACGACCGCGTGCTGGGCATGCAGGACATGCTGCAGCGTGCGCTGGGCGAACTGGTGCGGCTGGAGATCAACACCATGCCGGATGTATGGTGCGCCGAACTGGATGTCAGCCAGCTGGAGGCATCGGTACTGAACCTGGCCGTCAACGCCCGTGACGCCATGCCCGATGGCGGCCATCTGGCCATCGAGATCGACAACGGCCTGCTGGACGAGGATTACGCCGCCCAGTTCCCCGATACCGCCCCGGGCCAGTATGTGATGCTGCGCGTACGCGATTCCGGCCATGGCATGTCCACCGATACGCTCGCGCGGGTATTCGAACCGTTCTTCACCACCAAGCAGGTCGGCCGTGGCACCGGCCTGGGGTTGTCCATGGTGCATGGCTTCGTCAAGCAGTCCGGCGGCCATATCCAGGTGGATTCGCGCGAAGGTGCCGGCACCACCATCACCTTGATGTTCCCGCGTTCGGGCCTGCCGCTGCCGGACGCCCAGCGTGACATCCCGACGGGGCTGGCCGGCTTCGAGCCCCATGAGGAAACGATCCTGGTGGCCGAGGACAACGACGATGTGCGTGCGTACACGGTGGAAGCACTGCGGCAGCTGGGCTACCGCGTGCTGGAAGCGCATGACGGCCCCACGGCGCTGCGCCTGCTCGATCGCCCGGACGTGCGCGTGGACCTGCTGTTTTCCGACGTGGTGATGCCGGGCATGTCCGGCTGGGAGCTGGCGCGCGAAGTCGCCGGACGCCGCCCGGGGCTGCCCGTGCTGTTCACCTCCGGGTACCCGCGCGACCATGGCGCCAGCGGCCGCAACGCCACGCTGCTGGCCAAGCCGTTCACCCGCAGCGACCTGTCCGCCGCCGTGCGCAGCATGCTCGAACCGTCGGCGGCAGCCTGAGCTGGCCGGGTTGAGCGGGCGGGCGTGAGCAGGCGTGCCTGAGCAGGGGTGTTCACGCCGGGGCGTCACCGCCTCGGCCATAGTCGGGCCCTCCCCGCTGCGCCCCGGCCCATGCCCCTGCGATTGCCGTCCCTGCCCGCCCTTGCACGCCCGTCGCGACAGCTGCTGCGGCTCCTGCTGGGCCTGTACGGTTGCTACCTGCTGGCCGGCAATGTCTTCCTCAACACGCCGCTGTTCGACACGGTAACGGACCGCAAGCCACACAAGTTCGTGATGGAGACCGGTCCGGCGATCACGCTCTGGCCGGGCCACATCACCGCCTGGAACGTGCGCATGCGTGGCCACGCCAACCACACCGTGTACGTGCTGCGCGCCGAACGTGCCAGCGGGCGCATTGCCCTGTGGCCGCTGCTGCGGCGCGAAGTGCGCATCCCCCGCATCGAGGCGGTGGGCGTGTCGGCCGAGATCGACCGGGTGGCCAAGGCGGTTCCGCCACCACCGCGCAGCGACCAGGGCTGGACGCTGCGCTTTGACGCGATCCATACCGAAACCCTCTACCGGCTGCGGCTGGGCACCCTGCTGCTGCATGGCCAGGGCCGCGGCACGGTCGGCTTCCTCAAGCAGCTCAAGGGGGGGCCGTCGGAACTGTTCGATTCGCGCGTGCAGTTCAAGCGGGCCTATGCCAGCTACGGCGGCATCCAGCTGCTCAGTGACCTGCAGCTGGACGCGCGCTTCCACTACCCGCGCCACTACCGCGACCAGGCACCGGGCCTGGCCAAGCTGGGCCTGCTTTCCGCCACGCTGGCGCTGGACGCACGCAGCCAGGGCCTGCGCGTGGATACCCAGGGCACCGCCGTGACGCTGGGTGGCACGCCCACCGCCGGCCACCTGCGTGCCACCCTCGGCATGGACCATGGCGCGCTGCGCCCGGGCAGCCACCTGCAGTGGCGGTTGCCGCTGCAGGCCGGTGATGGCGCCCCCGACCGGGGCATGCTGGCGCTGCAGCTGGACACCGCACGGGACATCCGCGTGCAGGCGCGCCTGCCGCGTGATGCAACGACCGGCAGCGAGCTGCAGGCCGACCTGCACGTGGCCACGCGCCGTATTCCCTTCCAGCACCCCGCGCAGCTGCTGCCCCACGTGTCCGGCACCGTCCGGGGACGCTGGCAGTTCACCTCGCTCAACTGGATCGCCGATCTGTTCGTGCGCAAGCCCTGGTTCCGCCTGGACGGTGGTGGCCTGCTGGAAGCCGATCTGCGCGTGCGCGACGGTGAACTGGCCCCGGGCAGTACCGTGGACATTCCCTCGGTGGCGGCCCTGGCCGACGTGGCCGGCGTCCGCCTGCAGGGCACCGCGCAGGCCAGCGGCCGCCTGCAGGAAGGCACACCCAACCAGCTGCGGCTGGCTGTCAGCGTGCCCCGCTTCAAGGCCGCGCCGGCCGACGCGCCGGACACGCTGCTGTTCGACGGGCACGACCTGGCCGTGCTGCTGCAGGGCGACGGGCGGCTGCAGGAGCTGCACCGCAGCGTGCGGGCGAAGGTGGATTTCACCGATGCGCGCGTGCCCGACCTAGCCGCGTACAACCGCTACCTGGGCAAGGGCCAGGTGCGCCTGCTGGGCGGCAGCGGCACGGTCAGCGGCCAGGTGGAACTGGATACCGGCGGTGAGATCGGGCGCGGCAGCGCCGACCTGCGCGGCAGCGGTGCCCGCCTGCAGGTGGGCGGCATCGCCCTGCAGGGGGATGCACAGCTGAAGGCCCGGCTGCAACGGGCGGACATCCGCCACCGCCAGTTCGATCTGGCCGGCACCACGGTGGCCCTACGCAACATCCAGCTTGACGACGCCGGCGACGGGCGCTGGTGGGGCCAGCTGGGCATCCGCCAGGGCCATATCGACGGGACCGCGCCGTTCCAGGTGGACGCCCTGGCCGACCTGCGCCTGCGCGATGCCGCCCCGCTGATGGCGCTGTTCGCCGCGCGGGGCGACTACCCGCGCTGGGCGCTGGGCCTGCTCGACGCGGGCGAGGTGCAGGCCAGCACCCGCCTGCGCTGGCGCCGCGAACACCTGGTGATGGATGCGCTGCAGGCCGAAAACGACCGGTTGTCGGTACGCGCCCGGCTGGACCTGGATGACGCCCGCCGACAGGGCGACCTGTACCTGCGCTGGGGCGTGCTCGGTGCGGCGGTACGCATGGAGGACCGCGGGCGCACCTGGCACCTGGCCGGTGCGCGCGAGTGGTACGACGCCCAACCGGCCCTGCTGCCGCCGATGCCCCCCGCGCAGGCCACCGACTGACGCCCTGGCGGCATGCACGGAAAAGGCCGGGATGCGCTGGCATCCCGGCCCCTGTTCACCGTGCCGCAGCGATCAGGCAGCCTTCATCGCGTGCTTGCGGGCCCGCATCACGTTGTGGCACTCCTGCACCTCCGGCAACCACTGCGTGACGTCCTGGCGTACGGCCGGCGGCAGGTCGTTCTCCTTCAGCACCTCCTTGAACGCGCCCAGCAGTCGGTCTTCGGACTCTTCCAGCTCGGCCACGTAGCCATAGCCGGTATCGCCGAAGGCGGCGCGGACCTTGCCGTAGAACTGCTGCATCGACCCCACCAGGGTGCCATGCTCGGCCGGCGTGCCACCGCTGGCCGCCACCGCCGCACTCAGCGAGGTGACGATGCGGGCTTTCACGCCGGCGATGCGGGTGAACAGGGCCGACAGTTCGGCATCCTTCACCTTGGTGGCGGCTTCCTCGTAGAACGCCTTGCCATCACGGGCGATCTCGATCAGGTCATTGAGGCGGTGTTCGATGGTGGACGGGGTATTCATCGTGAAAGGACTCCTGTGCGGGTAAGAGGCGGCGATACCGTGCGCCGCCTTGGCCACCACCTTGGACGCCGCCATGTCCAGCCGCGGTGAGCAGAGTTTGATGGCCACCTCATCTCCCGCAACCGCAGTGCAACGCCTTCACGTCCTGCCGCGCGGCCTTCACCGCGCGGTGGCATGCCTTACAGCTTCACGAAGCGCTGGATCTTCCGCGCCAGCCAGCCGCTGAAGACCAGCGGCGCGTCCAGCGCGGACACACAGATGCAGGGCACGCCAGGCGTGGTCACCGGCTGGTGCTCCACATCGGCATCCAGATCGGCGACATCGCCGGGTGCGAACAGGCCCAGTGCATCGTTGTAGGCGCCGCGCAGGATCTGGGTCAGCTCGCTGCGGCCGTGGCTGTGCATCGGCAGGCACTTGCCGGGGGCGATGCGCAGCAGGATCAGCTCGGGCATCGCCGGTGCACGGATGCAGTGCACGCCCGGTGCCATCCAGCGCCAGCGCAGTGCCTTGAGCGACGTGCCGAAATGCGGATGCAGCGACACCGGCAGGTGGTCCGGATCGGCCGGCCCGGGGTGCGGGCGCTGCCGCGGCACCGGCGGTGTGCTGTCCGGCACGCCGGGCAACGCGTCGAGCTGGGCCAGCATCGCCGCGCGCAGCCCTGCACGGCCCGGCGTGGCGGCGTCGGGCTGGGTCTGTTCCAGCAGGGCGGCACCGATGGCCTCGGCGTCGCGCAGGCGCTGCCGGCACAGCGGGCACTGTTCCAGGTGTGCACCGGCGACCACGCCCAATGATGCCGGCAGAGCGCCGGCCGCGTAGCTCATCAGCGTGGATTCGTGCAGGTGATGGTGCGGATTCATGCGCCCCCCCCTACTTTGCCCTGCAGCTGCAGGAAGGCACGGCGCAGGTGCGATTTCACCGTACCCAGCGGCATGTCCAGCGCCTGGGCGATCTCGGCATGGCTGCGCGCCTCGAAATAGGACATCCGCACCAGCCGCGCCTGCACGGCGGGCAGCTCGTTGATGCGCTGGCGCAGCCGTGCCTGGTCGGCGAACTGTTCGGCGCTGGTGCGCTCGCCGGGATCGTCCGCGGCCGCCGCCTGCACGGCCTCCTGCACCTGCAGCCAGCTGCGCTCGCGGCGCACCCGGTCGATATGCAGGTTGCGCGCGATGCGGTACAGCCAGGTGCTCAATGCGCTCTGTGCCGGGTCGAACTCGGCCGCGCGCAGCCACAGCCGCAGCAGGCTTTCCTGCGCCAGTTCCTCGGCCACCGCCTCCGGCGCCCCCATGCCGTGCAGGTACACGCACAGCCGTGGCATGAAGTGGTCGTAGATGCGCATGAAGCCGTCACGGTCGCGCCGCCGCGCCACGGCCTCCATGTCGCCGGACCAGTTGCCCGGCGTACTGCTCGGCTGCGGGGAACTGGACACAAGGCGGACCGTGTCGAGGGAAAGGGGAGTTTTGCCGTAGGGAGGGTACATCGGCAGCGCGGTGAACCGGGTGAAATGGCCTGCCCTGTGTACGCAGCACGCACGGGTTTGGATGCAGGCAGGCCGTACGCCGCGGTACTGCATCCATTCCGTGCCTGCCCGCGTAGGCAGGTCATGCCCCCACAGGAACCTGCCATGCCGGCCCCACGGTTCTGCTGCCTGCTGCTGTTGCTGCCCCTGGCCTGCCCGGCCAGCCCGCTGCTGCGGGGAGAAGGCGTGGCCACCACCGCCGACGGCACGCCGCTCTACCGGGAAGTCCACTGGCAGCGCGGCGAAGCCGATGGCAGCCAACGCTGGGTGATCTACCAGTGCCCGGATGGCCGCCCGTTCGCCCGCAAGGTGCTGCCGGCGACCGCGCAGGTGCAGGCCCGGGGCTACGAACTGCGCGATGCGCGCAGCGGCCAGCACGCCAGGGTGGTCGCCGGGGCTGGCCAGGTCACGGTGGACTGGCGTGAACAGGCCGATGCCCCGCCGCGCACCGCAACGCTGGCACTGCCGGCGGATGCGGTGATCGACACCGGGTTCGATGCGGCCGTGCGCCAGCACTGGTCCACGCTGATGCAGGGCACGGCCGTTACGTTGCCGTTCCTGGTGCCTGGCCGGCAGCGCTTCTACCCGGTCCGGGTACAGCACACCGGCGCGGTGACGTGGAACGGACTGCCCGCACAGGCCATCCGCGTGCGGCTGGACACCTGGTTCGGTGCCGTGGCGCCGACGCTGTCCCTGGTCTATGCCGATGCCGACCGCCGCCTGCTGGAATTCCGTGGCACCAGCAACCTGCGCGATGCGCAGGGCCGCTACCCGCCGGTGATCGTGCGCTTTGCACGCAACGCCGGTGAGCGCGACAGCGCCCAATGGCAGCAGGAACTGCAGCAACCCCTGGTCAGCCGCTGCACGCTGCCGTGAATACGCTTCACGCCGTGTGGCCGGCGTCGCCCGCATTGTGCAGGTCGCTGCATCCAATCGTGCGTACCGCGCGTAGACATGGGTGAGCGCCCTCTTTTCCGAGCCCCGACATGCCTTCAGCCGCGCCACGCACCGACCGACGCTCCGGCCTGCTGCCCACCGTGCGGCGCTGGTTCGATACGCAGGCCGCCGTGCAGCCCGCCCCACCGGAAGGTGCCGGTGCAGCGCGCATCGACTGGCTGCGGGCGGTGCCGTTCGCGCTGCTGCACCTGGCCTGCCTGGGCGTGATCTGGGTCGGCGTGTCCTGGACGGCGGTGATCGTGGCCGTGGCCCTCTATGCGGTACGCATGTTCGCCATCACCGCGTTCTACCACCGCTATTTCTCGCACCGCACCTTCCAGGCCTCGCGGCCGGTGCAGTTCATCTTCGCCGTCATCGGCGCCGCCAGCGTGCAGCGCGGGCCGCTGTGGTGGGCCGCACACCACCGCCATCACCACCGCCATGCCGACCAGCCGCAGGACCCGCACTCGCCGCGCGAACAGGGGTTCTGGCGCAGCCACATGGGCTGGTTCCTC
Source organism: Stenotrophomonas sp. 24(2023) (assembly GCF_030913365.1). NCBI lineage: Bacteria > Pseudomonadati > Pseudomonadota > Gammaproteobacteria > Lysobacterales > Lysobacteraceae > Stenotrophomonas > Stenotrophomonas sp. 24(2023). Next base: position 4,252,270 of record NZ_CP133160.1, read on the forward strand.
ACCCGCGAGGCCTTCGCCACCGATTTCTCACGCATTCCGGACCTGGCGCGCTTCCCGGAACTGCGCTGGCTGGACCGCTTCGATACCGTGGTGCCGGTGGTGCTGGCCGCGGGCCTGTACGGCTTGGGGGCGGTGCTTGAACGGACCGCGCCGGGCCTGCACACCAGTGGCGCGCAGCTGCTGGTCTGGGGCTTCTTCATCTCGACCGTGGTGCTGTTCCATGCCACGGTCACCATCAATTCGCTGGCCCATCGCTTCGGCAGTCGCCGTTACGAAACCCGCGATGACAGCCGCAACAACCTCTGGCTGGCCCTGCTGACCTTCGGCGAGGGCTGGCACAACAACCACCACTTCTTCCCCGGCACGGCGCGCCAGGGTTTCCGCTGGTGGGAAATCGACCTGACCTGGTATGGCCTGCGGGTGCTGGCGGCGCTGCGCGTGGTGCATGGACTCAAGCCGATCCCGGCGTGGGTGCTGGCCAAGGCGGAGCGCTGACATGCGCATCGCCGTCATCGGTTCGGGCATTGCCGGTCTGGCCAGCGCATGGTGGCTGGACGGCGAACACGAGGTCACCCTGTACGAAGCCAATGACTACCTGGGCGGGCATACCCATACCCATGCCGTGCAGGTGGACGGGCAGGCACTGGCGGTGGATACCGGCTTCATCGTGTTCAATCCGCTGCACTACCCGCTGCTGACCGCGCTGTTCGCGGAGCTGGGGGTGGCCTCGCAGCCGACCACGATGAGTTTCTCGGTGCACAGCGAGCGCAGTGGCCTGGAATACAACGCCACCTCGCTGGACGGCCTGTTCTGCCAGCGCCGCAACCTGGCCTCCCCGCGCTTCTGGGGCATGCTGGCGGATCTGCGCCGGTTCTATCGCGATGCGCCGGCGCTGCTGGCCGGCGGTGATGGCCCGACGCTGGGCGACTACCTGCAGGCCGGACGCTATGGCGACGCCTTCGTGCAGGAACACCTGCTGCCGATGGCATCGGCGCTGTGGTCTTCGCCGACGGCCCAGGTGATGGCCTTCCCGGCACGCTACCTGGTGCAGTTCATGGCCAACCACCAGATGCTGCAGGTGGCCGGGCGCGCACCGTGGCGCGTGGTGCAGGGAGGATCGGCGCGCTATGTCGATGCGCTGCGGGCCCGCTGGCGCGTGCACGAGCGCCTGGAGTGCCCGGTGCATGCCGTGGAGCGGCTGCCGTGGGGCGCGCTGGTGCACAGTGCCGCCGGCACCGAAGGCTACGACCAGGTGATCCTGGCCTGCCACAGCGACCAGGCGCTGGACCTGCTGCACGATGCCGACGCCCGCGAGCGCGCGGTACTCGGCGCGATCCGCTACCAGCCCAACGAGGCGGTGCTGCACACCGATGCGCGGCTGCTGCCGCGCAACCGCAAGGCATGGGCGGCCTGGAACGCCCATGTGCCCCGCGATCCCGCCGCACCCTGTACGGTCAGCTACTGCATGAACCTGCTGCAGGGCCTGCCCACCCGCACACCGCTGGTGGTCACCCTCAACCGCAGCGAGGCGATTGATCCGGCCTGCGTGCTGCGCCGCCTGCGCTATGCCCATCCCGTGCACGATCACGCCGCGGTACGCGCCCAGCAACGCTGGCACGACATCCAGGGCCGCCGCCACACCTGGTTTGCCGGCGCTTACTGGGGCTGGGGCTTCCACGAAGACGGCATCCGCAGTGCACGCCGCGTGGTCGATGCTCTGCAGGCCCAGGCGCAGGGCGATGGCCTCCCGCTGCACGAGGCGGTGACCGCATGAGCGCCAGCGCCCTCTATACCGGCCACGTCGAGCACCGGCGCCATCTGCCGCACGCGCATGCCTTCGGCTACCGGGTGGCGCAGCTGCTGCTGGACCTGGACGAGCTGGACAGCGTGTTTGCCGGGCGCTGGCTGTGGTCGGTCAACCGCCGCAACGTGGCCGAGTTCCGCCGCAGCGATTACCTCGGCGATGCCCGGCAGCCCCTTGCCGAGGCCGTGCGCGACCACGCCGCCCGTGCGCTCGGCCGCCGCCCGGCCGGGCCGGTGCGGCTGCTGACCCATCTGCGCTATGGCGGCCATGTCTTCAATCCGGTCAGCTTCTACTACTGCTACCAGCCCGATGGACAGGCGCTGGACTGCATCGTGGCCGACATCACCAACACGCCGTGGAAGGAACGCCACGCCTACGTACTGCCGGTGGACACCGCGCAGCCGCAGGGGCGTGCGCTGCGCTGGCAGTTCGACAAGGTGTTCCACGTCTCGCCGTTCCTGCCGATGGATTGCCGCTATGACTGGCGCTTCACCCCGCCAGGTGATGATCTTTATGTGCACATGCAGGTCTGGCGCGATGGCGTACGCCAGTTCGACGCCACCCAGGCACTGCAGCGGCGCCCGCTCGATGGCCGCGGCCTGGCCCGGGTGCTGGCCTGCTACCCGCTGATGACGCTGCAGGTGGTCGGCGCGATCCACTGGCAGGCGCTGCGCCTGTGGCTCAAACGCACCCCCGTGCACGACCACCCTTCCCTTGCCGAGAAACCGCGATGAGCAACCTCACTCCTTCGGTCGTGCTGCCGCGCCCGGGCGCACTCGATGCCTTCCTGCGCCGCCGCCTGCTGGAACAGCTGGCGCCCTTGCGCGAAGGCGGCCTGCGCGTGCGCGATGCGATGGGCGAGGTGCAGCTCGGCCAGGCCGGCGCGGCCCTGCAGGCGAGCGTCACCATCGAGGACCCCGCGTTCTACCGCAAAGTGGCGGCACAAGGCAGCGTCGGCGCCGGTGAAAGCTACATCCAGGGTGACTGGCGCTGTGATGACCTGGTGGCCCTGGTGCGGCTGCTGGTGCGCAACCGCGACCTGCTCGATGGCATGGAACACGGCCCGGCCCGCATCGGCGGCTGGCTGCTGCGCGGCTGGAACCGCCTGCGCCGCAACAGCCGTGCCGGCAGCCGCCGCAACATCGCCGCCCATTACGACCTGGGCAACGACTTCTTCGCCCTGTTCCTGTCGCCGGACCTGATGTATTCCTCGGCCCTGTTCAGCCAGCCCGATGAACCACTGGAGGTGGCCTCGCGGCGCAAGCTGGACAGCATCTGCCAGCAGCTGCAGCTGCAGCCGGGCGATCGCGTGGTCGAGATCGGCACCGGCTGGGGGGGCTTCGCCGTGCATGCGGCGCGCCATTACGGCTGCCACGTGACCACCACCACCATTTCCGCCGAACAACATGCGCTGGCCGTGCAGCGCGTGCGGGACGCGGGCCTGCAGGACCGGGTGACGGTGCTGATGCACGACTACCGCGACCTGCAGGGCCAGTTCGACAAGCTGGTGTCGATCGAGATGATCGAAGCCATCGGTGCCGAGTACCTGGATACCTACATGGGCACGCTGCAGCGCCTGCTGCTGCCGCACGGCACCGCCCTGCTGCAGGCGATCACCATCGAGGACCACCGCTACGCACAGGCCCGGCGCAGCGTGGACTACATCAAGCGCTTCGTGTTTCCCGGCAGCTTCATTCCCTCGCTGGCGGCGATCATGGCCAGCAAGACGCGCGCCAGCGATCTGCAGCTGATCGCCCAGCACGATTTCGGCCATTCCTACGCACTGACCCTGCGCGCGTGGCGGCAGCGCTTCATGGCGCAGTTGCCGGCCGTGCGTGCGCAGGGTTTCGACGCGGCCTTCATCCGCCTGTGGGAGTTCTACCTGGCGTACTGCGAAGGCGGCTTCCTGGAGCGCTCGATCGGGGTGTCACACCTGCTGCTGGCCCGCCCCGGCCATCGCCCGGACGGCAATGCCGGAGGAGCGGGCTGACATGCGCCGCACCCTGCCCAACCTGCTCGGCAACCAGCTGGTCTGGCTGTGCGCGGTGGCCGGTGCCGGCCGCGGCTGGCAATGGCCGGCACTGCTGGCCGCCACGCTCTACGTCGGCAGCCAGCTGGCCACGGCCGCACAGCCGCGGGCAGAGCTGGGCGTCCTGCTGCTGGCGCTGGCGTGCGCCTGGCTGGTCGATGGCACGGCCGCCGCCAGCGGCGTGCTGCGCTATGCCGCCGCCCCCTGGGGATGGGCACCCCCTCCGTGGATCCTGGCGCTGTGGGCCGCCTTCGCGATGACCTTGAATGTCTCGATGGCGTTCCTGCAGCGGCACTGGCTGCTGGCGGCAGGCGTCGGCCTGCTGGCGCCACTGGCCTACCTGTCGGCGGCACGCGGGTTCGGCGCGGTGCAGTTCCAGCCGCCGGCGTGGCAGGGCCTGCTGCTGCTCGGCACCGGCTGGGCCATCGCCCTGCCCCTGCTCAGCCACGCGGCACGGCGCGCACGCGCCAGCGCCCCGCAACCGCCCGCACAGCAGGTGCAGCCATGAACGCGCTGCTCTGGGTCCTGCTGTATGCGCTGCTGGTGATGGTCTGGGGCTGGGCGTGGCAGCGTCGGCAGCGCAACATCGGCATCGTCGACGTGCTGTGGGCCAAGGGCGTGGCCGCCGCCGCGCTGCTGCTGGCCTGGCTGGGCGACGGCGCGCTGCTGCCGCGCCTGGCGCTGGCGGTGCTGGGCGGCCTGTGGGGCAGCCGGCTGGCCCTGCATCTGTGGCACCGGGTCCGCCACGAACCCGAGGACGGGCGCTATCGCTACCTGCGCGATCACTGGCAGGGTCATCAGGGAAAGATCTTCGCCTTCTTCATGGCGCAGGCGCTGCTGGTGCTGTTGTTTGCCCTGCCGTTCACCGCCGTGGCGGCCAACCCGCGCGCCGATGGCGGTGCATGGGTGGCCCTGGCCGTGCTGGTGTGGCTGTCGAGCGTGGGCGGCGAAGCACTGGCGGACCGACAGCTCGCCCGCTTCCGCGCCACCCCGGCCAATGCCGGCCGCACGTGCCGCGAAGGATTCTGGCGCTATTCCCGCCACCCCAACTACTTCTTCGAGTGGCTGCACTGGTTCACCTACGTCCTGCTGGCGGTCGGCTCCCCCCTGTGGTGGCTGGCGTGGGCCGGGCCGGTGGTGATGTACGTGTTCCTGCGCTACCTGAGCGGCGTGCCGTTCACCGAAAAGCAGGCCCTGCGCAGCCGTGGCGAGGATTACCGCGCCTACCAGCGCGATACGCCGATGTTCTTCCCCTGGTTTCCCCGTCCCCCTTCGCCACCGCAGGAACGCCACCCATGACTGCCACGTCCTCGATTCCCGCCCCCGCTGACCGCGAAACCGGACTGGCCGGCTGGGCCGAACGCGGCTGGGTGCCCGATGCCGCGCTGCGCTGGGGGATCCGCCGGCTGTGCGCGCAGCGCCTGCAGGAAGAGCGGGCGGGCGGCCAGCAGGCACAGGCCGAGCAGTTCGCACGGCGCATCGCCGAACTGGCCGGCAGTCCGCTGGCGCTGCACACCGATGCCGCCAACCGGCAGCACTATGAAGTCCCGGCCGCGTTCTTCCAGGCCTGCCTGGGCAGGCGCCTGAAGTACAGCAGCTGCTATTACCGCACCGGCACGGAAACCCTGGACCAGGCCGAGGACGCCATGCTGGCGCTGTATGGCCAGCGCGCCGGGCTGGCCGACGGGCAGGAGATCCTGGAACTGGGCTGTGGCTGGGGTTCGCTGACGCTGTGGATGGCCGAGCGCTACCCGGGGGCGCGCATCACCGCGGTATCCAACTCGCACAGCCAGCGTGCCTACATCCTGGCGCAGTGCCAGGCCCGTGGGCTGGACAACGTGCAGGTGATGACCTGCGACGTGAACCAGCTGGCGCTGCCGTCGGGCCGCTTCGACCGCTGCGTGTCGGTGGAAATGTTCGAGCACATGCGCAACTACGACCGCCTGCTGGGCAACATCGCCCGTTGGCTGCGGTGTGACGGCGCGCTGTTCGTACACATCTTCGCCCACCGTACGCTGATGTACCCGTTCGAGACCGCTGGCGAAGACAACTGGATGGGCCGGCATTTCTTCACCGGTGGCCTGATGCCGGCCGCCGACACGCTGCTGCACTTCCAGCAGGACCTGCAGCTGCAGCAGCGCTGGCTGCTCGATGGCACGCACTACCAGCGCACCGCCAACCATTGGCTGGCCAACCAGGATGCGCACCGCGCCACGCTGATGCCGGTGCTGCAGCAGGCCTACGGTGACGGTGCGCCGGTGTGGTGGCACCGCTGGCGCATGTTCTGGATGGCCTGTGCCGAACTGTTCGGCTACGACGGTGGCCAGCAGTGGCTGGTGGCCCATTACCTGTTCCGCCCCCGCTGAAGGAGGTTCCATGCGCCCGCTGCCCCTGCTTTCGCTGCTCGGTGTTGCCCTGGCCGGTGCCGGCTGCAGCAGCCAGGACACCCGCCCATTGCCGCGTGCGGCAGCCGTGGAGGTACCACGCTTCATGGGCGACTGGTATGTGATCGCCCACATTCCCTCCTATCCCGAACGTGATGCCTTCGATGCACTGGAAAGCTACCGGCTGCGCCCGGACGGGCGCATCCAGACCACCTTCACCTACCGGCAGGGCAGCTTCCACGCGCCACTGAAGACCCTGCACCCGGTGGGCCGCGTGGAAAAGCACGGCAACGGTGCGGTGTGGGGGATGCAGTTCATCTGGCCCATCCAGGCCGAGTACGTGATCGCCTGGCTGGACGAAGGCTATACCCAGACCATCGTGGCGCGCAGCAAGCGCGACTATGTCTGGTACATGGCCCGCAGCCCCCAGGTGGACGCCGCCGACTACCAGCAGGCCGTGCAACGCATCGCGGCGATGGGCTATGACGTGGCGAAACTGCGCCCGGTGCCGCAGTCGCTGCGCAGCAGCAGCCACACGCCATCAACACCGTGACTGCCATACTGCCGCCATGGAATCCCCCGATGCACTGCGTGTAGTGGTTGCCGGTGCCAGTGGCCTGGTCGGCCAGGGCGTGCTGCGCGCCTGCCGGCAGGCCACGCCGGCAGGCCGCCTGGTGTCGCTGGTGCGCCGCCGCGGTGCCACCGGCCTGCCCGGTGTCGAGGAGATCGTGCTGCCGGATTTTTCCCAGGCCGGGCACCACATCGATGACCTGCGCGGCTTCGACGCGTGCCTGTACTGCGCGGGCGCGCCGCCGATCGGCACCCCGGAACGCGCCTATCGCCATGTCACCGTCGAACTGACCCTGGTCGTGGCGCAGGCCTTCGCCGCGGCCAATCCACACGGCCGCTTCCTGTATGTATCCGGCGCCCAGGCCAATCCCCGCAGCCCGGTGATGCCCCTGCGCATAAAGGGCGAGATCGAACAGGCGCTGGCGGCACTGCCGATCCGCACCGTGGTGCTGCGCCCGGGGGGTGTACGGCCGGTGGCCGGCACCGGCACCGCCCATGCCCTGCTCAAGCCCTTCTACGCCGTGTCGCGGCCACTGATGGCGGTGGCCGAAACGCTGTTCCCAGCACTGGTGGTCAGCAACGAAGCGATCGGCCGCGCCATGCTGGCCCTGGCGCGCAGCGCCAATGCACCGGCACGGGTGGAATGCGCCGACATCCATCACTGGGCGCGTTGACCGGCGACAGGATGCGTCACAAAACGTGGACGAACGCACAGTCCGCCACATTGATTAATCACTTCAGAAAAATCTGATGTCCGCACCGGGGGAGATCAGATGGATCTCCCGTTTGCCTGCGTATCGCCGCACACGAGGATGTGTCCCTCCCTTCACCACCCATCACGCTCTGGCAGTTCCCTGCCCTTGGCGCCGCGCGCTGCGCGCCGCAAGGACACCACAAGACCAACAACGGGAAACTTTCCATGCACTCCACGCTCCGCGCTTCACTGGCTGCTGCCATCACCCTGGCCCTGGCCAGCACCCCCGCCCTGGCCCAGAACGCACCGCGCGTCTGGACCCAGGGCATGACCAACACCGAGCAGTACAGCAGCTTCATCGTCAAATACCGCGACGGCACCACCAAGCGCGCATCGGCCGATGCCGCGCAGGCGCAGCTGGAAGACCGCATCGCCAGCCCGCAGCGCAGCAAGCGCTCGCTCGGCGGCGCTCCCGCCGTGGCCGTGACCCAGCACCGCCGTCTCGGCGTCGGGGCCGACCTGGTGAAGACCGACAAGGCGCTGGACCGCCTGGACGCCGAAGCGCTGATGCAGCGCATCGCCGAGGATCCGGACGTGGAATACGTGCAGCCCAACTACATGATGCGTGCGTCGGCCACCCCGAACGATCCGCGCTATGCCGAGCAGTGGCACTACAGCAACCCCACCAGCGGCGCGCGCCTGCCGGGCGCCTGGGACCGTTCCACCGGCCAGGGCGTGGTGGTGGCGGTGGTTGACAGTGGTTACCTGAACAACGCCGACCTGCAGCCCAACCTGCTGCCGGGCTACGACATGATCTCCTCCACCGCGCCCTACACCGCGGCACAGTGCGCGCAGGCGGGCGCCACCGCCGGCTGCGGCGGTTCCGATGATGGCGATGGCCGCGACAACAATGCCTTCGATGCCTCCGGCGTGGCCCATGGCACCCATGTGGCCGGCACCGTGGCCGCGGTGGGCAACAACAACGTCGGCGTGGCAGGCGTGGCCTACAACGCCCGCGTCGTGCCGGTGCGCGTGCTCGGCAACCAGGGCTTCGGCGGCTCGGCCGACATCATCGACGGCATGCTGTGGGGGGCCGGCATCGCCGTGCCGGGCACCACGGCCAACGCGAACCCTGCCGAGGTGCTCAACCTGAGCCTGGGCGGGCTGCGGGCCTGTTCACCGGCCGAACAGGATGCGATCAACCGCATCGTGGCGCGCGGCACGATCGTGGTGGTCGCCGCCGGCAATGACAACACCAACGTGGCCAATGCCGCACCGGCCAACTGCAACAATGTCATTGCCGTGGCCGCCAACGACCAGGGCGGGCGCCGCGCCTTCTATTCCAACTATGGCGCGCGCATCGACATCACCGCGCCGGGCGGTGAAACCTGGAGCTGCCGTGCCAGCGCCGGCGAATTCCTGCCGCTGAACACGGCCCCCTCGCAGGCCAACTGCGCGCCGATCCGCCAGCACCCTGCACAGGGCGTGCTGTCCACGGTGGGCAACAATGCTTACGACTTCGAGAGTGGTACCTCGATGGCCGCACCGCATATCGCCGGCATCGTGGCGCTGATGCAGTCGGTGGCGCCGGTGCCCAAGACCACCGCGCAGGTGAAGGACATCCTGCGCCGCACCGCACGGCCGATCGCCGCGGCCAACTGCCCCGGCGGCTGCGGCCCGGGCATCGTCGATGCGGCGGCCGCCGTGCAGGCAGCCAGCAACTGACGCCACGGCATGGCGGGCACCTGCGGGGCCCGCCATGTTTTTTTGCAGCGCAGCGAACCGCCGCCGGGCATGGCCTGGCGCCCCCCGTTCACCCGGCGCCCACGCGGCTGCCGGCCATCCACGTGGCCGGGCCGGGCGCCGGGCCATGCCCAGCGGCCGTTCATTCCCCGTTATGATCGGTGGCATCGTCCATGATTCCACCGTAACGATGCGCTTGTTGCTGATCGAAGATTCCGACCTGCTGTCGCGCACGCTCAAGCACGATTTCGAATCAGAGGGCCACGTCTGCGATGCGGCACCGGATGCGGAAAGCGCGCTGGGGTTCCTGCAGACATTTGGCTATGACGCGGTCGTGCTGGACCTGATGCTGCCCCTGCTTGATGGGGTGCAGGTGCTGCGGCACTACCGCGCACAGGGCGGTGATGCCCCGGTGCTGGCGCTGTCCGCCCAGGAAGACGCCGGCGAACGCGTGCAGGTGCTCGATGCGGGCGCCGACGACTACCTGGCCATGCCCTTCTATGCACAGGAACTGGTGTCGCGCGTACGCGCCCTGTTCCGCCGCACCACCCACACCCGCCAGAGCGTGCTGCACTGCAAGGGCCTTGAACTGGACCTGCAGGATGGCACGGCCTGCTGGCGGAAGCAGGCCCTGAAGCTGACCCCGAAGGAACATGCCCTGCTGGAACTGTTGATGCGCAACCGCGGCCGGCTGATGTCGCGGCCGATGATCTTCGAGCGCCTGTACGACACCCAGAGCGATGTGTCGGACCGGGTCGTGGAAGTCATCATGAGCACCCTGCGCACCAAGCTGGAACGGGCCGGTGCACAGGGCCTGATCGAAACCCGCCGCGGCTTCGGCTATCTGCTGCCGTGAGCAGCGCTGCCGCCGCGCCGGTGCACCGCCGCCTGCTGCTGGGCGTGCTGCTTGCCCTGGGCAGTGGAACCGGTGCCGTGCTGCTGATGCTGGAAGGCACCGGCCAGCGTGACCGGCAGGCGCAGCTGGACCAGGCGCTGCTCGCCCATGCACGGACGCTTGCCGGTGCACTGGCACCGGTGATGGACAGCGGCAATGCCTCCCTGCTGGAGGACGGGCTGGCCTTCTTCGGGATGTACGCCGACGACGGAACGCTGCTGCTGCACCACGGCCGGTTGGCCGACAACGCCCTGCCCCCGTCCCATGCCACGCTGACCACCCCGCACTACTTCAACCTGCAGCTGCCCGATGGCCGGCAGGGACGCGCCGTGGCCGTACCCGTCCAGCTGCCCGGTACCGGGCTGGGCACCGCCGTGCTGATCGGCGAACGGAGCGGGCCGACCGCCGCCCTGCCCCTGCCATGGGTGCTGCTGGCCTCCTCTGTGGTGCTGCTGCTGGTCGCGCTGCTGGCCAGTGCCCACGCGTTGATCGGCCTGCGCCCGGGGCCGGGCCGGGGGCTGCCGCGCCCCGGCCGGGCGGCGGGCGGAATGGAGCCCCTGTGCGACCCCTTGGACCTGCACGCCCTGCTGCGGCGAACGCTCGGGCCCCAGGCACCGATCCAGCCCGACGCATCGGCCTGGGTGATCGCCGATGCCGCGCTGCTGCGCGCGGTGCTGGCCGCCTGCACCCCCGCCGAGAAAGGGCTCAGCTGCATGCTGTCAACGCACGCCGATGGCCTCTGGCTGGCCATCGAGGGGGCTGGGCACCCGCTGCCCCCGTGGATCGCGCCCTTGGCGCAGGCACAGGGCCTGCGCCTGGTGATCACGACGCGTCCGCGCCGCCAGTTGCGGCTGGGCCCGTTCACACCGTTGTAGCCGTTCCGGGCACGGCTCAGCGCGGTGCAGCCAGCTCCAGCGCATCCGTCAGATCGCCCATCGGCGCCTGGCCACGGGCCACCATCGCCGCATCGCGTTCGCGCAGGCCATCGAGCAGCGGCAGGTCGAACACGCGGCTGATCAGGCGCAGCACCGAACCGGTGTCGTACACGGTGTGGTCGACATGGCCGCGCTTGGCATGCGGTGACACCACCAGCGCGGGAATGCGCGTGCCCGGGCCCCAGCGGTCGCCCTGCGGCGGTGCCACGTGGTCCCACCATCCGCCGTTCTCATCCACGGTGACGATGACCACCATGTGCTCCCACTGCGGGCTCTGCCGCAGCACCGACAGCGCATGCGCGATGTGCTGCTCGCCCGAGGCCACGTCGGCATAGCCGGCATGCATGTTGAGGTTGCCCTGCGGCTTGTAGAAGGTCACCGCCGGCAGCGTGCCGGCGCGCGCATCGGCCAGGAAGCGGTTGCCCACTTCGTCATCGCCCAGGCCGCCATCGCGCAGGCGCTTGCCGCGCGCCGCACTGCCCGGTGCCAGGTTGGCGAAGTAGTTGAACGGCTGGTGGTGGTACTGGAAGTTGGGCATCACCACCACGCCGTTGGCCAGGTTGCGGCCATGCTGGTCCAGCGTCTGCTGGTAGGCACCGGCATACCACGCCCACTCCACGCCGCGCGCGTCCAGGCGGTCGCCGATATGGGCATGGTGCTGCGGCGGCACCGCCTGCGCGTTGACCGGGTTGCTGAAATCGATGGTCTGGGTAGCGGCATCGAGCTTCAGCGTCGGCGTGGTCGGCGCATACGGCGGTGCCATCGTGTTCACCGCGTAGCTCAGGCGGCTGCCGTCGGCCAGCGTCTCGGTGGGGGTCAAGGCGCTCGGGCCGAACACCGGAATGCCATCCAGCGCACTGGCCGGCGTGCCCACGAGCGGCTTGAGCCGGGTATCACCGGGCTGGCCGTTCTCGGTCTGTGCGATCAGGCCCTTGGCGATGCTCTGGTCGGCATCGGGATAGCGTGGCGGCGTGGCGCACACCAGGTACTGGTGGTTGAGGAACGAGCCGCCGAAGGCGCCCTGGAAGAAGTTGTCGCACAGCACGAATTCGCGGGCCACATCCCACAGCCGCATGCCATAGCTGGCATTGGCGTAGTGGCCCATGGTCAGTGCGCCGGAGTCGCCCCAGGCAGCGAAGCCATCATTGCGGCCGCCATTGATCTGCATCTGGTTCTGGTAGAACACATGCCACAGGTCGCGGGTGATCAGCGACAGCGGCAGGTGCTCGCCACCGGGGCCCTTCAGCGCGAACGGCCCGTTGGGCAGCGTGGTCTGGTACTGCTGCCCGGACGGGTAGTCAACGCCCTGGTGGCTCTGTGCGGCCTGCAGCCAGCCACCCGGTACCGGCGGCAGGTGCGGCAGCACGTCACCGTTGCGGTCGCGCTGGAGGCCCTGCTCGGGCTTCAGCGCCGACAGCGGGCTCTGCAGGCCGGGGAAATCGGCGAACAGGTTGTTGAAGCTGCGGTTCTCGCCGTAGATCACCACCACGGTCATGACCTTCTCGCGCAGCAGCGCATCCACTGCCTGCGGCGTCAGTGCGGGCGGCGGCGCGGCGGCGGCCGCCCCACCGGCCGCCGCAGGCGGCGCACCCGGCTGGCACGCCTGCAGCACCACGCCGGAGGCAGCGGCCGCCAGCGCACCGCCGAGCAGGCGACGGCGGCCGGGGTTGTTGAGGGGGGTGCCGCTGGCGGTCGGGGAAGCAGCGTCGTCGGTGGAAGCGACGGACGGGTCGTGCGGTGCGCCGGGGGAAGGCATGGATCGGGGACTACGCAGGCGGAGCGGGTGACGCTAGGCCCGTCGTGTTGCAGTTCCGTGTCAGCGTACGGAACGCGAAAGCACCGGTTCAGCCGGTGGGCGACAGCAGGGCCGCGATGCGCTCGACCAGCCGCGCCCGCACCGCATCATCCAGCTTGCCGTGGTACATCGCTTCGTAGATCCACAATCCATCGGCGGCCAGGCGTGCCACGAAATCATCCAGCACGGCGGCATCGCTGTCGGTGGCCGACGGTGCCGCAGGCGCCCAGCGCTGCATCGCCCCGGCCCACGGTGCGGCATCACGGTCCGGATCGGCCGATTCCAGCATGAACACCAGCTCGGCACGGGTCGCGCTGTGCGCCGACACGCGCACGAACGCCTGGTAGCGCTCGTGCGCGGTGGCATCGCCGGCGGCCTTGCCCAGCAGCTGCTCCATCGACGCTTCCCACTGCTGCACCAGGTGTTCGTCGATGCCGCGCAGCAGGGCCTGGCGCGAAGGGAAGTGGTACAGCAGGCCGCCGCGGGTCAGGCCGGATTCGGCCGCCACCGATTCGAAGGTGACGGCATGCACGCCCTCGCGGTTGATCACGGCGATGGCGGCGTCGAGGATGCGGGTGCGCTTGCTGGTTCTCATCGCGCCCATGATCGCATCAATGCGCGCGCACCGCCGCGCCTTCGCGGCCGCCCACCGGGCCCCGCAGCAGCTGGCCGATCAGCGTGGCACCGGCAGCCAGCACCGCGGCAATGGCCAGCAGCACGATCTGGTACGCGCGGTCGTAGGCCGCTGCGGCATGGCCGAACCAGGTGCCCGCGCCCCCGTCCTGCGCGGCCAGCGCCGCCTGCGTGAACCCTTCGCGCGCCACCGCCGGGATATCCGCGGTCGCTGGCAGGAAGGCGGCGTACAGCGCGGCACTCAGGCTGCCCAGCAACGCGACCGCCAGCAGGCCACCGAATTCGTAGGACACTTCTTCCACCGACGAGGCCATGCCGGCGCGGTGCGGCGGCACGTTGTTGAGGATGGCGGTGGAGGCCACCGAGATGGCCGCGCCCATGCCCAGCCCGGTCAGCGCCATGCCGGCCACGACCCAGCCCAGGCTGTCAGCGAAGCCGAGCCCGACCATCGCCACGCCCACCGCGCCCAGCCCCAGGCCCCCGCTGATCAGCGGGCGCAGGCCCACCCGGTGCAGGATGCTGCCGCCCAGCAGCGCACTGGGCAGGCTGCCCAGCGCCGCCACCGACACCAGCAGGCCGGCCTGCAGCGGGGTGAAGCCCGCCACCAGCTGGAAGCGCTGGGTGGTGACCAGCTGCAGGCCCGCCATCGCAAACAGGGTGAATACCGCCGACAGCGTGCCGGACAGGAACGCCGGGTTGCGGAAGATCGCCACATCCAGCAGCGGATGCGGCAGGCGCTGCTGGCAGCGCAGGAACGCCGCGCCACCGGCCAGCGCCAGCAGCAGCGCCACCGCGCCGGTGCCGTACGCCGGCGGCGTGGCGACCAGCGATTTGATGGCCAGTACCAGGCCGGACAGCGCGACCAGCGCCAGCAGCGACGAAACCAGATCCCATGGCCGGCGGTCATCGCGCTGGCCCTGCGGCGCCAGCATCCAGGTGGCGATGAAGGCGGCCACCACCACCGGCACGTTGACCAGGAACACCGAGCCCCACCAGAAGTGCGCCAGCAGCCAGCCACCGATGATCGGCCCCAGCGCGGCGCCGACGATCGCCACCGAGCCCCAGATCGCGATGGCGATGTTGCGCTCGCGGGCTTCATGGAAGGTCAGGCCGATCAGCGCCAGCGTCGCCGGCATCATCGCAGCGGCCCCCACGGCCAGGAACGCGCGCGCGCCGATCAGCTGCGCCGCCGTTGCCGAGAACGCCGCCGCCAGCGAGGCGATGCCGAACAGCACCAGACCGCACAGGAACATGCGACGGTGGCCGATGCGGTCGCCCAGCGTGCCCGCGCCCAGCAGCAGGCCGGCCATCACCAGCGGATAGGCGTTGATGATCCACAGCGCCTGGCTGGCACTGGCATGCAGTTCGCGGGTCAGCGTGGGCAGCGCGGTGTACAGCACCGAGTTGTCCAGGGTGACCAGCAGCAGGCCGGCCGCCACGGTGAACAGCAGTGTCCAGCGCCGCGCGCGCGACAGCTGCGGGCCGGTGGGGAAAGAAGAAACAGCCATGCGGGTCTCCGGGTCGTGCCGGTCTCAGGATGGGTCATAACTATACAGGATGTACTGTATAGTTATGAGGCCAACCACAATCACCGTTCAGGCCATGGCAGGCCACCCGGGCTGTTCCTGCAGCGCTCAACGGCACTCGGCAGGCAAGGCGGCGATTGCCTGCACCACCGCTGGCGCCATGCCCTGCCCCACGGCCGCGTCCAGTTCGCCGGCGGTGCTGCCGTGCTGGCGCTGCAGCTCGTCCTCGCACAGGCCACGTACGCGCTGCCGGGCATGGGCACGCAGCGAACTGCAGCGCCAGTCGTTGCCGCCCAGCGGCAGCACCGAATACACCACCGAATTGCAAGCATTGGCCACGCGCTCGGCCAGCGGACGCCCGTCGAAATCGCGCGGCAGGTGGCTGTGCCGGGGATCGAAGTAACTGTCCGGGAACATCGCCGCGTACTGTTCCACGTCCACCTCCAGGACCGCCCCGCCCGCCATCGCCAGCCGCAGCGGCTGGCCGCAGCCGGTGCTGTCGGCCAGGTGTTGGATATAGCGGTACAGCGGCCGGTCCAGTGCGGGCTCACGGGTGGTGACGGTGTTGACCGCCGCCAGCACCGGCAGCGACGCACGGTTGGCCATGCGCGCCAGCAGGCCCGCCTGTACGGGCTGGCAGCGGTCGCGCAGGGTGGCCGCGATCAGGAACACCAGGTCGTCACGGAACGCGGTGTCGTCGGCCAGCAGGCGTTCGATGCGCGCGACCGTGGCTGCGTCCGGTGCTGCCGCCACCGTGGTGCGTACCGGCGCGTGCCCGCTGTTGCCGCTGCGCATCCACCCGGCGACCACGGCAACGACAACAACGCCCAGCACGCCGGCCGCCCACCGCCATCGGCTGTGCACGCGCATCAGCCGCCGACCGGGGTCAGCACTGCAGCGGCGGCATCGTAGGACGCGCTGGCGATGTCCGCATCGAAACGCTTGACCTGCAGGCGTCCGGCCAGATGGTACGGGTCCCACAGCGCACCCAGTGCGATCGGCGCGGCCAGGGTCACGTGGATGATCTGGTTCGGCGGCGGTGGCGGCACGTGGATGCACGCCCCGTAGAACGGCACGAACAGCAGTTCATCGACCAGCCCGGCATCGTTGGTGCCCAACGGCACCACGTAGCCGTCCAGGTCCACGCGGCGGCCATCGGCGGCACCGACGACGGCAGACGAACCGAACTGCTTGGCGCGGTCCGGGCTGGAATGGTCGATCTCCTGCCCGGGCACCGTGCCCGAGCCGGTGTCATCGATCAGCCCGCCCACCCCGTCCATGCCGTTGCGGGACAGGCCGATCTGCGGCGGTGGCCGCTGGAACGCCTCATCATCGTCCGGGCGCAGCGTGGCCCAGTCATTGATCGGGCCGGCACCGACCGGGGCGGCCTGCCCGGCCACCGCTCCCGCCGACGTGGCGACCGGCACCGGCACCGCAGGCCGGCCGCAGGCGCTCACGGCCAGCACGCACAACGCACCGGCGATCATCGCGTTACGGTTCATAGGGCCTCAGCTGCGCATCGTGCATCGTGTAGGCCGAACCGGCCAGGGCATCGTCCGTGCGCTCGGCGCCGAGCGTACCGGCCAGGAAGAACGGCGAGTACATGTCCGGCATCGTGATCGGCTGCGCCAGCCGCACATGCACGATCTGGTTCGGTGGCGGGGGCGGCACATGGATGCAGGCGCCGTAGTACGGCACGAACAGGAACTCGGTCAGCCGCCCATCCTGCGCGTTGGCCAGCGGCACCACATAGCCCGGCAGGCGTACGGCGCGGCCGAGCACGGCATCCACGGTGCGGAACGTGCCGAACTGCGGCATGCGGCGGTTGCCGGTGTGCTCCACCTCCGGTCCGTCGCCACGCTCCAGTGCGGCCAGCTCATCCTTGGGCATCATCTCCAGCCAGTCCAGTTCGCGCTCGGGGGCATCGACAGGCGGCGACGCGGCGCGGTCGACCACCGGTGTCGGCGGCAACGCCCTCATGCCCGTGTCGGTCGGCCGCTTGCACCCCGCCAGCAACGCACAGCCCAGCAGTCCGGCCAGGCACATCCTTCGCAGCCGCATGCTCATGCCCCCGGCAACAGGCCATCGGCCAAGGTGCGGCGGTAGGCCAGCAGTGCCGGCACCAGGCCGGCCACCGCGCTGACCAGCAGCACGCCGCCCACCCAGGCCAGCTCGCGCAGGTCCGGCCAGATGTGGGTGATCGACAGGCCGAAGTTCGCCAGTGCCCAGCTGCGCCCGACGGCGCTGGCCACCACCAGTACCGCCAGTGCCAGCGCGCAGGCCACGGCACTGGTGGCCACCGCCTCGACCACCAGCAGGCCGGCGATGTAGCCAGGGCGCGCGCCGGTGGCCCGCAGGATGGCCATCTCGCGACGGCGTTCCTGCAGCGTGGACACCAGCAGCGCCACCAGCGAGACCATGCCCAGCAGCACCACCATGCCGCTGATCAGCTGCAGGGCGCGCTCGGCCGTGCCCAGCGACTGCCACAGCTGCTGCAGGGTCACGCCGGGCAGGATCGCGAGCAGCGCCTCGTCGGGATAGTCATTGATGCGGCGCTGCACCGAGAACGTGGCGATGCGCGAGTTCAGGCCCAGCATGAACGCCGTGATGCTGGTCGGGGTCAGGTCGAGCGTGCGCGCCTGCTCGGCGCTGACATGCTGGCTGCGCAGCTGCACGCCGGAGCGCCAGTCTACGTGGATCGCCTCGATCGCCTGCAATGACACCAGTACCGACGCATCCACCGGTGTGCCCGTGCGCTGCAGGATGCCGCGGATGCGAAAGGGCTTGTCGGCATGCCGCGCCAGGGTCACCACGCCGGTGCCATGGGCCAGCACGATCTCGTCGCCCAGCTTCAGCTTGAGCTGCTGCGCGACTTCGGCGCCCACCACCGCGTCGTACAGATCGGCAAATGCGTCGCCCTGCTCGAACGCCAGCGCATGGCCGGCGCCGAAGCGGTAGTGCGCGAAGTAGCCCGCGCTGGTGCCGATCACCCGGTAGCCCTGGTAGGAATCGCCCAGCGACAGGGGGACCGCCCACTTCACCTCCGGCTGCGCCGCCAGCGCCTGGTAGGACTGCCAGGAGACATTGTTGGTGGGGTCGCCGATGTGGAACACCGAGTACAACAGCAGGTTGACCGGTCCGGAGCGCGCGCCGACGATCAGGTCGGTGCCCGATACGGTGCTGGCGAAGCCCTCATGCGCCTGCGTGCGCACGCGCTCCACGCCCAGCAGCAGGATCACGCTCAGGGTGATGACCAGCACGGTCAGGCCGACGCTCAGCGCGCGGCTGCGCAGGCTGGCCCAGGCAAGTTCAAGCATGGGCACCCCCGGCCTGGTTGAGGCTGCCCAGTGGCAGCACCTGGTCGAACTGGCCCTGCAGGCTGTCATCGTGGCTGACCACCAGCGCGGTGGTGCCACTGGCACGGCACTGGTCAAACATCACCTGCAGGAACGCGGTGGCCGCGTGCCGGTCCAGGGCCGAGGTCGGCTCGTCGGCCAGCAGCAGCTGCGGGCGGCCGATCAGGGCGCGTGCCGCGGCCACCCGCTGCTGCTGGCCCACGCTCAACGCGCCGGCCCGACGCTGCATCAGCGCCGGGTCAAGCTGCAGGCCGTCGAGCAGCCGCACGATCTCCTCATCCAGCACCGGCGCAACCCGTTCGGCACGGGGGCGCGAGAAGCGCAGGCCCAGGGCGATGTTGTCGCGCACGCTCAGGAACGGCAGCAGGTTGAACTGCTGGAAGATCACGCCCAGCTGATCGGCGCGGAAACGATCGCGCGCCGGGCCGCCCATCGCGTGCAATGGCTGCCCGGCCACGGTGACCGTGCCACGCTGCGGCTGCAGCACGCCGGCCAGCAGGCCCAGCAGCGTGCTCTTGCCACTGCCGCTGGCCCCCTGCAGCAGGACGCGGCGGCCGACATCGATGGACAACCGCGGAATATCCAGCAGCGCGGCGCTGCCGTAGCCAAACTGCACGGCGTGCAGCGCAATGATGGGGGGAGAGGTCATGCGGCGCGGCTCAGGAATCGAGGCTGACATGCAGCATGCCGGCCGTCACCACGCTGCGGCCCTGGCCGCTGGCGGTGGCATGGTTGACGATCACCTCGTGCAGGCCGGGGAACAGCAGCGGCAACCGGACCTCCAGCGCATGCAACGCGGCCGGTGCGGCGCAGCGGTAACGCAGTGATGCTGAAAAACCGGCATGGACATGGCCGGTGGCACTACCGGCCTGTGCGGCCGCATCGAACCCCGTGGCGGTGGCACGTGCTTCGGCCAGCGTGCAGCGGGCTGCGGCCGGCAATGCAATCCAGGTGCCACTGTTGAGTACGCTCTGCGCACGCGCCAGTGCCGCCTGTTCGGCAGGGCTGGCCGGTGGCCGCTCGAAATCGAGCACGCCGATTCCCGGCGCCTGCAGCGCCAGTTCAACGGTTCCCGCATCAACGGCCACATCGACCGTGGCCTGGCCATGTACGTGCGGTGCGATCTGGCCGATCGGGGCAGCCTGCGCCAAGGGCGCAAGCAGCAGCAGTGTTGAAGCGGCAAGCAGTTTCATGGGGGATTCCCTGAAGTGTTACTATGTAACATTATGGACCACATTCCTTCCCCGCCCGCAAGGGCCCGCCATTCGCCCTCCCCCTCCCGTTCACCCCACTGGCGCTGGCACCCCCGGCTGGACCTGGCCGGCGCCTGGATCTCCCTGGCCTGCGCACTGCATTGCCTGGCGCTGCCGCTGCTGCTGGCTTTCGTGCCGGCAGCGATGATGGCGATGCGTTCGTTCCAGCACCCGGCCCATGGCCTGATGACCGCGCTGCTGGTCATGTCGCGCTGGGAATGGCTGTTCGCACTGATGGCGTCCAGCCTGGCCCTCAGCAGCACCGCCACCGGCTGGCGCCGCCACGGCCACCGCGCCGCGCTGCTGCTGGCGCTGGCCGGTGCGCTGCCGCTGCTGGCCGCATCGCTGTACCTGCCGCTGAAGGAATCCCTGCTGTGGCATGGCATCGCCACCGCCTGCGGGGGCGTACTGCTGGCCGCCGCGCACCTGCTGAACCGCCGCGCCCTGCACGTCCCGCACCGGTAGACGGTGCCGGGGCCAGCGGCACCGCACACCCGGCTACCGGCTCAGAACCGGTAGCCCACCTCCGCACCGACGATGCGCGGGCTGTCCACCGGGCCGTAGTAGTTGCCATCGCGGCCGAAGGCCAGGTTGTCGAAGATCAGGCCGTTGATGCGACGCTTGTCCGTAAGGTTCTGCACGAACACGCGCGTGCTCCACAGCCCCTTCTCGTAGCCCAGCTGCATGCCCAGCACCGCCACTGCGGGCTGGAACGCACGGTTGCGCTCGTCCAGCGCACTGGAGCCGGTGAACTGCGATTCCACCCGCGCATAGATCCCCGAGGCGAACTGGTAGCGCGCGGCCAGGTAGCCGGTGTAGTGCGGGGTCAGCTTGACCCGCTTGCCGTCCAGGTTCTCCTGCGGGCTGACCCACAGCTTGGTGTACTTCGCATCCACATAGCCCACGTTGGCCATCAGCGTGAAGCCGGGCAACACTTCGAACACGCCTTCCAGCTCCGCACCGCGCGAGCGGATCGAGGCATCGGAGCCGACGTAGTCCGACGAAATCGGCCGGCCATCGGCATCGGTGGCCACCTGGATTTCCTGCCAGTTGTCCGAACGGATATGGAACAGCGCGCCGCCGATGTGGCCGCGCCCGCCGGCCAGGTTCATCTTGAAGCCCAGTTCGTGGCTCCACATGCGCTCGGCCTCGTAGCGCAGCACCTTGTCATTGATTACATCGCTCTGTGCTGCCGCCAGGTTGAAGCCACCGGGAATGTAGCCCTTGGCCGACGCCGCGTAGAAGGACAGGTCATCGCTGGCGTCGTAGCGCAGCGAGACGCGCGGCAGCGTGGCCGAGAACGTGTGCGCCAGGGCCGCATCGCGGTAGCGCACCACGCCCCCGGCGCCCAGGTCCAGCGCGCCGGCCCGCTGTTCGGTGGAACGGCGTGCCTGCTCGTGGCGCAGGCCGACACTGGCGGTCAGCGCCGGCACCGCCGGGAAGGTGTAGCTGGCCGTGGCGAACACGCTGTAGTCCTCGCCCTTGGAGGTCTGCCGCGGGGCCAGGTTGTAGCTGTCCAGCCCGCGCATCGGCGGCCCGACCACCGTGCCCTGGATCGAGTCCTTGGTGATGCGGTAGGTGGACACCCCGGCCATCCAGGTCAGCGCCTGGTCGCTGGGCGAACTGAAGCGCGCCTCGGCCGACCATTCGCCCTTCTTGTCATAGATGCGCCCGGCCAGCGCCGGGCTGGCGGTCATGTCGAAGTCATAGCCGGCCGAGGTCACCTCCTCGCTGCGGTGCGAGGCGGCCACGTCCAGCGTGCCGGCCTGCAGCTGCCACTGCGCGCTGAGCCCGGCCACCGTCTCGTCCTTCTCGGTGCGCTTGGGGGCATCGTTGATGTAGGTGAAGTCACCCGCACGGCGGCCGCCGTTGAGGGCATCGCCATAGGTGCGGTTGTACAGGCCGGTATCCAGCGGCAGGTATTCGTACTCGAACATGCCCGGCGCACGGGTGCGCAGGTGATAGGCCAGCGCGTTGACGCTCACGTAATCGGTCGGCCGCCAGCGCAGCTTGCCCTGCAGGTAGCCTTCGCCCACCGTGCCGCGCGCACCGGACGGCGTGAGGTTCTTCAGGTAGGCATCCTCGTCCGAGCCCATGAACGCCACCGAGCCGGACAGCCGGCCATCGGCACTCAACGGACCGGCAACGAAGCCATCCAGCGCGGTGCCATTGCCGTTGCCGAACCAGGTGCTGCGCACGTTGATCTCGCCTTCGCGCCGGTCGGCCGGCCCACGGGTGCGCACCAGCACCAGCCCCGATTCGCTGTTGGCACCGTACAGCGTGCCCTGCGGGCCGCGCAGCACTTCCACCGACTCGACCTGGTTGAGCACGGCATTGCTCAGCTCACGGAATGGAATGCCGTCGATGTAGACCGAGGCGCGGTTGACCAGGAACGGATTGGACTCGATGCCACGGATGGAGATGTACAGGTTGCTCAACTGGCCCATCACATTGAACTTCACGTTCGGCGCCAGCTTGTCCAGGTCACGGAACGCGGTGACACCCGCTTCCTTCAGGGCCTGGCGGTCGAGCACGGTGACCGACAGATCACTCTTCAGGTACGGCGTATCGCGCTTGGAACCGGTGACCACCACGCCATCGAGCGTGGTGGCATCGGCCTGCTGCGCGTGGGCGGGCAGGACAGGAAGCAGCAGCGACGCCGCGACCAGGGCGGCGGACGGGACAGGGGCTTTCACGGGGGAACCTCGGCAGGAACAGGAAACGGGCGCGCGGCCGGCGGGAGCGCGACGACAAACTGTTATCCTGTAACATTTCCGCCGTGCCGCCACTCCATTCCCGCCGCGCGGCTCCATTCCGGGACAGGCCATGACTGCCCTTGCCACACAGCTGCAGCAGGAAAACGGCGCGGATAGCGCCCGCACGCAGGCCAGCGACGATGGCGCCGTGGTGCTGCTGCGCCATGCCTTTGCCGCCAGCGAAGGCACGATGGGCCAGCCCGGCCAGCTGCGCCTGGGCCTGGCCCTGGGCGGCGGCGGGCGGCTGTGGCAACGCAGCGCGGCAGCCACCCTGCAGGGCCACTGGCAACCGGGACAGTTCACGCTGGTGCTGCCCGGTGATGATGGCCACTACGCCAGCCCGGCGGTGGACCTGCTCGGCCTGGCCATCGATACCCGCCTGCTGCCGCTGCAAGGCACCGTGGAGGCCGCCGCGCTGCAGCCGCTGGCAGCGCGCCTGCAGCGCGATCCGGTGATCACCGCCGTGCTGCAGGCGCTGTGGTGCAGCGCGCAGGCCGATGCCTGCCTGCCCGGCTTCCTGCAGCACGGTGCCCAGGTGGTGCTGCACCGGCTTGCGCAGCTGGCCGGGCAACCTGCGGTGCCGCGACGGGCGGCCACGCCGTTGTCGCCACGCCAGGTGCGGACGCTGGAAGACTACATCGACGCGCACCGCGACGATGCGCTGGAGGTGACCCGGCTGGCCGCGGTGCTGCAGATGGAGGTTTCCCGTTTCAACCGCGCCCTGCACGCCGCCACCGGCCTGCCACCGTATGCCTTCCTGACCCGGCGGCGCATGCAGTGGGCCGGCCAGGCCCTGCGCGCCGGCCGCAGCGTGACCGACGTGGCGCTGGCCAGCGGCTACGCCAACCCCAGCAAGTTCAGCGCCGCCTTCCGCCGCGTGATGGGGTGCGTGCCGTCGGCATGGGCGGACCGTAGGTATTCAGCCGATGGGGGCGATGGGTGAAACCAACGGGGTCGCGCCGACCGCGGGTTGACTGCGCTTCGCGGAAGGTCCCCCCGCGCCCTGCACGTTGCGCGCATCAACCGCGCGCGCCCCGCCCTCCGTCCAGTACCGGCATCAGGCGGCGGCGCCCGCGCGCGCCGGTGCATCCGGGGACAACCCTGCGGCATCACGCTCGCGCAGCAGGGCGACGAACGCCTTCAACGGTGGCGGCAGGTGGCGGTGGCCCGGAAAATACAGGTACAGCCCGGGGAACGGCGGACACCAGGCATCCAGTACCGGCACCAGGGTGCCCGCATCCAGCTCCTGCTGGATATGCCACTCGGACAGGAACGCCAGCCCGACACCGGCCAGCGCGGCGGCCCGCGCGGCCTGCAGTTCGCCCACCACCAGCCGCGCGGGCGGGTCGACCTGCAGGAGCTGCCCGCGATGCTCCAGCTCCCAGCGGTACAGCCCGCCATGCGACATGCGCATGCGGATCGCACCGTGCGCGGCCAGTGCATCGGGGGTCAATGGCACGCCATGCGCGGCCAGGTAACCCGGGCTGGCCACCACCCGCAGGCGCTGCTGCCGGTACAGCGGCAGCGCGACCATGTCCTGCGGCACCTGGTCGTGCAGGCGCACGCCGGCATCGAAGCCCTCGGCCACGATGTCCACCAGCCGGGCGTCGGCATCCAGTTCCAGGCGCACGTCGGGACAGCGCTGCACGAATTCGCCGATCAGCCCGGCCAGCATCCGCGTGCTTTCGCGCGGAACACTGATGCGCAGCGTGCCACTCGGGTGCAGGTCATCGGCGTGCAGCTCCTCGGCCGCCGCGCGGATCTCCGCCACCGCTGGGCCGATCCGGGCCACATAGCGTGCACCGGCCTCGGTCAGCGCCACACTCCGCGTGGTGCGGTTGAACAGGCGCGCCTGCAGCCGGGCTTCCAGGCTGGCCACGGCATGGCTCAGCGCCGAGGTGGACATGCCCAGTTCGCGCGCCGCCGCACGGAAACTGCCGCGGCGGGCCACTGCCAGCACGGCGTCCAGTTCCACCAGGCCGGAACGGTGCATCGGCACCCCCCATCATCCCGGAAATCGGGATTCCCCATCCACGATAAGCCGGATTCCCTGAACGGTCGAGCGCACCCAGACTGGACCTGCCTTCTCCCTTTCCAGGAATTCCGCCATGCGACAGATCGAGCACCACTACATCAACGGCGCCTTCGTGGCCTCCCACGGCCGGGGTACCGCCGACCTGCACAATCCGGCCACCGAGGCGGTGATCGGCCAGGTACGGCTGGGCGATGCCACCGATGCCGCAGCGGCCATCGCCGCCGCCCACGCGGCCCTGCCGGCCCAGGCTGCGCGCAGCGTGGCCGAACGGCTGGAACAGCTGTCCCGCTACCGCGATGCGATGGCCGCGCGCAAGGACGCGCTGCGCGAGGCCATCATCGAAGAGTACGGCGCGCCGTCGGCACGCTCGCAGTGGATGGCCGAGCACCCCGTGCAGGTGATCGAGGACGCGATGACCGTACTGCGCCAGTTCCCGTTCGAGCGCCAGGTCGGCCAGGCGCGGGTGCGCCTGCTGCCGGTCGGCGTGGCGGGGTTGATCACCCCGTGGAACAGCAACGCTTCGTTCATCTGCGGCAAGCTGGCAACCGCGCTGGCGGCCGGCTGCACCGCCGTGGTCAAGCCCAGTGAAATGTCCGCGCTGCAGACCCAGGTGGTGATGGAGGCACTGCATGCCGCGCAGTTGCCGGCGGGCGTGGCCAACATCGTCAACGGCCTCGGCGAAGACGTGGGCGCCGCCCTGAGCGCCTCGCCGGCGATCGCCAAGATCTCCTTCACCGGCTCCACCGGCACCGGCCGGGCGATCCTGCGCGCCAGTGCGGACACCTTCAAGCGCACCACGCTGGAACTGGGCGGCAAGTCGCCGACGATCCTGCTCGATGATGCCGACCCGGCCCAGGCGGCGCTGCTGGCCGTGCAGGCCGGTTTCATGAACAGCGGCCAGGCCTGCATCGCCGGCACCCGCATCCTGGTGCCCGAATCACGCCGTGCCGCGTTCGAGGCGGCACTGACCGCCGCCGTGCAGGCCGTGCGCAGCGGCGACCCGACCGACCCGCAGACCGATGTCGGGCCGATGGTGAGCGCCCGCCAGTGGCAGCGGGTGCAGGGCTACATCCACACCGGGCTTGCCGAAGGCGCACGCCTGCTGGCCGGTGGCGAAGGCCGCCCGCAGGGACTGCCGCAGGGCTGGTTCGTGCGCCCGACCCTGTTCACCGATGTGCGCAACGACATGACCATCGCGCGCGAGGAGATCTTCGGGCCGGTGCTGAGCATCATCGGCTACCGCGACGACGAGGACGCCATCGCGATCGCCAATGACACGACCTACGGCCTGAGTGCGCTGGTGATCGGCACCGACCGCGAGCGTGCCGGACGCGTGGCCCGCCGCATCCAGTCCGGGCGCGTGCTGGTCAACACGCTGGCACACGAACCGCTGGCCCCGTTCGGCGGCATGAAGCAGTCGGGCATCGGTCGCGAAAGCGGTGCGTGGGGGCTGGAAGCGTTCCTGGAGCCGCAGACCGTGCTGGAGGGCTGACAGACGGTGGGTGATGATGGAGCGCTGGCAGCGTCGGCAGCTGGTTGACTGCCGGCTGCACCGCCCGCCTCCGCCCAGCCCTCACTCATCGAACGGCCGCCGGCCCAGCGTCTGCGTCACGTAATCGACAAAACAGGTGATCCGCGCCGCCAGCGCGGTGTTGCGGTAATACACCGCGTTGACTGGCTGGCGTATGTCCAGGCTCTGCTTGGCGAACAACTGCACCAGCCGCCCGTCGCGGCGGTCGTTGCGGGTGAGGAAATCGGACAGGCAGGCGATGCCCAGGCCGGCCAGCGCCATCTGCCGCAGGGTTTCACCGCTGGAGGAGGCCATCGCCGGCTGGATGTGCAACGGCGCACCGTCGGCGTCGTGCAGCGGCCATTCGTTCAAGGAGCTGGGCTGGGTGAACCCGAGCAGGTGGTGGTCGCCCAGCTGCGTGACCCGCGTCGGCGTGCCGTGCTGCTGCAGGTACGCCGGGCTGGCCACGATGCGGATGCGGCTGCTGCCGATCGGGCGCGCATGCAGGGTGGAATCGCGCAGCACGCCGATGCGGAACGCCACGTCGGTGCGCTTCTCGATCAGGTCGGTGATGCCTTCGTTGGAATTCAGTTCCAGCTCCACCTGCGGGTAGCGC
This sequence comes from Stenotrophomonas sp. 24(2023), assembly GCF_030913365.1. NCBI lineage: Bacteria > Pseudomonadati > Pseudomonadota > Gammaproteobacteria > Lysobacterales > Lysobacteraceae > Stenotrophomonas > Stenotrophomonas sp. 24(2023). Next base: position 4,278,804 of record NZ_CP133160.1, read on the forward strand.
TCACGGAACCCGGCCAGCAACGGCACGATCACGTGCAGCATGAACGGCGTGGCCGCATCCACCCGCAGCCGCCCGACCGGCTGCAGCCGCCGTGCGGCCATCTGTTCCTCGGCTTCGTCCACCGTGGCCAGGATGGTGCGTGCGTACTGCAGGAAGGCGGCGCCTTCCTCGGTCAGCTCCAGCCGCCGCGTGGTCCGCCGCAGCAGCGTGGTCTGCAGCTTGTCCTCCAGCCGCGCCAGGGTACGGCTGGTCGCCGAGATGGTCAGGTCCAGGTGCTCGGCCGCGGTGGTGATCGAGCCGCTGTCGACCACCGCCACGAACGCCTTCAGCTCATCGAGGGTCGTTTTCATTGTTTACCCCATATCAAAAGCATTTCCTTCATACACGGCTTAATCCGCAAATGTAAAGCCGCCAGACTGGCCGCCGTCGGAGCACTCCGCTCCCTTCCCAGCCTGGAGTTCCCATGAACCTTCCTTCCTTCGGTGTCGGCACCTTCCGCCTGACCGGCCAGACCGTCATCGATTCGGTGCGCAATGCGCTGGACGTCGGTTACCGTGCCATCGATACCGCGCAGATCTACGGCAACGAGGCCGAGGTCGGCCAGGCCATCGCCGAATCCGGCGTGCCGCGCGATGAGATCTTCCTGACCACCAAGATCTGGGTGGACAACCATGCCGCCGATGCGCTGCTGCCGAGCCTGCGCGAAAGCCTGGCCAAGCTGCGCACCGATCATGTGGACCTGCTGCTGATCCATTGGCCGGCGCCGGGCAGCGCCGTGCCGCTGCGCGAGTACATGGAAGCGCTGGCCGAGGCCAAGGCGCTGGGCCTGACCCGCCAGATCGGCGTGTCCAACTTCAACATCGCGCTGACCCGGCAGGCCATCGAGGTGGTCGGCAAGGGCGGGATCGCCACCAACCAGATCGAGCTCAGCCCCTACCTGCAGAACACCGCGCTGACCGCGTTCCTGGCCGAACAGGGCATCACGGTCACCTCCTACATGACCCTGGCCTATGGCAAGGTGCTGAAGGACCCGGTGCTGGCCGCCATCGCCGCCAAGCACCAGGCCACCGTGGCCCAGGTCGCGCTGGCCTGGGCGCTGCAGCTGGGCTATGCGGTCATCCCGTCTTCGACCAAGCGCGAGAACCTGGCCAGCAACCTGCTGGCGCGCGAACTGGTGCTGGACGCGCAGGACATGGCCGCCATCGCGGCGCTGGACCGCAACGGCCGCGAGGTCGATCCGCCGGGTCTGGCCCCGGCCTGGGACTGAGGCCACGGCCATGGGCAGCGCGCTGACGCAACTGCGGGCCGGTGGATTCAGCATCGGCATCGAAGCACCGCTGGACAACGACTGGACGCCGGCCGGCGAACAGGCGCGGCGCGTGGCACAGCGCCTGCCCGGCGAACCGGACCTGCAGCGCCACGCCGACCTGGCACGGCTGGCCGACCGCCTCGGCTTCCGAGCGCTGTGGGTACGGGATGTGCCGCTCTACGATCCGGCCTTCGGCGATGCCGCGCAGGTATTCGAGGTGTTCGCCTACCTGGGTTACCTGGCCGGCATCACCCGCGACATCCTGCTGGGCACGGCCGCGGTGGTCCTGCCGATCCGCGAGCCGCTGCTGACGCTCAAGTCCGCCCGCAGCGTGCAGCGGCTCAGCCATGACCGCCTGCTGCTGGGCGTGGCCAGCGGTGACCGGCCGGTGGAATACCCGCTGTTCGGCCGCGACTTCGACAGCCGCGGCAGCCGCTTCCGTGACCAGGTGGCGCTGCTGCGTGGTGGCGATGGCCTGCGCCTGCCGCAGGGGCTGGACGTGCTGCCGGCCAACCCGACGGCGCTGCCGTTGCTGGTGGCCGGGCTGGCGCAGCAGCAACCGGCGTGGATCGGTGCGCACCTGGATGGCTGCCTGGCCTACCCCGGCACGCCGCAGGACCATCGCACGCGCGTGGCGGCCTGGCGCGCGGTCGCCGGTGACAAACCGTATGCGAGTTTCATCCACCTGGATCTGGTGGAGCAGGCCGATGCACCGCTGCAGCGCTGGCGGTTCGGCCTGCGCGGCGGCCGCCATGCGCTGCTGGCCGAACTGCAGGCGCTGCAGGCGGCCGACGTGGACCATGTCGGCCTGCAGTTCCGCCGCAACGAACGGCCATTGGCCGAGACCTTCCACGAAATCGCCGAGACCGTGCTGCCGCACTTTGCCGCGCACGCCACTGCGCCGCAGCCGGCCTGAGCGCCGGCGCCATTTTCCCCAGAGGACTCCCCATGAAGATCACGACCCTGGCCGCGCTTGCGCTGGCCACCCTGCCGCTGTCCCTGAGCGCCACCGCGCAGGACTGGTACCCCTCCGCCTATGGCGCAGGCGATGAGATCGGTGCGGCCAACCTGCTCACGCCCGAGGGCGTGAAGCAGGCCGTGTCGCTGGTCAGGACCGGCAAGACCTACCCGCTGGCCGTGCCGGTGGACCAGCACCTGCCCGCCTTCCGCCACCGCAGCTTCCGCCTGTACAACGTGCAGGTCGGCCAGCAGGCAGGCAAATCACTGGGCCCGAACAAGTTCACCTTCAACGACGAACTGGTCAACGCCTGGACCGGTGTCGGCACCCAGCTCAACGGCATCGGCCACATCGGCATCGACAACGTCTACTACAACGGCAACAAGGCCGCCGATTTCGTCACCGTCGACGGCGTGCGCCGGCTGGGCGTGGAAAAGGTGCCGCCCATCGTCACCCGTGGCGTGGTGCTGGACATGACCGCGTACTACGGCAAGGCCATCGTGCCCGGCGGCACCGAATTCAGCGTGGCCGACATCCAGGCCGTGCTGAAGCGGCAGGGCCTGACCCTGCGCAAAGGCGATGTGGTGCTGTTCAACACAGGCTGGCTGGAGCTGATCGGCAAGGACAACACGCAGTTCCTGGACGTGGAGCCGGGCATCGGCATGGCCGCGGCACAGTGGCTGGCCGACCAGGGCATCGTCGCCTTCGGTGGCGACACCTGGGCCTCGGAGGTGTACCCGAATCCGCACGGCGCCGACGAATTCCCGGTCAACCAGTACATGCTGGCCAAGCGCGGCATCTACAACCTGGAACTGATCGACAGCCGTGCACTGGTGCGCGACAAGGCCTGGGAATTCCTGTTCGTGCTGGGCCAGCCGCTGTACGTCGGCTCCACCCAGGTCAACATCAATCCGGTGGCGATCCGATGAGCACGCCCCTGCCCCTGTTCGCCGGCCGCCGCTTCCGGGTCAGCTATGACGGCCTGGCCGCCGACAACCACTACAGCGCCGATGGCCGCCACGTGCAGTACGCCATCGTGTCCGGCCCGTATGCCGGCGCACGCGGCGCGGCCGACTGCCAGTGGCAGGCGATTGCCGAAGGTGTCTATGCCATTTCCTGGCAGGAAGCCGACGGCGCCACCGTGGTGCACGTCGATGATTTCGGCAACGGCTGCTCGCTGGCGTGGTTCACCGCCAGCGACGGCAGCTTCCACCGCATGCAGGGCACGCTGCAGCCCCTGCCGCACGACTGATTACCGGCCGCACGCGCGGCCATCACTTCGCGAGACATCCATGCGCCTTTCCCTTCCCTCGCCCATCGGCTTCGGCACCGCGCCGCTGGGCAACATGTACCGCAACATTCCCGAGCAGGAGGCCCTCGATACCGTCGAGGCGGCCTGGCAGCAGGGCATCCGCTACTTCGATGCGGCCCCGCTGTACGGCGCCGGGCTGGCCGAGCTGCGCCTGGGCAAGGCCCTGCAGCACCACGATCGCGATGCCTACGTGCTCAGCACCAAGGTCGGCCGCCGCGTGCTGGACGAGATCGAAGACCCCGCCGCACGTGATCTGGGCGAGAAAGGCGGGCTGTTCGAACACGGCCTGCCCAACCGCATCGTCTACGACTACAGTGCCGATGGCACCCTGCGCGCGATCGAGGAAAGCCTGGCGCGGTTGCGTACCGACCGCCTGGATGTCGTGTGGATCCATGACCCGGCGCGCGATTTCCATGGCGACGCCTGGAAGACCGTCTTCCAGCAGGCGATGGACGGCGCCGCCGTGGCGCTGACCCGCCTGCGCGAGGAAGGCGTCATCAAGGCCTGGGGGCTGGGCGTGAACCGGGTGGAGCCGTGCGAAATGGCGCTGCAGCAGGCCGACCCCGATGGCTTCCTGATCGCCGGCCGCTATACCCTGCTCGACCATGACGCGGCCCTGCAGCGGTTGATGCCGGCCAGCGTCGCGCGCGGTACCGGCATCGTGGTGGGTGGCCCGTACAACTCCGGCGTGCTGGCCGGGGGGGCGCACTACGAGTACCAGCCGACGCCGCCGGACATCGCCGCGCGCGTGCAGGGCCTGCAGGCGCTGGCCGCCGAACACGGCGTCGACCTGCGCGCAGCGGCGCTGCAGTTCGCCCTGGCCCACCCGGCGGTGGCCTCGGTCATTCCCGGCGCCAGCCGCCCGGAACGCATCGCCGACAATCTGGCACTGGCGACCGCGCCGATCCCGGCCGCGTTCTGGCGGGCCCTGCGCGCACAGCACCTGGTCGCCGCCGAAGCACCGTTGCCGGGCCTGTAGACCGGCCGCTCAGCGCGCGGCCATGCCGTCCATGCACGCCGGTGCCTCGACGCGGTGCGCCGGGTCGCCATCGCGCGTGGCCAGCACCGGCGCCTGTGCGGCGGTGCGCCAGGCCTGGCGCGGCCACCAGCGCTGCACGCTGCCCGGCACCGTCGGCTCCACGCTTTCGCCGGGGCGCGGAATGCGCACGCTGACCCCCTGGCAGGCCGCAGCGGCCAGCACCCGTTCGGCCGGTTCGGTCCACGGGTGCGGGGCCAGGCCGATCAGCGCCCAGTGCACCGGAATCATCACCCGGCCCTGCACGCGGCGGTGGGCTTCCACCGCCAGTTCCGGGCCCAGATGGGTGTCGGGCCACAGGCTGTCGTACTGCCCGGCTTCAACCAGGGTGACATCGAACGGGCCGTACTCGCGACCGATGCGGTCCAGCGTGTCATGCAGTCCGGTATCGCCGGAGTACCACGCGCGGTGGTGCGGCCCGATCAGCGCGAAGCCGGCCCACAGCGTGTGGTTGTGCTTGGTGTCCAGCACGCGGCCGGAGCCATGCCGTGCCGGCGTGGCCACCACCGCCAGCGTGCCGACCTGGGCCTGCTGCCACCAGTCCAGTTCGGTGATGCGCGCGGCCGGGATGCCCCACATTTCAAGATGCGCGCCGATGCCCAGCGGCACCACGAAACGGGTGTTTCCGCCGCGCAGGGCGACGATGGTGCCGTAATCGAGATGATCGACGTGGTCATGCGAGACCACCACCACGTCGATCGGTGGCAGGTCGGCCAGCGCGATCGGCGGTGCGAACCAGCGCTTCGGGCCCGCCCAGGACACCGGCGAAGCGCGTTCGCTCCAGAACGGATCAACCAGTACGCGGCTGCCATCGATCTCCACCAGCGCCGAAGAATGGCCGAACCAGGTCACCCGCAGGCCGCTGGCCGGCGCAGACTCAAGCAGTGCCGGGTCGGTATGCACCACCGGCACCGGCGCGTCCGGGCGCTGGCCGTCCGGGGTGCTGCCGAACAGCAGGCGCCGCCACGCACCGCGTGAATCGGCCCACAGCGGCTGTGGGTTCTGGAACTGCCCCTGGCTCCATTGCGGTGACTGCTGGGCGCGCACCAGGCGCTGGCCCTCCAGCGTTCCGCCGAACGCCGCACAGCCGGTCACCAGGAACAGCGCCAGCAGGGCCAGCAGCAGCGACGCCGCGCCCAGCGCCGACCAGCGCAGCGCGCGCCGGATGCGGCCGCGGCGCGGCGTAGCGGGTGTCGTGCGGGAAAGTATGTCAGCCATGCGGTACGCCTCCGGGTGCGGTGCCGGCAGTGGCCAGCGGGTAATGACGGATCTCGCGGTTGCCCAGCACGGGCTGTGGTGCGCCGTGCCGCGCGGTATGCAGCAGCACGGCGGCCAGGGTGTCGCCGGCCACGCCCAGGTCCGGTCCCATCCAGGTCATCAACCGGCCCAGCGGCGTGAACAGCCGGGCCAGATCGCGGCGCGGGCCGGTGCGCGCGGTCGGGCAGATGTAGCCGGGCCGCAGCACCACCACCCGCTGCCCCCAGCGTTCGCGCAGCAGGCGTTCGGTACGGCCCTTGATACGGCTGAACAGCGAGCGCCCGCGCTCGTGCGGGTCGGCGCTGCGGCCACTGACGAAACAGAAGCGCATCGCCGGGTTGGCGGCGAACATCGCCTGCGCCGCCGCCAGCGTGTAGTCCAGGGTGATGCGGACGTACTCATCCGGCTCGACGCTGGCCTGCGATACCCCCAGGCACCAAATGCACGCATCGTGGCCGTGCAGCGGGACATGGCTGTAATCCATGAAGTCGTCCATCAGCACCGGGTGCAGCTTCGGGTGCCGCCAGGCCAGGCGGCGCCGGGTCAGCACGGTCACCCGGGTGATGGCAGGGTCGAGCAGCGCCTGGCGCAGCACTTCGCCGCCGGCAAAGCCGGTCGCACCGGTCAGCAGCAGCTTCATGCCAGCCCCGCCTTGTGCAGGCTGCGCGCGCAATCCAGCACGGTCAGCCGCGCCGGCCGCGCCGACCAGCCCAGTTCGATGCGCGCCTTCTGCCAGTTGTGGCAGTGCTGCCGGCCCAGCCGCGGCACCATCGCACGCATCTGCGGCTGCACGCGCGCCAGCAGGCGGAACACCCAGTCCGGCATGACCCGGGTCGGCACGTCGGCGGCCAGCACGCCCAGCTGCGCGCGCAGCACGGCGGCGATATCGCGCATCCACAGGAATTCACCCACGGCCAGGAAGCGCTGGCCACCGATGTCCGGCGTGGTCATCGCACGCACATGGATGTCGGCCAGGTCGCGCACGTCCACCACTTCCAGGCCCAGCCGCGGCAACGCCGGCAGTTCGCCGCGCAGCAGCTTGGCGATCACCTCCACCGAGCCGATGCTCTGGCTGGTCAGCAGCGGCCCGAACACCGCGCCGGGCAGGACGGTGACCAGTTCGGTGCCCCCGCCCTGGGTCTTCATGAACTCCCAGGCCGCACGTTCGGCCAGGCGCTTGGAGCGCCGGTAACCATCCACATCGGCTTCGTCCGGGTCGAACCACACCGATTCGTCGCTCAGGCTGTCGGCCGATTGCAGCGGCGGGGTCGCGGTGGTCGCCGCCGACGTCATCACCACCCGCCGCACGTTGGCGGCCACCGCCGCGCGCAGCACACGCAGGGTGCCGTCGCGCGCGGCGGTGGCCAGCGCCTCGGGATCGCTGTTGCCGGCAATGCCCAGCGGCGAGGCCACGTGCAGCACGTAGTCACAGCCCTGCACGGCCTCGGCCCAGCCGGCGTCGTGGGTCAGGTCGGCGGCGTGCACCGACAGCGGGCCGGTGGGCACCCCCTGCCGTGCCAGCGCTTCCACCAGCGGGCCGGCGCGGTCGGGGTGGCGCACGGTGGTACGCACGCGGTAGCCGCGGCGCAGCAGGTCGGCGATGCACCAGCTGGCGACGAAGCCATTGCCGCCGGTGACGAGTACGGTCTGGGTCATGGGGATCTCTCGGAGGTCCTGGAAATGAAAGGGTCTGGCGCAATGTCTACGCATGTATACATAAAAGCGTAATCCACCGCACCGCGCATGTCTACCACTGTAGACATATGGATCATGAATGCGTTCACGCCCTGCCCCGCCACCGCGCCAGCCGGGCCGCAGCGGCCTGCATCGCCTGGTAGGCGACCGGGACCACCAGCAGGCTCAGCACGGTGGAACTGAGCAGGCCGCCGATCACCGCCACCGCCATCGGCTGCCGGAAGCTGGCGTCGGCGCCGATGCCCACCGCGATCGGCAACATGCCGGCCACCATCGCCACGGAGGTCATCAGGATCGGGCGCGCGCGGGTGCGGCAGGCATCGAGCAGCGCCTCGCGGCTGCCCAGGCCGGCCCGCATCGCGGTACTGGCGTGTTCCACCAGCAGGATCGCGTTCTTGCTGACAATGCCCATCAGCATCACCACGCCCAGCATCGAGGGGATGTCCAGCTGCGCCCCGGCCACCACCAGCGCCACCACCGCGCCGCAGGCCGACAGCGGGATGGCGGTCAGGATGGTCAGCGGCTGCGCGAGGTTGCCCAGCAGCAGCACCAGCACGCCGTAGACACAGACCACCGCCAGCAGCATCGCCCAGCCGAACGAAGCGGCCAGCTCGCCGGCCCATTCGGCATCGCCGGACTGCAGCAGGCCGACCGACGCCGGCAAGGCCTGCACCGCCGGCAAGGCGCGGACCTGCGCCAATGCCCGGCCCAGCGGCACGCCGCCGAGATCGGCCACCAGGGTGACCTGGCGCACGCGGTCGTAACGGTCCACCTGGGCCGGGCCGCTTTCGAGCGCGATGTCGGCCACGTTGGCCAGCGGCAGCAGTCCCGCACGGCCGCGCACCTGCAGGTTGCCCAGCGTGCTGTCCTCGGCCAGCAGCGCCCGCGGCAGGCGCACGCGCACATCCAGCTGGCGCTGTTCCAGGCTCAGCCGTGGCAGCGCGGCACTGAAGTCGCCACTGCTGGCGATGCGGATGGTCTCGCCCAGCGCCGCCGCGGTCAGGCCCTGCTCGGCCGCCGCCGCTGCGCGCGGGCGCACCACCATTTCCGGACGGTCCGGCCCGGCGGTGGTGCGCACGTTGGACAGGCCGGCGATGCCGCGCATGCCACGCATCACCGAAGACGCCGCGTGGGCCAGCGCCGTCGGGCTGTCGCTGGCCAGGATCAGCTCCAGGCGTTCGCCCAGCGCACCGGCACCGACGGCGAAGCGTGCGCCCGGCACGGCCTGCAACGCCTGCCGGATGCGCGCCTCGATCTGCTGCTGCGACGGCCGTTCGGCCGCTGGCACCAGCAGCACGGCCAGGCTGGCGCGCCCGGGGTCGGCACGCGCGCCGCCGTCCGGTCCGGCCGGCGCGGCGCCGGCGGCGATGTACACGCCGCGCACGCCGGCCAGCCCGGCAATCGCGCGGCGTGCCTGCTCGGCCCGTGCCAGCGTCGCCTGCAAGCTCCCGCCCGGCGGCAGTTCCAGCTGCACCGAGGTGTAACCACGGTCCGCCGCCGGTACCAGGCCGGCCGGCAGCTGCGTGGCCAGCAGCAGCGATCCCACCACCGTGCCCAGCGCGAGCAGCAGCGTCCGCAGCGGCCGCCGCAGCGCCGCATCGGCCAGCCGCAGGTAGGCGCGCATCCAGCGCCCTTCCTCGTTGCCATGCATCTGCAGCGGCGCATCGCGCAGCAGCGCTACCGCCAGCAGCGGCGTGACCAGGCGTGCCACCAGCAGCGAGGCCAGCACCGCGATCACCGTCGTCCAGCCGAACTGGCGGAAGAACAGCCCGGCCGTTCCGCTCATCAACGCGGTCGGCAGGAACACCACCACCAGGGTCAGCGTGGTGGCCAGCACGGCCAGTGCGATTTCATTGACCGCCGCCTCGGTGACCTCGCGGATCGGCTTGCCGCCCACCCGGTGCCGTTGGATGTTCTCCACCTCCACGATGGCATCGTCCACCAGGATGCCGACGATCACCGCCAGCGCCAGCAGGGTCAGCGTGTTGAGCGAATACCCCAGCCACTGCATGCCGATGAAGGTCGGCAGGATCGACAGCGGCAGCGCGGCGGCCGCGACCAGCGTCGCCCGCCAGTCGCGCAGGAACCACCACACCACCAGCACCGCCAGCAGCGCGCCTTCCCACAGCATCTGCATGGAGCCGCGGTACTGCTCGTGGGTGTAGTCGACCCGGTTCACCACTTCGGTGGCGCGCAGGCCGGGGTGTTCACGCACCAGCTGCTGCATCGCCGCGGCCACCCCGGCCGCCAGCGCCAGCTGGTCGCGGTCACGGGCACGGAAGATCTCCACGCCGATCACCGCTGCGCCGTCCAGTGTGGCCGCACGGGTGCGCAGCGCATGGCCATCACGCACGCGGGCCACCTCGTCCAGGCGCAGTTCGCGCCCATCGGCCAGCGCCACCGGCAGCGCGGCGACCTCCTCTGCACGCGCGGCCAGGGCGATCACCCGCACGGCCTGCTGGCCACCGCCCAGTTCGCTGCGGCCACCGGAAGACTGCTGCTGGTTCAGGCGCAGGGCACGCGACACATCGGCCACGGTGACCCCCAGCGCCGACAGCCGCGCCGGGTCCACCTCCACTTCGATTTCGCGGTCCACCCCGCCCACCCGGCCCACCGCCTCCACGCCGGGAATACGGCGCAGACGCCGGGTCAGCGCATCGTCGATGAACCATGACAGTGCCGCCTCATCCATCGCCGGCGAGGACAGCGCATAGGTCAGCACCGGGCTGACCGAAACGTGCACCGCCGACACCGTCGGCGGCAGCAGGTCGCTGGGCAGGTCCGCGCGGGTGCGGTCCACCGCATCCTTGGCTTCGATCAGCGCATCGGACAATGATTTGCCCAGCTCGAACTCGACGCGGATCGAGACCACGCCGTCACGGATCGAGGTGCGCAGGTGCTTGAGCGAGGGCAGCGTGGACAGCGCGTCCTCCACCTTGCGCGCCACCTCGCTTTCCAGCTGGCTGGGCACGGCACCGGGCTGGGCCAGGGTCACCTGCACCGTCGGCAGCTCGATGTCCGGATAGTCCTGCACCGGCAGCTGCTGGAAGCTGCGCAGCCCGCCCAGCACCAGCAGCACGAACAGCAGCACCACCGCGAACGGGTGGCGCAGCGACCAGGTCGCCAGGCTCACGGCAGGCCGCCCTTGGCCACGCCTGCCGGCAGGACCGCGCTGCGTACCCGGTCACCATCGGCGAGGAACCCCGCACCGGCCACCGCCACCGATTCGCCCACGGCCAGGCCCTGCACGATCTCGACGCGCTCGCCGCGGTGGCGCCCGGTCTGCACGCGGCGCTGCACCGCCGCCAACGTATCCCCCGCGGCATCGCCGGCAGCCTGGACCACGAACACCTGCGGCCGGCCGTCACGGATCACCACCGCCTCGGCGGGCACCGACACCGCCTGCACCTGCCCACCGAGCAGGCGCCCGCTGGCATACATGCCAGCGCGGGCGCTGCCGGCATTGTCCAGCTGCACATGCACCACCTGCAGGCGGCGGCTGCTGTCCAGCGCCGGTGCCAGCAGGCGCACGTGGCCTTCGGCCTGGCTGCCATCGGGCAGTGCCAGGACCGCACGCTGACCGACCCGCAGGCGCGTGGCCTGAGCGGTGGGCACTTCCGCGCGCCATTCCAGGGTGTTGTCCACGATCAGGCGGAACAGCGGCTCGCCGCCCACCGGCACCATGCCCAGGCTGGCCAGCCGTGCCGACAGCACGCCGGCCGCCGGGGCACGCACCCGCGTATTGGCCAGGGCCACCGCATTGCCCTGCAGCTGCGCCCGGGCCACGCCGACCTGGGCCTGCGCCACGCGCGCGTGGGTCACGCTGGTCTGGATGTCCTGTTCGCTCAACGCGCCCGCGCTGCGCTGGCGCAGTGCACGCTGTGCATTCTGCGCGGCCTGCTGCGCGCTGGCCTCGGCCTGCTCCAGTGTCGCCTGCAGTTCGGCCTGGCGCGCACGCAACGGGCGGTCATCCAGTTCGGCCAGCACCTGGCCCTGCACCACCGTGTCGCCGACATCGGCCGGCAGCCGTGCGATCGACAGGCCGGCCGCTGCTGCTGCCACCACCGCTTCATGCTGTGCGAACACGCTGCCGTCAGCGCGCACTTCGCTGGGCCACCACTGCTGGGTGGCCGTGGCCAGCGTCACGGTCATCGCCGGCGGTGCCGGCGGCGCACCTGCCGGCGTGCGCCGCAGCGCCACGCCGAGCACCAGGGCCACCGCCACCACCAGTACGCCGGCCACCAGCAGCAGGCGCCGCCGGCGCACACGCCCACGGGCCGTTGCGGCCACGGAAAGATCGACACCCACCTGAGTTACCTCGTCCGCTGTGCGACAGGCCCACGCCCGTCCTGCATGCCAGCATCGCAGCGACTTTTTAAGCGGCCTTTAGGCCGGCTGCGGAAACACCACGCGCACCCGGAAACCCCGCTTCTGCGGCCCGCACCCGGTATCGATCGACGCCCCGTGCTGGGCCGCGATACGCGCCACCAGCGCCAGGCCGATGCCACTGCCGCGCACATCCAGCGCCTGCGGCTGGCGCCGGAAGCGCTCGAACAGGCGCTGATGCTGGGCATCGGGCACGCCGGGGCCATCGTCTTCCACTTCCAGGAAGGCATGCGTCGTGCCCTGCACCGCTTCGTTGCCGCAGCGCACCCGCACCCGCGTGCCGACCGGGGTATGCCGCAGCGCGTTGTCCACCAGGTTGCGCAGCAGGATCGACAGCTCGTCCTGGTCGCCGGATACGCAGGCCCCGTCCACATCGGCATCCAGCCGCCGTCCGCCCAGCGTGGCGGCCATCGCATATTCGTCCACCGTATGCAGCACCACGTCCTGCAGGGCGCAGGCATGGCGCTCGGGTGCACGGCCGCCGGCATCCAGCCGTGCCAGGTCCAGTAGCTGCTCGCACAGCCGGCTGCTGCGGCGCACGCCCAGCTGGGCCTTCTCCAGTGCCCGCTGGCGCTGCTCGGCGGTGCCGGCATTCATCGCCACATCCAGCTGGGTCTGCAGCGCCGACAACGGCGTGCGCAGCTCATGCGCGGCATCGCTGAGAAAATTGCGTTCGGCCTGGATGGCATCATCCAGCTGCCGCAGCACGCCATTGAAGGCGCGCACCATCGGCGCGATCTCGGCGGGAAGCGCCTGTTCCGGCAACGGGGTGAGGTCGAACGCCGCCCGTGCCGACAGGGCCTGCTGCACGCTGGTGATCGGCCGCAGCGCCACCCGCACCGACCACCACATCATCAGGCCGGACAGCACCATGCCGATCGCGGCCAGGCTGACCGCCTTGACCGAGTGCTTCTGGAAATCGGCATCGATCAGCGCGCGGTCGTTGCCGACCTGCACCTGGTAGCGCCCGCTGCGGTCGGACAGCGCGTACACGCGGAACTCGCGGCCGTGCAGCGGCACGCTGGCAAAGCCCTCGCCGAAGCCCGCGCGCAACGGCACCTGCGGTGCATTGGCCGACGCGGTCAGCAGGGTACCGTCGCGCCGCCACACCTGCACCACCAGGCCATCCTCGGGCGTCGCGCCATCGCGCGCCTGCAGCCGCCCGCCGCCGCCCGGCCAGGCCGGTGCATCGGCCGGCATCGACTGCAGCACGCGCAGCGCCATGGCTTCCAGCTTGCTGTCCCAGTTGCTGTCCTGGCGGCTGCTGGTGAGTACATACATCACCCCCACCGCCAGCACCCAGGCCAGCAACACCCAGATGGCCAGCGCGCGCAGCATGCGCCCGCGCAGCGAGAACGGCTTCATGGCACATCCCCCAGCCGGTAGCCCAGGCCATGCTGGGTGACCACGATGCCGTCGCCCAGCTTGCGCCGCAGCTGGTGCACGAACACCGCCACCGTGTTGCTCTCCACCCGCAGGTCGTTGCCGTACACATGGCGTTCCAGGGTATCGCGGGCCAGCACCCGCCCCGGGTTCTGCAGCAATGCCAGCAGCAGGCGGTACTCGTACAGGCTCAGCGGCACCGGCACGCCATGGCGGGTGACCTGGCGGCGGTGCGGGTCCAGGCAGACCGGGCCACAGCACAGCACCGGCGCGAAGCTGCCCTGGCTGCGGCGGACCAGCGCACGCAGCCGCGCATTGAGTTCGTCCAGGTCGAATGGCTTGACCAGGTAGTCATCGGCCCCCTCATCCAGGCCACGGATGCGGCTGCTCAGCTGCGCGCGGGCGGTGATCAGCAGCACCGGCACCGGGTCGTGGCTGCGGCGCAGCCAGCGCAGCCAGGCCAGCCCGGATTCCCCGGGCAGGCCGATGTCCAGCAGCACCGCCGCAAAGGCGTGCCCTTCCATGCAGGCGCGCGCCGCTTCCGCGCTGCGCGCATGCTCGACCTGCCACCCCAGCTGGCGCGCACCATCACAGATGGCCTCGGCCAGCATCGCATCGTCTTCCACCAGCAGCAGGTTCACCACACGCTCCTCGACCGCCCGACGCGGTCAGAAATCCACCAGATACCCCAGCGACAGCGTGGTCAGCAGCCGATCATCGACGATCGGGCTGTCACGCAATGCTCCCCCCAGCCGCGTCGCGGCCAGGTCGAGGCCGATCGACTGGCGGCGGCCGATCCGCCGTTCCAGCCGCAGCCCGGCCCGCCAGAAACCGCTGCTGCCCGGGGCATAGGCCGCACGTCCGGGGGCGGCTTCCTCCGGGCGCACGCCCATGTAGTAATCCGCATAGTCTGCATCCACCCACCCCGCCTCCACCCGTGGCGTCAGCTGGAACTGCCCCAGCCGGTACGGGTGGCGCAGCGAAGCCACCACCTGGCGGCCGCCACTGGCACCGCCGACATCGGCCAGTGCTTCCAGCTGCCACTGCGTGCGGCCCAATGCGCCGCCGACCACCGGCCCGGCCCACAGCCCGGCACGACGGTCGCGCATGCCTGCCAGCACCGGGGAATCGGACGCCTCATAGCCCAGTCCCGGTTCGTAGCGCAGCCGCGCGCGCAGGTACATCGCATCGCCATCGCGCACCTTCAGGTCCAGCTGCGGGCCGGACACCGCCAGCCAGCGGTTGTCGTAGCGCAGTACCGGCAGCAGCAGCGTGCGGCGGTCGGCAGCGCGGTACGGCGGCTGCAGACTGGCCACAGCCACCCCCACCGCTCGTGCGGGGGCCGGCGTGTCCTCGGCGCGGGCCAGCGGCATCGCCAGCAGGGCGACGACCAGCAGCAGCGGACGGGGCAGCAGGCGCGGGCGGCGGCGCCGCAGGGAAGCAAAAGCGTAGGGACGGACCATCATCGGTTCCTCGGCGGTTGGTGGCACCGGGCCCTCTGCCCGGCGCCGCGATCATCCCGTCCGTGTTTTAGGATCCTCTTAAGCCCGGCACCGCCACCTCACGCGAACAGGCTGCGCGTCTCCAGGTACTGCTCGATGCCGGCCACCCCGAATTCCCTGCCGATGCCCGATTCCTTCAGGCCACCGATCGGCGCACCGGCCTCGTCCAGCATGTCGAACACCGCATTGACCATCAGGCTGCCCGCCTCGATGCGTGCCGCCACGGCGCGGCCGCGTTCCGGATCGGCCGTACCGACCCACCCCTGCAGGCCATAGGGCGAATCGTTGGCGATGGCAATCGCCTCCTCCTCGTCCGCATAGCCGATGACCGACAGCACCGGCCCGAAGATCTCCTCACGGGCGATGGTCATGCCGTTGTGCACATCGACGAACACCGTCGGCCGGGTGAACCAACCGGCCTCCAGCCCCGGCGGCGCGCCCAGGCCACCGGCCAGCAGGGTCGCGCCCTCGTCCAGCCCCGCCTGGATGTATCCCTGCACGCGCGCGTGCTGGGCCTGGCTGACCGCCGGGCCGATCGCGGTACCAGCATCTCCGGGCCGCCCGCTGCGCCAGGCCGGCAGGTGCCGCAGCAGCGCCTGCTGCGCCTCCTGCAGGCGCGCGCGTGGCACCAGCAGGCGGGAGCCTGCGATGCAGGCCTGGCCGTTGTTCATGAATGCCGTGGCCAGGGCGAAGGGAATGGCCGTGTCCATGTCCACGTCATCCAGCAGGATATGCGCGGATTTGCCGCCCAGTTCCAGCGTCAGCCGTTTCAGGGTATCCGCCGCCACCCGCATGATGTGCTTGCCCACCGCCGTGGAGCCGGTGAAGGACACCTTGGCCACCTGCCGGTGCCGCGCCAGCGCCTCGCCCACGGTATCGCCGCGGCCGTTGACCAGGTTGACCACTCCCGGCGGCAGGCCGGCGGCGTCCACGCATTCCATCAGCAGCCGGGTCTGCTGGGCACTGAGTTCGCTGGGCTTGATCACCACCGTGCACCCTGCGGCCAGCGCCGGGGCCAGCTTGTTGCAGATCATGAACACCGCCGAGTTCCACGGCGTGATCAGCGCGGCCACGCCCACGGCGTGGTTGGTCACCCACGCCTTGCCCATCTGCCGCTCGAACGGCACCTGTGGCAGGGTCGCGGCCATGTTGAGGAAGGCTTTGGCCGCACCCTGGATCGAGAACCGGCTGTGCCGTTCCACCGCGCCGTACTCCTGCGCGCGCGCCACCACGTGTTCGTCTTCGCGGGCCAGCAGTGCGGCATGCAACGCACGCAGGTAGCCGGCGCGTTCGTCCAGGCTGCTGCGCGAGAACGCCGGGAACGCCTTCACCGCGGCGGCCACGGCACGCTCGACATCGGTCGCATCGCCCAGCACCACCTCGGCGACGGTGGCGCCGGTGCTGGGATCCTGCAGGGGCAGGCGCTCCTCGCCGTGCGAAGCAACGAATCGGCCGTCGATGTAGTGGCTGTCGATGCACTTCATGCGTTGGCCTCCCGGGCGGCAGATGCCGACGATGACGGCGCCAGCAGCTGTTCACTCAGCCCCCACAGCGCATCGGCCGTCACCGGGTCCACGGCATAGGCCATCACCCCGCGTGCTTCCAGCGCTTCGGCCATCGGTGCACCTTCATGGCGCGGCAGCATCGCACCGGCAACGTCCACGTCTTCGCAGTACACGCCGCCGTGATCCTGCAGCTGCGGGCTGGTCGCGCACCACAGCTGGGTGGCGGCGCCCTGCGAGACCGTCTTCAGGCCGCGCGCAGGGTCCAGGATGGGCGTGCCGTCGGCCTGCATCACCCCGGCGGCCACCAGGTCGGCCGGGTCCAGGTGCTTTTCCAGACCGGTGCCGACAATCGACCCCGGGTGCACCGCAAACGCACGGATGCCCTCGCCCGCCTGGCGCCGGTCCAGCGCCACCGCGAACAGGATGTTGGCCGTCTTCGACTGGCCATAGGCCTGCCAGCGGTCATACGGGCGCTGCAGGAAATGCGGGTCGTGCAGGTGCACCGGCGAGAACCGGTGCCCGCGCGAGGACACCATCACCACCCGCGCGCCCTGTGCCCGCTGCAGCGCCGGCAGCAGCGCGGTGGTCAGCTGGAAATGGCCCAGGTGGTTGGTGGCGAACTGCGCCTCGTAGCCGCGCGCATCGCGCATCGGCGGGGTGGCCATGATGCCGGCCGAGTTGACCAGCAGGTGCAGCGGCAGGCCACTGGCCAGCAGGCGGTCGGTGAACGTGGCGATGGAAGCCGGGTCGGCCAGGTCCATCGGCAGGATCGTGATGTTGCCGACGCCCTCGAGCACGCGCGCCGCACGGGCCGGATCGCGGCTGGGCACCAGCACATGGGCACCGGCCGCCGCCAGCGCACGCACCGTCGCCGCGCCAAGGCCGGAATAGCCGCCGGTCACCAGCGCACGCTGGCCGTGCAGGCCGATGCCCTGCATCACCTCCTCGCTGGTCGTGGCCGGGCCGAAGCCGGAGCCGAGGGGAATCTGGGGGGTAGACATGCTGCAGCACTCCATGGGGAAAGAATCAGGCGGTGGCGGCACGGGCACGCGCCATCGCCGCGGTCTGGTGGCGACGGCCACGCGACAGCAGCATCGACGCGGACACGCCGAACACCAGGTAGGACAGCGCGATGGTCGGGCCGAGGCCGGCGTCGCTGGCCAGATGGTCGGCAAACAGCGCCACGGCGCTGGGGCCGACGGCCATGCCGACGGCGTTGTAGGTCATCACATAGGCGGCGGAAATGCGGCCACGCAGCGGCTCGGGGGTGATGATCTGCAGCGCCGCACCGGACACGCCGGAGAACGGCTGCACGAACTGGATCACCACGAACACGGCAATGGCCATCCACGCCGCCGTGCCCAGCCAGAAGCCCAGACCACCGACCACCGCCATCGCCACGGTGACCCGGGCGAAATAGCCCAGGTGCGCGTCCGCCTGCCCTGCCGCGTAACGGCGGTCCACCCACCAGCCGTTGAAGATGACACCGGCCATGCCCACCGGCACCGCCGCCAGCGCCATCACCAGCCCGACGGTACCCACGTCCATCGTGAACTGGCGCATCAGGTAGCTCGGCAGCCATGCCGCTGCACCGAACACGGCGGCCGCATGCAGGCTGAAGCCGAGGAAGTGGTGGCCCAGGAAGGCGCGGTTGTCGCGCACGAAGCCGCGCAGGGAGACGCTCGCGCTGCCCGGCCCGGGCCGTTCATGTGCTGGTTCGGGCGCCAGGAAGATCAGCAGCGCCGCGACGATGCCGGGCACGCCGGCGATGACGAACACCCATTGCCATGAGGCCAGCTCGCCCAGCAGCGGTACATGCAGCCCGGCAAAGCGGTCGGCCTCGGCAATCAGCAGGCCGCCCAGCAGGTAGGAGGCCGCCGCGCCGATCTGCGCGCCTACGCCCAGCACACCGATGGCCAGCGCCAGCCGCTGCGGCGGGAACAGCCGCGCCACCATCGACCAGCCGGCCGGCTGCAGCACCGCTTCACCGAAGCCCACCACGCAGCGAGCCACCAGCAGCTCGGTGAATGAACCAGCCAGGCCACAGGCCACGGTGGCCAGCGACCATACGGTGACACCGGCATAGATCGTCCAGCGCCGCGAGAAGTGGTCCACCAGCCAGCCCATCGGCATGCTGCCGATCAGGAAGAACACCGCGAACGCCGGCCCCTGCAGCAGGCCCATGCGCGCATCACTCAGGCCCAGGCTCTGCTTGATCGGGTCGACCATCAGGGCGATCGCATTGCGGTCGATCGAGGCCAGCACCGCCAGCAGCAACAGGATGGCCACGGTCAGCCAGGCGCGCCATTCCGGCGCGGGTGCAACAGCGGGGCGTGGGGACGGCGCGATAGACAAGGGCAACTCCTGCAACCGGTGAATGCCTCCAGACTAGGCGGGGCGTTCTGGATTGCGAATGCTTGTGAGTGCGGAATACCTGCGCCATAGTCCACGCATGCGTACTGACCCCCTCTCCGATCTGCTGCACCTGGCCAACGTCCAGCCGGTGGTCGCCGGCGGCTTCCGCGCCGGTGGCGACTGGTCGCTGCGGTTCCCGCCACCGGACAAGCTGAAGTTCTTCGCCCTGCTCAAGGGCAGCTGCTGGCTGCTGCTCGACGGCGCGGCGCAACCGCAGCGCGTGTACGAAGGCGATGTGTTCGTGCTGACCGCCCCGCGTGGCTTCGTGTTGTGCAGCGATCCGGCGGTACCACCCGTGCTGGCGGTGGAGGTGTTCACCGGCACCGAGGACAAGACCGCGCTGCTGGGCAGCGGGCAGGACTGCGAACAGATCGGTGGCCACGTGCGCCTGGACCCGGTGACCGGCCGCCTGCTCGGCGATGTGCTGCCGCCGCTGATCCACGTCCGCGCCGGCAGTTCGCGTGCCGAGCCGCTGCGCTGGCTGCTGGCGCAGCTGGTGCAGGAACGCACCGAACGCCCGGCCGGCGCCGCGCTGGCCTGTTCGCATCTGATCCAGCTGATGTTCCTGGCGGTGCTGCGCATCCACCTGCAGTCCGCACAGGCACTGCCGGCCGGCACCCTGCGCGCGATCGCCGACCGCCGGCTCGGCCCGGCGATGGCGCTGATGCATGCCGAGCCCGGCCGTGGCTGGGGCCTGCAGGAACTGGCGCGTGCGGCGGCGATGTCACGCAGTGCGTTCGCCGCCCATTTCCGCGCCACCGCCGGCGTCACCCCGGTGGCCTATCTCACCGAATGGCGCATGCGCCTGGCCGAAGGCGCGCTGCGCGATGAGGACATCACCATCGGCGCGCTCGCCAGCCGCCTCGGTTACAGCTCCGAAAGCGCCTTCAGCACCGCCTTCAAGCGCTCGGCCGGGCTGGCCCCGCGCGGGTTCCGCGAAGCGGCGCGGCAACTGCGCGAAGGCTGAGCGCGCACCTCACCAGCGCAGCACGATGCGCCCGGCCAGCGCCCCCAGCGCGGCCACCAGCAGCACCGCCACGTGGTACCACAGCGCCACGAACGCGGCGCCGTCATTGAGGCAGGCCACCGTGTACGCCAGTGCCGCCATCGCCCCGGCCAGCACGCCGGCCAGCGCGCCCGCCACGGCGGGCCGGGTGGGAAGCGCCGCGCGCAGCCACCACAGGGCCCCGGCCAGCACCGGCAGTGCGGCCAGCACGATGGTGCCCACGCAGCGGGCCACCGACCACGTCGATGCGCCCAGCAAGGGATAGCCGGAGCGGTCCAGCAGCAGGCCCGCCAGCAGCACCAGCAGCAACGGCCACACCACGCGCAGTGGCCGCAGCGCGACCCCGGGCTGGCCGGCGCGATGCACCAGCACCGCCGCCGCCAGCGACAGCAGCCCCATGCAGGCGATCTTGAAGGCGAACAGGCCGGTGCCAGCCACGCCGGCCAGATCGGGACGCGCCCCGGCCACGCCCAGCACCACCGCCAGCGCCGCCAGCAGCGCCAGCGGCACCGCCCATCCGCGCCGCGCCATCGCGCCTGCCGGCGCCGGCGTGGCCGGCTCTGCAGCCAACCGTGCCACCAGCGCAGCGGTATCGGCTGGTGTGGTGGGCGTACCCGTCATCGGGGGCTGGGGGCTCATCGTGCGTCTCCTCGCGCGCGCTCTGTCAGGCGGCGCAATGCGCGGTGCAGTGTCACCCGCACCGCACCTTCGTTGGAATGGAAGTGGTCGGCCGCTTCGCGTGCACTGCGGCCCTCCAGATGGATCGCGCGCACCAGCGCCTGCTGGCGCGCGGGCAAGGTGGCCAGCAGCCGCGCCACGTCCAGCGGCGCATCCGGGGCCAGTGTCTCTTCGGCCAGCAGCGCTTCCCAGCGCGGTGCATCCAGGTCCAGGTGGCGCCGCGCATCGCGGCTGGCACGGCGGCACGCATCGTTGATCTTGTAGCGCACGATGGCATGCAGCCACGGCAGCAGCGGGCGCTGCTCATCCCAGCGGGCGTGCTGCTGGTGCACGGCCAGCAGCACCTCCTGCACCACGTCCTCGGCATCGGCCGCTGGCTGGCCGCCCAGCAGCATCTGCCGGGTCACGAAACGGCGCAGGAACGCCGCCAGTTCCTGCAGGAACGCCGCGTACGCCGTGGCGTCGCCCTGGCGGGCAGCCAGCAGCGCGACGGTCCAGCGGGAAGAGCGGGTGTGCATGGCGATGCGGAAAGGCCGTACCCAGGGTGAACGGCGGCGAGTATACGGCGGCCTTCGGCAACCCCCGGTAACGGTGGGGTGTAACGAATCGCCCGCCTGCAGCGAACAGGTAAGGGAAGCACCTGCGCTTCCCCACAAGGACCACCCCATGAACCTGCGTCACCTAACCTTCTCCGCCCTGCTGGGCCTGTCCCTGGTGTTCGCCGGCAGTGCCGGCGCGCAGCCGGCCCCGGCAGCAGCCCCCCCGGCCAACAATGTCGTGCTGGTGCACGGCGCCTGGGCCGATGGCTCCAGCTGGGCCGAGGTCATCCCGCTGCTGCAGCGTGCCGGCCTGCATGTCACCTCGGTGCAGAACCCGCTGACCTCGCTGGCCGACGACGTGGCGGCCACCCGCCGCGTGCTGGCCCAGCAGGAGGGACCGACCGTGCTGGTCGGCCATTCCTATGCCGGTAACGTGATTTCCGATGCGGGCGTGGACCCGAAGGTCAGCGCGCTGGTCTACGTGGCCGCACGTGCCCCGGACGCCGGACGCCGGCGAGGACTTCGCCGCGCTGGCCGCGCGCTACCCGACCATGCCGGTACGCGCCGGGGTGGAAACCCATGATGGCTACGCCACCATCAACGAACAGGCCTTCCTGAAGTACTTCGCCAACGGCGTCCCGGCCGCGCGCGCACGCACCCTGTACGCCGTGCAGCAGCCGATCGCCGCCACGCTGTTCAATGGCCGCACCCAGGCCGCGGCCTGGCACGACAAGCCCAGCTGGTACGCCGTCTCGCGCGATGACCAGACCACCTCGCCGGACCTGCAGCGCTTCCTGGCCAAGCGCATGAACGCGCACACGGTGGAGCTGGCCTCCGGGCACCTTTCGCTGGTGTCGCACCCGCGCGAGATCGCCAACCTGATCCTGGCCGCGGCCGGCCGTGCGCCGTTGAAGTGAGCGGGTGCATTTAGATGACGATCCGGTAATGTCCGGGTCAGGGCGCTGAAAGGCGCAGGCCCCTAGCCTGCGCCTTCCTTCCCTGCTGCAAGGCCCCGCCGATGTCGTCCACCTTCCGTCGCCTGATTCCCGTCGCCAGCGTGCTGCTGGGCAGTGCCCTTGCCCCGCTGGCGCTGGCCCATCCCGCGCTGGTGCGCTCCACCCCGGCTGCCGATGCCAGCGTGGCGCCGACCGCCCAGATCGAGCTGGCCTTCAACGAGCCGGTGATGCCGCGTGCCACCCAGATCCAGCTGAGCATGGGCCACGGCAACATGCAGATGGCCATGCCGACGTCCCAGCAGCAGGTGCTTGATGATGGCCGCACCCTGCGCGCGACGTTCAAGACGCCGCTGCCGGCGGGCAGCTACACGCTGCAATGGCGCGCGGTCGGCCAGGACAGCCACCCGATGACCGGCAGCTTCGCCTTCACCGTCAAGTAAGGCCGGTTCCGCATGGACGCCGCGCCCTACCTGCTGCGCCTGGCGCTGTACCTGCTGCTGATGCTGCTGTTCGGGCGGGCACTGTACGCGCACTCCACCCGCGCGCCCGCAGGGATGGCGATGACCGCGCTGGCCCTGCTGCTGGTGCTGGTCGATGCCGTGGCGCGCCTGTGCCAGGTGCTCGGCATCGACCTGCGGCAGCTGGATGCCGACAGCGTGCGCTGGTACCTGCTCGCGCTGCCGGTCGGCGCTGCCACGCTGGTGCGGGTGGCGGCGCTGCTGGCCCTGCTCGGCCTGCAGACCCTGCCGCGGCGGCCCTCGATGCCACGCCGGCTGGCGATGGGCCTGCTGGCCGCCGTGGCGCTGGCCAGCCTGGCCTGGAATGGCCACGCCGCCGCCGGTGAAGGCCTGCGCGGGCAACTGCGGTTGGGTGCGGGCATCGCGCATCTGCTCGCCGCCGGTGCCTGGCTGGGCGCGATCGCCGCATTGCTGCAACAGGCGCTGCGCCCGCAGGGCCCCAACCTGCGCGCACGCGGCCGGCACCTGCTCGATGCCCTGCAGGGCTTTGCCGTGCCGGGCACGCTGATCGTGGCCACGCTGGCACTGACCGGCAGCTATGCCTACCTCGACCTCGGCGGCTCGCCCACCACGCTGGTCACCACCGCCCATGGCCGCTGGCTGCTGCTGAAACTGGCACTGGTGGCCGGCATGCTGCTGCTGGCGGCACTGCACCGCTGGCGGCTGGTACCGGCGCTGCAGCAGGCCGTGCACGTTGCCTGGCAACCCGCGCCGATCCAGCACCTGCGCCGCAGCCTGGCCGCAGAAGCGTTGCTGGCCCTGCTGGTACTGGCCTGCGTGGCCCTGCTGGGCACGCTGGACCCGCTGCACTGAGCGGGCCTCTGCTAGCCTGCATCCACGCCCCATCGCCACTGCCGACACCCCATGAAACTGCTCATCATCGAAGACGAGCCCAAGACCGGCAGCTACCTGCGGCAGGGCTTGGTCGAGGCCGGCTATGTGGTCGATCTGGTCGATGACGGCCTCGATGGCCTGCACCACGCCGGCAGCGGCGAATACCAGCTGGTCATCCTCGATGTGATGCTGCCCGGGCTCGATGGCTGGAACGTGCTGTCGCGCCTGCGTGCCGCCGGGCAGCAGGTGCCGGTGCTGTTCCTCACCGCACGCGGCAGCATCGGCGACCGCGTGCAGGGCCTGGAACTGGGGGCCGATGACTACCTGGCCAAGCCCTTCGCCTTCGCCGAACTGCTGGCCCGCGTGCGCACCCTGCTGCGGCGTGGCCAGGCCGCACCGCAGGCCGAACGCATCGTGGTGGCCGATCTGCTGGTGGACACCCTGCGCCGCCGGGTCGAGCGCGGTGGTCAGCGCATCACGCTCAGCCAGAAGGAATACGCCCTGCTGGAGCTGCTGGCGCGACGCCGCGGCGAGGTGTTGCCGCGTTCGCTGATCGCCTCGCAGGTGTGGGACATGAATTTCGACAGCGACACGAATGTCATCGATGTGGCGATCCGCCGCCTGCGCGCCAAGATCGATGATCCATTCATCGACAAGCTGATCATCACCGTGCGTGGCATGGGCTATGTGCTGGAGGCGCCGGAGGATGTGGCGCAACGGCCACGATGAGCCGCCGCACGCGCTTCACCCGGCTGTCCACCGCCAACCGGCTGACCGTGCTGTTCGCGGTCGTCACCATCGGGGTGATGGCCGCGCTGGGGCTGGCCATCCGCCTGAGCGTGCGCCACAACCTGATCGCACAGGATTACGCCGAGCTGGAGAACAAGGCGGCGTTGATCGCCGACATCGCCCGCAGCGCGCCCTCCGCCGGCCGTGCCGAACGCCTGGCCGTGGCCCTGGGCCACCACCCGGACATGGCCTTCGCCGTGCGCGATGACAACGGGCAGCTGCTGTTTTCCACCGCCCCGGGCGAGCTGCAGGCCTACGCCCGCCAACAACCGGCCGACGCCCACCCGGTGCGCCGCGACTGGGTGCTGGCCGATGGCCGCCGTTTCCACGTCCTGCACCTGCGCCAGCCGCTGCCCGAAGGCGGCCAGCTGAGCGTACTGCTCGGCATCGATGACGTGCGCCATGCCGCCTTCCTGCACCGCTTCCAGCAGTTGCTGGCGGCCTGCATCATGGCCGCCGCGCTGGCCAGCAGCCTGCTCGGCGGCTATGTGGTGCGGCGCAGCCTGCGCCCGCTGCGTACCCTGGCCGACGAAGCCCGCCAGGTGACCGCCGAGCGCCTGGACCGCCGCCTGTCCAGCGAGGGCGCGCCGGTGGAGCTGGAGCAGCTGGCCCACACCCTCAACGGCATGCTGGCCGGGCTGCAGCAGGATTTCGACCGGCTGGCCGCGTTCTCCGCCGATCTGGCGCATGAGCTGCGCACGCCCATCACGAACATGCTCACCCAGGTGCACGTGGTGCTGGCCCACCCGCGCAGCGCCGAGGATTACCGCGATACGCTGGCCTCCTGCGCCGAGGAACTGCAGCGGCTGTCGCAGACCGTGGGCGACCTGCTGTACCTGGCCCAGGCCGAAGCGCACGGCGCGCTGCCCTCGCGCGAGCCGGTGGCGATGGCAGCACTGGCCGATGCCCTGCTGGAGTTCTACGGCCTGCTGGCCGAGGACCGGCAGCTGCGGCTGCTGCGCGAGGGCGAGGCCCGGCTCGACGGCAACCGCCTGATGCTGCACCGCGCACTGGCCAACCTGCTGTCCAATGCCCTGCAGCACGCGGCCCCCGGCAGCACCGTGCGGGTGGTGCTGCAGCAGCAGGCCGGCCAATGCCGCATCAGCGTGCACAACACCGGCACGCCGATTCCGGCCGCATTGCAGCCGCGGCTGTTCGACCGCTTCTACCGCGCCCCCCGGCACCGCGAACAACCCCGCCATGAAGGCGCCGGGCTGGGCCTGGCCATCACCCGCGCCATCGCCCAGGCCCACGGCGGCAGCGTCGAACTGGTGTCCGATGCCGATGGCACGGTGTTCACCCTGGTGCTGCCCCGCGCTGCACGCTCCTGAGTCCAGGCCGGCAACGTCCGCCCTGCGACACTCCGTCGCAGGCCCCGCGCGCGCCAGGGAACCTGCCAGCCCCGGCGCGGCCACGTAGAATTGCCGCCGTGCATGCGCGTTTCCACCACCGCCAGCCGTTCCACCGCCGGATGCAGATCCTGGCGGCGCTGGCGATCGCCCTGCTGGTGCTGGCACCGCTGGTCAGCCGCGCGCTGCTGTACGCCACACCCGCAGGCGCATCGCATGCGCACACGCCTGCCGCGCACGACAGGGCGATGATGGACCACAGTGCGCACGGGCAACACGGCGCACACATGTCCATGCACATGCACATGGACATGCACGGCAGCGCAGCCACGCCTGCGCCTGCCCCCAGCGATCCGCATGCCGGCCATGAGATGGGCGTGGACTGCGATTACTGCGCCATCGCCGCGCGCATGACCACCCTGGTGCTGGCCGCGCTGTGGCTGCTGATCGCCTGGATACCGCCACGCCGTGCCCTGTCCGGGCTGGCACGCACCCATGCCGCGCCTCCGCCGCACGCCTACGCAGCCCGCGGCCCACCCGCACTGGCTGCCTGAGTTCCCTGCCGACGCACCCCATCAATGCTGCCCCGCACTTCGCGCGCGGGCGCGGCGGGATATGCGTGGCCCCTGCTGCATGGGGGCCCGCACATGGCCTCGCGTCGGCCCGCGGACTGCCTGCCGTGCCTGCCCGGTCGTGTTGCC
Source organism: Stenotrophomonas sp. 24(2023) (assembly GCF_030913365.1). Lineage (NCBI taxonomy): Bacteria > Pseudomonadati > Pseudomonadota > Gammaproteobacteria > Lysobacterales > Lysobacteraceae > Stenotrophomonas > Stenotrophomonas sp. 24(2023). The sequence goes on from NZ_CP133160.1 coordinate 4,304,932, forward strand.
GGGCCCGATGACGCGACCGCTGCCGACAGCGGCCGCCTGCTTTGCGTGAACAACCATGTCCCGATTCCGTCCTGCCGCCCGCCCTGCGGGCGCCTTCAGCGCGCTTGCCTGCGCGCTGGCCACTGCCTTTTCCGCCCATGCCGCCGATGATCCGCTGCGCACCCTGGACACCGTGCGCGTGCTCGACACCCGCGCCGGCACGCTCGGCCTGGCCACCAGCACCGGCTCATCGCTGGGCCTGGATGCCCTGCAGACCCCGGCCAGCCTCACCGTGGTCACCCGTGCCCAGCTGGAACAGCGTGGCGATGCCAGCCTCAACGATGCGATCAGCCGCGCCGGTGCGATCAGCGCGATGCCGCACCCCGGCAACGGCCTGAGCGCCCTGTCCAGCCGCGGCTTCACCGACAGCGCCTCGGTCATGCGCCTGTACGACGGCCTACGCCAGTACGGCGGTATCGGCGTCACCTTCCCCTTCGACACCTGGTCGATCGAACGCATCGAAGTGCTGCGCGGCCCGGCATCGGTGCTGTACGGCGATGGCGCCATCGGCGGCGTGGTCAACATCGTGCCGAAGAAGCCGCACCTGGGCGCCATCGAGAACGAGGTGCAGCTCACCCTCGGCAGCGAAGACACCGCCCGCCTCGGTTTCGGCTCCGGTGGCGCGCTCTCGCCCACCCTGGCCTACCGCGTGGATGCCAGCGGCAACTACAGCGGCGGCTGGGTCGATCGCGGCCGCAGTGCCGATGCCACTTTCAACGGCGCGCTGCTGTGGCAGCCCCGCGCGGACCTGCAGTTCACCCTGACCCACGCCGAGGGCTACCAGGCACCGATGCGCTACTTCGGCACGCCGCTGGTCAACGGCCAGCAGCTCGACGCGCTGCGCCACCGCAACTACAACGTGGCCGACAGCATGATCCGCTTCCGCGACCGCTGGAGCCAGCTCGATGCGGTATGGACCCCGAACGCCTCCGTCGAATGGCGCACCCGCCTGTACCAGGTGGACAGCCAGCGCGACTGGCGCAATGCCGAACGCTACGTCTTCAATCCGGCCAGTGGCCTGATCGACCGCTCGGACAACACCGAAATCACCCACCGCCAGGACCAGACCGGGTTGACCTCCACCCTGCGCCTGACCGGCACGCTGGGCGGCTTCGGCAACGCGCTGGCGATCGGCGTGGATGCCAACCGCGCCCACTTCACCCACACCAACAACACCTACACCGGCAGCTCCGGCCCGGTGGACCCGTTCAATCCCGTGCCTGGGCAGTTCGCCAGCGCCGCACCAAACATTCCGCGCTACCGCAACAGCGCCGAGCAGGTCGCCCTGTTCGCCGAGGACCGCATCGCCCTCACCGAGCGCTGGTCGCTGCTCGGCGGCCTGCGCCATGACCGCGCCACCATCGAGCGCACCGACCTGGTCAGCGGGCAAGCGGCGTTTTCCAAGCGCTATTCCAGCACCGGCTGGCGCACCGGTACGGTGTTCGCGGTCACCCCGGGGTTCAGCGTCTACGCGCAGTACGCGCAGGCGGCCGATCCGGTCAGCGGCCTGCTGATGATCAGCCCGGCCAACGGCGTGTTCGACCTATCCAAGGGCCGCCAGGTGGAAGTCGGCGTGAAGCAGGCCTTCGACCGTGGCGAATGGACGCTGGCCGCCTACCGCATCCGCAAGACCGGCCTGCTCAGCCGCGATCCGCTCGATCCCTCGCAGCGGGTGCAGATCGGCGCGCAGACCTCACGTGGCATCGAGGCCTCGCTGAACTGGGAATTCGCCCCCGACTGGTCGCTGGACCTCAATGCCACCGTGCTCAAGGCCGAGTTCGAGGACTTCCTGGAAACCACCGGCACCCCGCCGCGGCTGGTCTCGCGCGATGGCAACGTGCCGCCCAATGTGGCCGAACGCCTGGCCAATGCGTGGCTGGGCTGGCGCTTCCTGCCGGACTGGCAGCTGGCTGGCGGCGTGCGCTACGTCGGCAAGCGCTACGCCGACAACGCCAACACACTGGAACTGCCCGGCTATGCCACCACCGACCTGTCGCTGAGCTGGCAGGCCCGGCCGGCCACACGCATCACCGCCCGCGTGTTCAACGTGTTCGACAAGGCCTACTACAGCACCGCCTATTACACCGCCACGCAATGGCTGCTCGGTGCAGACCGGCGCGTTGAACTGAGCCTGGACCACCGGTTCTGAGCACCGCCATGTCCTGGAGCGCGCGCGGCAAACGCTGGACCTACCTCACCCACCGCTGGCTGGGCATCGGCGGCTGCGTGCTGATGCTGCTGTGGTTCCTCAGCGGCATGGTGATGCTGTTCATCGGCTACCCCAAGCTGACCCCGCAGGAGCGGCTGGCGGCCACTGCGCCGCTGGCCGCCAGCGGCCTGCGCGGGCTGGACGTGCTGCCCCCCGCACTGCAGGCCCGGCCGGAGAGCGTGGCCTTGCGCCTGCTGCGCGGCCAGCCCGTGTACCTGGTGCGCGCCGGCAAGGACGCCGGGGCCTGGTCGGCCCGCGATGGCCGGCCACTGCCGGCGGTGGACACCGCGACGGCGGCGCAGTCGGCGGCGGCTTTTGCCGGTGCCGACGCGCACGCTGTCGCCCCGGTTGGTGAGGACCGCTGGACGCACAGCGGTGCGCTCGATCCGCACCGGCCCCTGTACCGGGTGGAGGTCGGTGGCCCTGCGCCGGCCTCGTTGTACGTATCGTCGCGCACCGGTGAAGTGGTGCTGGACGCACCGTACGCCCAGCAGCGCTGGAACTACGTCGGTGCGTGGCTGCACTGGGTCTACATGATCCGCATGCAGCCGCGCGATCCGGTCTGGACCTGGACCGTCATCGTGCTGTCGGCCCTGTGCAGCATCGCCGCCTTCAGCGGTGTGCTGGTCGGGGTGTGGCGCTGGCGGTTCCAAGGGCGGTACCGCTCCGGCGCGAAGACGCCGTACACCGAACCGTGGATGCGCTGGCACCACCTGCTGGGGTTGATGGCCAGCGCGCTGGTGTGCACGTGGATCTTCAGCGGCCTGATGTCGATGAATCCGGCCGGCCTGTTCAGCAGCGAACGCAGCGGCGGGGCGATGGACGCCTACCGGGGGCCACCACCGTCGCTGGACAGCGCGGTCGCGCAGCCGGCCCACGTGCTGGACGCGCTGGCCGATGCCGGCTTCGCACCGGTGGAGCTGCAGTGGCGGCGCATGGGCGGCGCGCTGTACGCGCTGGCCTTCGACCGTACCGGTGAGGTGCGCGTGGTCAACGCCCGCCTGCAGATCGCCCGACAGCTGCCCCGCGTGCAGGTGGAACAGGCCGCACGCTCGCTGGTGGCGGCACCGGTGTTGACGGCCACGGTCATCGAACGTACCGATGCGTACTACTACGCGCGTGCCGCCGAAGCGATGAACGGCGCCGCCTCACGGCGCCTGCCCGCGTTGAAGCTGACCTATGCCGACCCGGCCGCCACCACCGCCTACATCGAACTGGCCACCGGCGATGTGGTGCTGGTGATGGGCCAACGCGAACGGGTGGGACGCTGGCTGTTCAATTTCCTGCACAGCTGGGACCTGCCGGTGATGCTGGGGGCCGCCGGCACCCGCCAGGCGATCCTGCTGCTGCTGAGCCTCGGCGGCACGGCCTTGTGCAGCACCGCCCTGGTGATCGCCTGGCGGCGGTTGCGGCGCAAGTTCGGTGCAGCACCACAACGCCGACACGGGTAGATCCACGCCATGCGTGGATGAACCGCCGATACCCCACCCGCCCCCAGCCACGCATGGCCACGCATGGCATGATTCCCTGTAGATCCACGCCATGCGTGGATGAACCACCGATACATCCACCCGACCCAAGCCACGCATGGCGTGGCTCTACCCTGTTGACATGCGTGGATGAACCGCCGATACACACACCGACGGGCTCACTCCACCACCACCCCACGCGCCTCGCGCCGCCGGTGCATCCAGTAGTACACCGTCGGCAGCACCAGCAGCGTCAGCAGCATGGCCGACATCAACCCGCCGATCACCACCACCGCCAGCGGCTTCTGGGTCTCGGCACCGATCGCATGCGAGGTGGCCATCGGCAGCAGGCCGAACATCGCCAGCAGCGTGGTCATCAGCACCGTGCGCAGGCGCTGCAGCGAGCCCTGCACCACCGATGACAGCAGATCCATGCCCTGCTCGCGCAGCTGCCCGAACCGGCTCAGCATCACCACCCCGTTCAATACCGCCTGTCCGAACAGCGCGATGAACCCGATCGCAGCCGACACCGACAGCGGGATGCCGGTCAGCCATAGGGCCAGGATGCCGCCGATCATCGCCAGCGGCACATTGGCCAGGATCAGCGCGGCGCTGCCGATGTCCTTGAAGGCATCGAACAGCAGCACGAAGATGATCAGCACCGACAACGGAATCACCCAGCCCAGCCGCGCCATCGCGCGCTGCTGGTTCTCGAACTCCCCCGACCATTCAATGCGGTAGCCCTCGGGCAGCGTCACATTCGCCTCGACCACGCGGCGCATGTCGGCCACCACGCTGCCCATGTCACGGCCGGCGATGAAGATGCTGACCGCCTTCACCCGCTGTGCGTTCTCGCGCGAGATGTTGATCGCCCCGCTGGCCAGGTGGAAATCGGCCACGTCGGCCAGCGTCACGGTATGTCCCTCGCCGATGCCCACCGGCACCGTCCGCAGGCGCTGAAGATCGCGGTCGGCATCGTCCAGGCGCAGGGTGATCGGGAAGCGCCGCTCGCCCTCCCACAGTTCGCCCACCTCGCGGCCGCCCAGGGCGGTCTCGATCACTTCGTCGATGTCACGCACGTTCAGGCCATAGCGCGCGGCACGGTCGCGGTCGATCTCCACCCGCAGCTGCGGCAGCGTACCGTCGCGGTCGATGAACGCGCTCTCCACGCCGTCCACGCCGCGCACCTGGCCCAGGAGGGCCTGCGCCTGCCGGGTCAGCACGTCCAGGTTCTCACCACTGACCTTGATGACCACCTGGCCCTTGATCTGCGAAATGCTCTCCAGGATGTTGTCGCGCACCGGCTGCGAGATCGAGAACTCCGGCCCGGGAATGCGCTGTTCCAGCAGGCGCTGCATGTCGGCCACCAGCTGCCGTTTGTCGACCCCGCGCGGCCATTCCTTTTCCGGCTTCAGCGCCACCAGTGCCTCGATCTGGTTGGCGCCCTTCGCATCGGAGCCGTCTTCGGGGCGGCCCAGCTTGGCCACCACCGTGGACACCTGCGGGAAGGTGCGCACCAGCTCGCGGATGCGCCGCGACTGCTGCTGCGCTTCGGCCAGGCTGGTGCTGGGGTCCAGGGTGGCGGTGAGCCAGATCGAGCCCTCATCCAGCTCCGGCAGGAACTCCGAACCCAGCCGCGTGCCCAGCGCCAGCGTGGCCACCAGCAGCGCCACCGCCGTCAGCACCACCGCACGCGGCCGTGCCAGCGCCTTGACCAGCACCGGCTGGTACCAGCCGGTCAGGCGGTTCATCAGCGGGTTCTCGCCGCGCATGCGCTCGCGCCGCAGCCACCAGAAGCACAGCAGCGGCACCACGGTCAGCGCCAGGATCAGCGCGCCGATGAGCGCGGACGTCACCGAATAGGCCATCGGCGCGAACATGCGCCCTTCCTGCCGCTGCAGGGTGAAGATGGGAATATGCGCGGCGATGATGATCATCATCGAGAAGAAGGTCGGCCGGCCGACTTCCGAGGCCGCCGACAGCACCGTGGACAGCCGCGTCCTGCGGTCGGCCCCGGGGGGCAGGCCGGACAGCCGCGAAACAATGTGCTCGGTGACGATCACCGCGCCATCGATGATGATGCCGAAGTCCATCGCGCCCAGCGACAGCAGGTTGGCCGGCACGCCCCACAGGTGCAGGCCCAGGAAAGTGGATAGCAGGGCCAGCGGCATCATCGCCGCCACGATCAGCGCGGCGCGGGCGTTGTACAGGAACAGCCACAGCACCAGGAACACCAGCACCGCGCCTTCCAGCAGGTTGCGGAACACGGTCTTGAGCGTGGTCGACACCAGCCAGGAGCGGTCGTAGAACGGCTCCAGCGTCACCCCGGCCGGCAGCTGCCGCGCCTGGATGTCGGCGATGCGGGCATGCAGCGCATCGAGCACCGCCGAGGGGTTCTCGCCCTTGCGCATCAGCACCATGCCGAACACCGCATCGTCGTTGTCATCCTGGCCGACCAGCCCCTGCCGGGGCAGGCCGGTATCGGCGATGCTGGCCAGGTCGCGCACCAGCACCGGGGTGCCACCACGCTGGGCCACCACCACATTGCCGATGTCCGCCGGCGACCGCATCAGGCCCACGCCACGGATCAGGAACTGCTGCTGGCCGCGCTCGATGTAGCCGCCACCGGCATTGGAGCTGCCGTTTTCCAGTGCCTGTGCGAAGTCGCCCAGGCTGACGCCCCGGTCACGCAGCTTGTCCAGGTCCGGCTTGACCTGGAAGGTGCGCGCATAGCCGCCGAAACTGATCACATCGGCCACGCCGGGCACGGTGCGCAGGCCGCGCTCCATCACCCATTCCTGCACGGTGCGCAGCTGCGTGGACGACAGGTGCGGGGCGTGCAGCACATAGCGGTAGATTTCGCCCACCGCCGAACTCATCGCTTCCAGTTCCGGCTGCACCCCTTCGGGCAGGTCCACGCCCTGCAGGCGCTCCAGCACCTGCGCGCGGGCGAAGTAGTCGTCGGCCTTGTCGTCGAAGGTCAGGATGATCATCGACAGGCCGAACTGGGTATGCGAGAACACCCGCACCGAGTGCGGGATGCCCGACAGTGCCACCTCCAGCGGTATGGTGATCTCGCGTTCCACTTCCTCGGCGGCGCGCCCGGGGTGCAGGGTCACCACGGTCACCTGGGTGTCGGACACATCCGGGAAGGCTTCCACCGGCAGCATGCGGAACGCGGCGATACCGGCACCGACGAACAGCAGCAGCGCCAGCATCACCATCAGCGGCTGGCGCAGGCAGTACGCAATCAGACGATCGATCATGGCGTGGCGCGTCCTGCCGCCTGGGCGGTGGCCGTGCTGGCCGGGCCGGCCGGCACGGCCGGTGCGCTGTCCACCAGCTGCTGCAGCAGCAACCCGCCTTCCACCACTACCCGGGTGCCGACGGCCAACCCGTCACGCACCCACAGGCGGCCATCGCCCAGTTCTTCCGCGTTGACGGCGTGGCGCACGTAGTGGCCCTTGCCTTCATCGACGAACACCACCTGCCGGCCCTCGATCAGCAGCACGGCGGCGTCGGGCAGCGATACCCCGCCCTGGGCCGGCAACGCGACCCCGGCACGCACGTACTGCCCGGCCTTGAACTGGCGACCGTGGTTGTCCAGCTCGGCCCGGGCCTGCACCACGCGGCGCTCGTTGTCGACGAAATCATCCACGTGCTGCAGCGTGGCCTGCACCACCGCACCATCGGCACCGGCAACGCTGACCTGCACGCCCGGCGCCACGCGGCTGGCCAGCCGCTCGGGGATGTCCAGCAGCAGCCACAGCCGCTCCGGGTCGCCGACCACCGCCAGCGGCTGCTCGGCCTCCGGGCTGACCGCCATGCCCGGGCTCATGCGCCGCTCCACCAGCACGCCATCGATGGGCGCGCGCAGCGGCAGGCGCTGGTCGATGCGGTGGCCCGTGCCATAGGCGCTGGCAAAGGCCGCCGCGCGCGCATGTTCGGCCTGGCTGCCGGCAAAGGCCGCTTCGGCATCATCCAGCTCGCGGCCCGATACCACGCCTGCCGCGTGCAGTTCACGGGCGCGCGCCAGTTCATTGCGTGCCTGCTGCAGTTCGGCGCGGCCGCGTGCCCCATCGGCCTGCGCCTGGCCGAATTCCGGCGAGGTGATCCAGGCAATCACCTGCCCGGCCTTCACCCGCTGCCCGGGCTGCGCCTCGATGCGGGCCACCTGCCCGGCCAGCGGCGCACGCAACGCGCTGGAACGGGTCTCGTCCCAGGCCACGCGCCCCGGCAACTGCAGCGTCGCGCTGGCACCGGCGGTCACCGCTTCGCTGCGCAGCACGTCCAGCTGCCGGCTGTCGGCCGGAAACTGGATGTCGCCCGCGCGCACGGTCGGCGCCGTGTCGCTGTAGAGGGCCGGCTCGCGGCCACAGCCGGCCAGCAGCGCCAGCGCCAGCACGGCCGGCAGCAGCGCGGCACGCGCCGCAGGACGGGCAGTAAACACCTTCATCGGATCTCTCCTTCGACAACCGTGGTGGCGGCGCGCCAGCGCGCCAGGGCAATGGCATGGCCGGCCCGCGCGTCGATCAGCGCGGCCTCGAAATCGCGCCAGCTGCGGCGCGCATCCAGCAGATCGGTCAGGCTGGCGGCACCGCGGCGGAACGCCAGCTCCATGCCCTCCACCGCACGCCGGGCACTGTCGCCCTGCGCGCCTTCATAGGCCTGGCGTCGCGCCTGCGCGGCCACCAGCGCCGCCTGCAGCTGGTCCATCTCGGCACGCGCCTGCCGGTGCAGGTGCTGCAGGGCCAGGGCCGCACCGTCACGGTCGGCCTGCGCACGCTGGATGGCACCGCGTGCACGCGATGCACCGCCCAGCGGCACGGTCATCGACACGCCCCAGGTGACACCGCTGATGTCACCGGGTTCGCGCTCGGCTTCGATGCCGAGCTGGATATCGCGATGGCGCTCGCTGCGGGCCAGCGCCACCCCCGCCTCCGCCGCCTCCAGGCGGGCCCGTGCCGCGCGCAGATCGCTGCGCTGCTGCGGATCGATCGCCCTGCGCCCGCCGTCGGAGTCCACCTGCGGCCACGCATCGTCGGCGCTGAGTGCATCGCCCGCATCACGCCCCATCAGCAGCGCCAGCGCATGGCGTGCATCGCCCAGGTCCAGCGCCGCATCGCGCGCGGCATCGGCCACGGCAAGGTCATCCACCGCCAGGCGCGCGCGGTCCACCGGCGCCAGCGCACCGACCGCCACCTGGCGATCGGCCGCGGCCAGCTGCTCGCGGGAGCTGCGGCGGTTGTCCTCGGCGATCGCTGCACGTTCCTGCGCGGCCTTCAGGCCGAAATAGGCTTCCTGCACGGCCACCTGCTGCTGGCGACGGCTGTCGAGCACCTCCAGGCCGGCGGTGGCCAGCAGCGCATCGGCCTGGCGCATGCGCAGCGCCCGCTTGCCGCCACGTTCCCAGGTCCAGCCCACGCCCAGCGTGCTGTCCAGCCGCTTGTGCTGTGGCCCGCCCGGGCCCAGGCCCTGCTGCGCACTGTACTTGCTGGTGCCCAGCGCAAGTTCGGCCTCGGGCCGCAGCGCCGCCGTCAGTGCATCGCCCTGCACGCCACGCAGTTCCAGCGCGGCCGCGCGCAGGTCCGGGTTGTGCGCTTCCATCGCACGCAGGGCATCGGCCAGGGTCAGCGCCGATGCCGCCGGCGCACACACTACGGCGGCAACCAGCACCGCAAGGCGAGAGGTGAAATTCATGCGCGCCACGGTAAGGTGACGCACTTGCGCCAAACTTTCCCGAACCTTGCGCGAAGCTTGCAATGCGTATCCTGCTGATCGAAGACGATGCTGCCCTGGCCGATGGACTGGTGCGCGCCCTGCACGGCGCGGGCCATCCCTGCGACCATCTTCCGCGTGGCCTGGCCGCGCCGGCCGCGCTGGCCAGTGCGCCCTATGACGTGATGGTGCTGGACCTGTCGCTGCCCGACATCGATGGCCTGGAGCTGCTCTCGCGCCTGCGCAGCGAAGGCATCACCCTGCCGGTGCTGATCCTGACCGCACGCGATGGCGTGGAGGACCGCATCCTCGGCCTGGACAGCGGCGGCGATGATTACCTGGCCAAGCCCTTCGCCCTGGGCGAACTAGAAGCGCGCCTGCGTGCGCTGTCGCGACGCCGCAGCGATGCCCCGGCGCACAAGCGCATCGGCGCGCTGTGCTTCGACAGCAACCGCCGCGAAGTGCAGGTGGATGGCGAGCGCCTGGAACTGACCGCGCGCGAGCTGTCACTGGTGGAAATGCTGATGCAGCAGCCCGGGCGCATCGTCACCAAACAGCGCCTGTTCGACACGCTCTACAGCTGGGACCACGAGGCCAGCCTGTCGGTGATCGAAGTGCATGTCAGCCGCCTGCGCCGCAAGTTCGAGCAGGCCGGTGCCGGCGTGGGCATCCGCATGCTGCGCGGGCTGGGCTACCGGCTGGAACGCCACGATGGCTGAGCGCATGCACAGCCTGCGCGGGCTGCTGCTGCGCCGCCTGTGGCTGCCGCTGCTGGGGCTGCTGCTGTGCAGTGCCGTGGGTTCCTTCGCGCTGGCCCGCTTCTATGCCGGGCAGGTCTACGACCGCTGGCTGCTGGACTCGGCCATGTCGCTGGCCGAACTGGTGAAGGTGCACAACGGCAGGGCCAGCATGGAGATCACCCCGGCGGTGTCACGCATGTTCACCTGGGACACCGTGGATGAGGTGCACGGCGAGGTGCTCGATGCCGGCGGCGCACGCCTGTATGGCGATCTGCCCGAACCGCTGCCACGCCCCGTGCAGGCCGCCGCTGGCGAGGCGGTCTACTACGATGCGCGCCTGCGTGGCCAGGCGGTGCGCATGGTGGAAGTGCAGGTACCCACCGCCAGCGGCCAGAGCGTGCGCCTGCGCGTGGCCGAAACCCTGCGCAAGCGGCACCGGCTGGAACGCAAGCTGCTGATGACCAGCGTGCCCTTCCAGGCGGCGATCATGGCGCTTGCCGCGTGGCTGGCCTGGGCCGGCACCGGCGCAGCCGCGCGCCAGGCCAACCAGGTGGCGCGCCGGCTGGCCGGGCCCCGGCCCGACCCGCTGGCACCGCTGCAGCCTGCCGCCGAGGCGCCGCGCGAACTGTGGCCGGCCGTCGAGGCCATCAACGCACTGCTGCAGCGGCTATCGGCCATGCAGGACGCGCAGCGCCGCTTCGTCGCCAACGCCGCGCACCAGCTGCGCACGCCACTGGCGGCGATGCAGGTCGAACTGGAAAGCTCGTTGCGCCAGCACGATCCCCAGGCCCAGCAGCTGGCACTGTCGGGCACCCTGGCCGGGCTGGCGCGGTTGCAGCACCTGGTGCACCAGCTGTTGATGCTCAGCCGTTCGGAAGACAGCAACGGCACGGCCTTGCCCCTGCAGACCGTCGATCTGGCGGCGCTGTCGCGGCAGGTGCTCGAACGCAGTGCCGACCGCGCGGTGCAGGCCGGGGTGGATCTGGGCTACGAAGGCCCGGACGAGGGCGTGCCGGTCCAGGGCGATGTGCCCTTGCTGCGTGAGGCACTGGGCAACCTGGTGGACAACGCGCTGCGCTATGGCCGTCCACGCGGTGTTGTCACGCTGAGCGTAGCGATACAGCCCGGTGGCGTGCAGGTGTGTGTGGATGACGATGGTCCCGGCATCGCAGCCGGCGAACGCACCCGCGTCACGGAACGCTTCTATCGCGCCAGCAACAGCGGCGATGGCTGCGGGCTGGGGCTGGCCATCGTCAGCGAGATCGCCAACCGGCATGGCGCGCGGTTGACCATCGCCACATCGCCGCTGGGCGGCGCGCGGGTGGGATTGCGGCTCCCCGCCCGGTAGGCGAGCCGGCGACCCATCCGGTGGACGCCAACCAAGGTTGGCATCTACCAAAGCCGGTATCAGGTCAGCGAGTCATCCGGTAGATGCCAACCTCGGTTGGCGCCGTTGATCTCCCATGTGCCAACCAAGGTTGGCATCTACCCAAGCGGGATCGCGGGTCAGCGACTCATCCGGTAGACGCCAACCTTGGTTGGCGCCGTTGATCTCCGGTGTGCCAACCAAGGTTGGCATCTACCCAAGCGGGATTGCGGGCCGGTGATTCATCCGGTCGGTGCCAACCTCGGTTGGCACCGACCAGAGCCGTATCGGGTCAGCGACTCATCGAATACGGCGCCTGTGCGCCCTGCCCCGGCCAGGCGGTGTTCGCTTCGGCCTGCATGGTGAACTTCAGCTCGCCACCGGCCAGGATCTCGTCATGGCGCAGGAAGGTGCGCTGCAGCGGCTTGCCGTTGAGGGTCACGCCACCGACGTAGGTGTGCTTGTCGTCCAGGCCGTCGGCGATGATCGTGAAGGTCTTGCCGTTGGGCAGGCGCATGGCGGTCTTCGGCAGGAACGGACGGCCGATGATGTACTCGCCCGAGCCCGGTGCCACCGGGTAGAAGCCCAGCGCGGTGAACACGTACCACGCCGACATCTGGCCCACGTCGTCATTGCCGGCCAGGCCATCGGGGCGGTCGGCGTACTGGGTGTCCATGATCTGCTTCAGGCGGGCCTGGGTGCGCCACGGCTGGCCGGCATAGGCATACAGGTAGGCCACGTGGTGGCTCGGCTCGTTGCCGTGCGCGTACCAGCCGATCAGGCCGGTGATGTCTTCCATGTGCGCGAAGATCGACGGGTCGACCTTGGCATTGAATACATCATCCAGGCGCGCCAGCAGCTTGTCGCTGCCACCGTGCGCTGCCGCCAGGCCCGCCACGTCCTGTGGCACGTACCACGAATACTGCCAGGCATTGCCTTCGGTGTAGTCGGTGCCGTAGCCGCTGGCACTGGGGTCGAACGGCGTGCGGAACGAACCATCACGCTTGCGCGCGCGCATGAAGCCGGTGTCCTTGTCGAAGGCGTTGCGCCAGTTGGTCGCCCGCTTGTCGAAGGTGGCCGCCACGTCCTGCTTGCCCATCGCCTGCGCCATGCGTGCGATGGTCCAGTCGTCGAAGGCGTATTCCAGCGTCTTGCTGGCTGCTTCGCCTTCTTCATCGATCGGCACGTAGCCCAGCTCGCGGTATTGCGCGATGCCGTCATACGGGCCGTAGTTGGCGGTGGCCACCATCGCCTTCAGCGCCTTGTCGGCATCGAAGCCGCGGATGCCCTTCACGTAGGCATCGGCGATCACCGGCACGGCGTGGTAGCCGATCATGCACCAGTCTTCAAGGCCGTGGAACGACCACACCGGCAGCATGCCGTACGGGCTGCTTTCCTGGTGGGCCAGCATGGAGTTGATGAAATCGCTGGTGCGCTTTTCCGGCTGCACCAGGGTCAGCAACGGATGCAGCGCACGGTAGGTATCCCACAGCGAGAACGTGGAATAGTTGGTGAAACCGGTGGCCTTGTGCACGGCATTGTCGGCACCGCGGTACTGGCCATCGGCATCCATGAACAGCGTCGGGCCCAGCATGGTGTGGTACAGCGCGGTGTAGGTGCTGCGGCGCGCATGTTCAGGCGCATCGATATCCAGCACCGACAGCGCCTTGGTCCATTCCTGCTTCGCCTGCGCACGCACGCGGTCGAAGTCGAAATCCGGCACTTCCGCATCGAGGTTGGCGATGGCACCGGCTTCGCTGACCGGCGAAATGGCCACCTTCACCACCAGTGGTGCGTCCAGCTTGCCGAAATCGAAGGTGCCCACCAGCTGGCGGCCTTCGATCTGTGCACGCTGGCTCGGGTCCTTCTCCCCCGGGGGGGCGAAGCCCTTGTAGATGATGTCCTGCTCGGTGTTGTGCAGTTCATGGCGGGCCAATGGGCGCGAGAAGCGCATGGCGAAGTACAGCTGGCGGCCCGGCGCCCAGCCGCGCGTTTCGCGGAAACCGGTCACGGTGCCGTCCTCGCGCACGCGCACCCGCGACCACAGCACCTTGCCCGGGTAGTCGTACATGCTGGTGCGCATGTCCACCAGCACCTTCGCATCGGTGCCCTTCGGGAAGGCGTAGCGGTGCACGCCCACGCGCGCACTGGTGGTCAGTTCGGCGCGGACCTTGTAGTCATCCAGGGTGACGGCGTAGTAGCCCGGCTCGGCCTTTTCATCATCGTGGCGGAAGCGCGAGGCGTAGCCGCTGCCCGGCTTGTCCGCATCGCCACGTTCCAGGCCCGGGGTGCCGGTGAACGGCATCACCAGGATGTCGCCCAGGTCCGAATGGCCGGTGCCGGAGAAATGCGTGTGCGAGAAGCCGACGATGCTGCTGTCGTCGTAGCGGTAGCCCGCCGCCCAGCCATAGGCCTTTTCACGCGGCTGGATGCGCGTGTCCGGGCTGAGCTGGACCATGCCGAACGGTACGGTGGCGCCCGGATAGGTATGGCCCTCGCCGCCGGTGCCGATGAACGGATCGACCGAGGCATAGGCCTTGTCGGCAGCGGTCTTGGCGGGGGCGGCGGCGCTGAGGCCGGAAGCGAACATCGCCGAGGCGGCGACAGCGATCAGGAAACGACGGTCCAACGTGGGCATCGGTATTTAGATCGATTCAGGTGGTGGGCCGAGCATAGCACTGGGCAGTCCCCGTCGCATGTTGCATTGCGGCTGAGGGGGCCCCCGGCGCAGGCGCGTGGTCACACGCCCAGAACCGGACGCAATGCGCGGATCGACATGCTTTGCAACTTGTTGCATGGCATCTGCGGCAGGGGCGGTGAACACTGATAACGCGCCAAATACGTCACACACGACAGTCTCTGGCACATACCCCTATCCGTCGAGGAGGTCGCCCCATGGTCATCCGCCCCGCCACCATCGCCCCGCTTGCCCGTCCGCTGGCGATGGCGCTGCTCGCCGTGCTGGCCTTGCCGGTGCCCTTTGCCCGGGCCGGCACTGTCTCAGGCCCGGGCGCGACCCACACCGTGCAACCAGGTGATCGGGTGGAGGACTGGTTCGTCAACGATGGGGCGCTGCTCCAACTGCTGCCGCAATCCGAGGTGCTGAACACGTTCGTGACCGATTCGCGGATGGAAGCGACCGACGCCCGGATCGATTTCATCAATGCCAGAGGCGGGCATGTGGATATCCGGGGCGGGACATTGGGCAATCCCGTTCGTGGGGGGTATGCAGCGCTGATCAACAACAGCATGGCCCGGCTGGAAGCGGTGGATGTCACCGTCTTCGGCATCGGCCTCTGGGCGCTACGTGCCAGTACTGAACTCGAGGTCATCCGCTCGACAGTGACCACCACCCAAATCGGCGTGGATGTCCAGGAAGGCGCGGCCATCCGCCTGCAGGACGTCCAGCTGCAAGCCACCAACACCGGCAACGGCATTGGCATCCGGCTTGCGGACAGCCGCGCCACCGTCGTCGACAGCCGGATCCAGTCCGGTCACACCGGCGTGTCCATGACCAACAGCGAAGCGGACATCATCGGCAGCACCGTGGCTGGGCGTACGCGCGGGGTGCTGGTCACCACCACCGCCGGTGCGGCCATGCCTGCACATGCGCGGCTGGACACCACCGAGGTCACCGCGACCGCCGGCCCGGCGGTGCTGCTGTCCGGGCCCAGCGCACTGACCCTGCGCGGCAGCCACCTGCAGGGGGCTGGCAGCAACGGCATCGGCGTACTGGCGCAGGGTGACATCACCCTGGCCGCCTACGGCAGCCGCATCGAAGGCGTCCTCAGCGGACTGCGCATCGAAACGCCTGCCCGCAGCAGCATCCTGCTGGACGGTACGCATATCGTGGCAACCGGTGGTGATGCGATCCAGGTGGACGGGACCGCGAGCGCGCTGGCCCGCATCGACCTGCGCAACGGCACCACGCTCGCTGCCAGCAGCGGCATCCTGCTCCATGCACAGGCCAGTAGCCAGGTGGACCTGCGGGTTTCGGCCTCGCACCTGGTGGGCGATCTGGTCGGCCAGAACATGACCACCGGGTTGGACGTGACCCTGGGCGATGGTGCCACGCTGACCGGTCGCATCGACGGTGGCCGGGCCATTGCCATCCACGATGCGCAGTGGCAGCTGACCGGCGACAGCACGATCGCAAGCCTGCAGGTCGGCCCCGAAGCGGTGGTGGCGCTCGGCCGGGGCGACACGTTCCACCGTCTGGCCATCAGCGATGATTTCACCGGCAACGGCGGCACGCTGCTGTTCAACACGGTGCTGGCCGGCGATGACGCGGCGACCGACACGCTGGTGATCGCTGGCGACACCCATGGCACCGCCAACGTGCGCGTCAACAACATCGGCGGAGCCGGCGCACAGACCACCCAGGGCATCGAGCTGATTTCAGTAGGCGGGGCGTCCAACGGCCAGTTCACCCTGGCCGGCCGCGCCGTGGGCGGCCAGTACGACTACTTCCTGCACAAGGGCACTGGCACCGATGGCAACTGGTACCTGCGCTCGGTGCTGCCGACGCCGCCGGACCCCTGCGTGGTCGATCCCGCCGCCTGTACGCCGCCGGTCGATCCGGTCACCCCGGTCGATCCTGGCGAGGAAACTCCGCCACCCGGCCCGGACCCCGAGCCGATCCTGCGCCCGGAAGGCGGCGCATACGTGGCCAACCTGCGTGCCTCGCAGGACATGTTCCGCATCGGCTACCACGCGCGCCGTGCCGGCCAGAACGGCGGCCGCGCCTGGGCGCGTGTGGACGGTGACCGGCAGGGTTTCGATGCGGCAGGCCGGCAGCTGGAGATCCATGGCAACAGCCAGGCGCTGAGCGTGGGCACCGATCTGTGGCGCGCCGGCAACGGCAGCAGCGTCGGCGTGATGCTGTCCAGCGGCAACGCCACCAGCACCTCCACCAATCCGCTCAGCGGCTACTACGCGCGCGGCAAGGTGAAGGGTGAAGCGCTGGGCCTGTACGGCACGTGGCGCGGTGGCCCGCTGGCCGACCCGCATGCCGGCTTCTATGTGGACGGCTCGGTGCAGCGGGCACGGTTCCGCAACCGCGTGGAAGGCGTGAGCCTGATGGCCGAGCGCTATGGCAGCCGCGCCTGGCAGGGGGCGCTCGAAACCGGCTACGCATTCCGTCTGCGCGGCGCGTCCAGCAGCAGCCTGTACCTGGAGCCGCAGCTGCAGGTGGGCTACACCCGCTGGAGCGATACCCGCCACACCGAAGCCAACGGCACGGTGGTGACCACCGACGATGCCGATGGCCTGTTCGGGCGCGCCGGCCTGCGCCTGTCCGGCGTGACCCGCTGGGAAGGCCGTGCCGCACAGGTGCAGCCGTACCTGGCCGCCCACTGGCTGCACAGCCGCGCCGACGCGCGGGTGCGCATGGATGGCGAACGGGTGGAGGCGCGTATTCCACGCAGCCGTGCCGAAGTGAGCGCCGGTGCCTCGGTGACGTTTGCCAACGGCCTGGGCGTGTGGGGCGGCCTGGCCCGCCAGCAGGCCAGCGGCTACCACCTGACCAGCGCGCAGCTGGGCATGAGCTACGCCTGGTAAGCGCGGCGCCCGGCGGGGACAGCGGGTTCAGCAGGAGCGTCGTCCCACGCAGGAAAGGGATGCCGGTCACGCCGCCAGGGCGCGCTGGATGTCTTCCAGTGGCGCATTGGTCAGGTCCTTGGCCAGATCATGCAGCAGGCGCGCCTGCGCTTCCTTGTGCAGCAGCGGGCGGATACGCCCGAGCGTGGTCGGGTCGGCCACCAGCACGAAATGCGTATAGCGGCCGTGCAGGGCATCGTCGTTGATCTGCTCGGCCACCTGCTTGGCAAAGGTGGCCTCATTGAGCTGGGACGGCGACATGTCCGGCGGCACCGCACCGGAGGGCCCCTGCCCGGACACGCCTTCGGCGCTGAATTCCTGCAGGTTCAGTTCGCCTTCCTGCTTCAAGGCCAGCGCGTGATCGCTGCCGACATTGGTGAACACACGTGCGGAGCCGCCATTGGCCACGATGATCAGGGTGCCCTGGGGAATGCGCGGGGTCATGGTCTGCTCCTGGAAGAAGGGGATTCCACCCTAGAAGGCCGCCTGTAAGCGCCACGACCAGGCCCTGTGCAGAGGGTGTCATCGGGTTCAGGGCACACCGTCTGCCGGTGCTTGCTGCCGGCCGGTGTAGGGCCGGCCCCGACTGCCCGCAGTGGCCGCCGCGTGCAACAGTAGCGGCGCGTACACGGACGCAAGCCATGCAGGATGCAGACCATGACCGATGCTCCCCGGAATAAAAACGCCTACCCACTGCCGAAAGGCACGCTCTACGCGCGGCTGGACCAGCGGTACGCCATCCAGGACTACGCTCCGGACCTTCCCTGCCTGCGGCTGGTGGGGGTGAGCGCTGGCGATTTCCAGGCCCGGGCATTCAACGAAGCGCAGGCAGAGGTCTTCCTGCTGGACATCGCCTGGCATGACGTATGCCGTAGCAGGCCCCACGACCCCCTGTGGGAAGCGCTGCGGCCATCGTTCCGTCGCTATCTCGAACAGGACGCTGGGCGGGACGATGAGTGGGACGACGAGTGGGACGATGAGTGGGATGGCAACGACACGGACGCCCAGGCGGTCGTGCCGTGGATCAAGGTCCGCTACCGGCGGGCCCGCCGACCGACCGGCAGCTATGGCTATTGCCTGTTCCAGGGCGTGCGGACACCCACCTACCTGCACATCATGAGCCTGCAGCTGGTCGCCGGGCCGGCCATCACGCC
The DNA here is from genome assembly GCF_030913365.1 of Stenotrophomonas sp. 24(2023). NCBI lineage: Bacteria > Pseudomonadati > Pseudomonadota > Gammaproteobacteria > Lysobacterales > Lysobacteraceae > Stenotrophomonas > Stenotrophomonas sp. 24(2023). The sequence goes on from NZ_CP133160.1 coordinate 4,323,225, forward strand.
GCCCCCGCTGTTGCCACTGCCTGTGCCAGCCCCCGCTCCGGCGCCCGTTCCCGCGCCGCCGATGGCCACGCCCCTGTCTGTCACGGCCTTCCATGTCGGGCAGGGCATGTGCAGCCTGATCACCCATGGCCAGCATGGCCTGCTGCTGGACTGCGGCGCCGGCACGCCGATCAAGCGCCCGGCCTACCTGGCCGGACCCGCTCCCGCCGGCCCCTTCATCAACGATCTGCACACTGCCATCCAGCCCCTGTCGACACTGGAGGCCATCGTTTCGCATGCGGACTCGGACCACTGGCGCCTGCTCGACTGGGATCCCGCGCTTGCTGCCGGCGTCGGGCGCATCATCGTGCCGGTCGGCCTGGCTCCGTTGCCGTTCAAATCCCCCGCACTGGCCGGCAAGGTCGTTGCCGCAGGCGACCACACCGTACCACTGGGCACTGCCACGCTGTCGGTCATGCGGACCGCGCCGTCCTGCGCCGACTCCAATGGCAAGGCGCTGGTGGCCCGGCTCAGCATGGACGGCCAGACCCTGCTGTTCCCGGGTGATTACCACTACAACCGGTTCGCCAGCGACGGCAATCCCTCGATCAAGGCACTGGTCGGCGTACCGTGCGATGCGGTGGTGGTACCGCACCATGGCAGTGATGGCAGCAAGCACGCGGTTCCACCGGCCGCTGTTGCAGGCGTGTCCAAAGCGTTCTTTTCGGCGGGCAACCACTCCGGCTACAAGCATCCACGCGCCACATCCCTGGCCGCGCATGCCGGGGCCGGGTACGCGGTCATCAGCAACACCCTGTTGGCCCATATCGCGGCCCAGCCACTGCCCTGATGCCGCTGCGCAGAACGGGGCCCGAGGCCGCAGGCTCAGCTTTCCGGCGCGTCGGTCTGCAGCAGGCTGTCGCGGTCGCGCAGTGGAAAACGTATCCAGGCCTCGGTGCCATCGGCGGCGAAGCGCAGGCGGCCGGTGCCGGCCAGTTCATAGGGCACCCGCTGTTCGATCAGCGCACGGCCCAGGCCCTTGCGCTGGGGCGCCACCCAACCTTCCAGCGGCGGATGCCGTTCCTGCCAGTGCAGTTCCAGCCAGCACTCGCCACCGGTCCGCCTGGCCAGCCGCCACGCCACGTGGACCTGGCCACCGGCAACCGACAGCGCACCGTGCTTGAGCGCATTGGTGCCCAGTTCGTGCACCGCCAGCGACAGCACTTCGGCGGCCTTGGGCGGCAGCAGCACATCCTCGCCCTCCAGCTGGTACTGGCTGGCATCGTGGGCCTGCGCGGCCAGCTCCTCTTCCAGCATGCCGCGCAGGCACACGCCGGCATTGGCCGTGCGGGTCAGCAGCGCCTGCGTGCGGGCCAGCGACATCAGGCGGCCGGACAGGCGCTCGGCATAATCATCCACGGTGGTGGCCGAATCGCGGGTACGCACGGCGATGGCATTGATCACCGCCATGATGTTGCGCACGCGGTGCTGAAGCTCCGCCAGCAGCACGGCCTGCCGCTCGGTCGCGCGCTTGAGCGCATCGATGTCCATCACGATGCTGAAGGCCCCGTTGATGCCGCCCTGCCCATCGTGCAGCGGGGCCGCGGCCACCCGCGTCCAGCGCGCCTGGCCATCCTCGTGGGTGAACAGGAAGTCCATGCCCGGCACGACCGTTTCCCCGCGCAACGCGCGGGCGGCGGCGAAATCGGCGGGCTGCACCGGCGATCCATCGGCATGCCAGCCCTGCCAGCGCACGGCGTTGTCCGGATCGTTGGACGGCACCCGATTGCTGGGCAGGTAGGTGCGCATGCGGTCATTGCTCATCTGCACCTGGCCATCGGTGCCGATCAGGCAGACCCCCACCGGCAGCACCTTGAACAGCAGCGCCAGGCGGCGCTCGCTGTCGCGACGCCGCGCCTGTTCGCGGTCGCGCGAGGCCCGCGCGGCGTGTACGGTCGTGGTTTCGAACATCGTCACCAGCACGCCGTCGATGCCCCCATCGTCGTCCCGCAGCGGGCTGTAGCTGATGGTGAACCAGACATCTTCCAACCGGCCCCTGCGCGCCAGGGGATACAGCTTGTCCTGGAAGGTCACGGTTTCCCCGCGCCACACCCGTTCATAGATCGGCCCGTTGATGTGCCACACCTCGGGCCAGCACGCGGCGGTGGCCTGGCCCAGCCCGCCCGGATGCCGGTCGGCCAGGATCTGGGCATAGCCATCGTTGTACAGCTGCACCAGATCCGGCCCCCACAGCACGATCATCGGGAAGCCATGGGCCAGCATCAGGTCCACGCTCGCGCGCAGGTGCGGGGGCCAGCCCGTGCGCGGGCCCAGCGCCGTGCCCGACCAGTCGAAGCCGGCAATGCGCAGGGCCATGCCGCCAGCGCCGGCGGCCCGCACAGCCCCATGCATGCCTGCCGGTGGCGGCTGGGGCCCGGAAGCACCGGCCTGGCTGGCCATGCCCGCCGGATCAGGCAACATGCGCCCGGCCACCCCCCTTGGCCACCAGCCCGGCCAGCTGCTGGGCCAGTACATCGATACGGTACGGCTTGGGGCAACGGGGCGCCTGGGCGAAACGCACCGGAATGTTGTCGTCGTAGCCGGAGGTGAGCAGGAACGGAATGGCCGCCTCGCTGAGCCGATCGGCCAGCGGATAGACCTGTTCGCCGCCGAGGTTGATGTCCAGCAGCGCTACATCCACCACGTTTCCATCCAGCAGCACGCCCAGCGCCCGCAGGTCGCCTGCCGGGCCCACCACCTGCGCACCCTTCAGCTGCAGGTACTCGACCAGGAACATCGCGATGGCGAATTCATCTTCGGCCACCAGCACCCGGACACCCTGCAGCACTTCCTCGCTGTTGCCGCGATCACTCACGCGCCTTCCTCCGGTCGTGCCTGCTGTCACCATGGTCAGCGGCTGCCGGTACAGCGTGCGCGAAGCCACCGCCAAGAGGACGTGACGGCCGCCGCACGGGCAACCGGTGCGTTCATCACGCGCCCTTGGCGGTGGTCATGCAGGTGCCCGGCGCGCCACCCCGAACCCCACCGTGGTCTGCCCGCCGGCGCTGCTGGCGAACACCTCGCCCCCGTGCAGGGCGGCGATGGCCTTGACGATGGAAAGCCCCAGGCCATGATGCCGCTCGCCCTGGTACTCCCGTGCCGCATCGACGCGGTAGAAACGCTCGAACAGCAGCGGCAGGTGCTCGCCGGCGATCTCCCTTCCCTGGTTCACCACCGCGATGCGCGCGCCCTGGCCTTCGCTGGTCAGCAGCACCCGTACGTCGCTGCCCGGCTGTGCGTGTTGCACGGCGTTGTGCAGCAGGTTGGTCAGCGCCCGCCGGAACAGTGACGGGTCGATGCAGGCCTGGGCATCCCCCTCGATGCGCAGGCCAAGCTGCGCCTCCTCGAACAGGAATTCGAGGAACTCACCCGCCTTGGCCACCTCGTCGGCCAGCTGCAGCTGGCGCGTGTCCACGGCGATGTCGCCCTGCCCGGCCCGCGACAGGAACAGCATGTCGTTGACGATCGCCCGCAGCCGTTCCAGTTCCTCCAGGTTGGATTGCAGCACCTCCTGCAATGCATCGCGATCGCGCGGGCGCGACAGCGCCACCTGGGTCTGGCCCATCAGGTTGGCCAGCGGCGTGCGCAGCTCGTGCGCCACATCGGCATTGAAGCCATCCAGACGGGTGTAGGCCGCTTCCAGCCGGTCCAGCGCGCCGTTGAAGGCATGGGTCAGGTGGCCCAGCTCCGCCGGCAGCGCCGTGGCCCGCAACCGCTGCGACAGCCGCTGCGGGCTCAGCGCCCGTGCCTCGTTGGACAGCGCCCGCAAGGGCCGCAGGCCCAGCCGCGCGATCCAGTACCCCAGCCCCGCCACCAGCAGCACGCCCAGTACGCCGGCCACCCACAAGGCCCAGCTGAAGCGCTGCAGCGCCTGCGCATAGGGTTCATCGTCGATGCCGATCCACAGGTCCACCGCCGGCCGCTCGCCGTGGCCGGGCACGTGGTGGTGCAGCGTGCGCAGCTGCTCGCTGCCACGGGCCAGGGTGCCCATGCCGCCGTCACCGCGCCCGGCCGCGCGCACGCTGGGCGGGGCATCGCCAATGCGGAAATTGGCGTCCGGGCTCCACGCCCAGACCTGGGTATCGCGGTCGCCGGAAATCAGGTTGGCGACCTTCTCGCGCACCTTGGCCCAGCGCACCTGCGAATCACACATGGCCACGCTGCCACTGACCGAATGCAGCTTGGTTTCCAGCTCGGCGCGCTGGTAGCGCATCACCTGCCGTTCCAGCACGCTGTACACGCCGAACCCGAGCAGGGTGAACACCAGCAGCGCCGCCAGCGCGAACATCAGCGCCAGCCGTTGTGCGATGGACAGCCTCATGCGCGCGGCTCCTCCTCGCCTTCACGCACTTCCAGCACATAGCCCATGCCGCGCACGGTGTGCAGCAGGCGCCGTGCGTAGGGGCCGTCGATCTTGCTGCGCAGGCGCTTGATCGCCACTTCCACCACGTTGGTGTTGCTGTCGAAGTTGATGTCCCACACCTGCGCGGCGATCAGCGTCTTTGACAGGATCTGCCCACGCCGTTGCGCCAGCAGGGCCAGCAGGGCGAACTCCTTGCCGGTCAGGTCCAGCCGGTTGCCGTCACGGAACGCGCGGCGCGCCAGCAGGTTCACCTGCAGGTCGCCCACCTGCAGTTCGGTGGGTTCCTGCTGGCGGCCACGGCGCACCAGCGCCTGCAGCCGCGCCAGCAGTTCGATGAAGGAAAACGGCTTGACCAGGTAGTCATCGGCCCCCTGCCCCAGGCCATGCACGCGGTCATCCACGCGGTCGCGGGCGGTCAGCATGATCACCGGGGTCTGCTTGCTGCGGCGCAGCTCGCGCAGCACGCTGAAGCCATCCATGCCCGGCAGCATCACATCCAGCACGATCACGTCGTAGTCCAGTTCGCGCGCCAGGTGCAGGCCGCTGATGCCATCGGCGGCCAGGTCCACCGCCCAGCCCTGCTCACCCAGGCCGGTGCGCAGGTAATGGGCGGTCTTGCTTTCATCTTCGACGATCAACAGCTTCATCCGGGCTCCGCCGCGGCGGCCCCGGCCATCGCCCTGCGCTCGCGTCGGCGCTGCAGGAACAGGCGGTCCAGGGCCAGGTAAATGACCGGGGTACTGTACAGCGTCAGCACCTGGCTGATCAGCAGCCCTCCCACCACCGCCACGCCCAGCGGCTGGCGCAGCTCCGAGCCGGTACCGAAGCCGATCATCAGCGGAATGGCCCCCAGCAACGCCGCCAGGGTGGTCATCATGATCGGCCGGAACCGGGTCAGACAGGCCTCGTGGATGGCCTGCCGCGGTGACAGGCCCCGCCGGCGCTGCGCATCCAGCGCGAAGTCGACCATCAGGATGCCGTTCTTCTTGACGATGCCGATCAGCAGCACGATGCCGATCAGTGCCATGATCGAGAAATCCAGCCCCCACAGCCACAGCATCAGCACCGCGCCGATGCCGGCCGAGGGCAGCGTGGACAGGATGGTCAGCGGGTGCACGAAACTTTCGTACAGCACGCCCAGGATGATGTAGACCGCCAGCAGCGCGGCCAGGATCAGCATCGGCTGGCTGGCCAGCGATTCCTGGAATGCCTGCGCGGTCCCCTGGAAACGGCCGCTGATGCTGGCCGGCATGCCGATCTGCGCCTGCTCGCGTTCCACCAGCGCCACCGCATCGCCCAACGCCACGCCCGGGGCCAGGTTGAAGGACAGGTTGACCGCCGGCAGCATGCCGTTGTGGTTGATGGTCACCGGGCCGTTGCGCGGCGGCTGCACGCGGGCCACCGCCGACAACGGCACCATCTGCCCGCTCAGCGGCGAGCGCAGGTGGAAATAGGCCAGCGCATCGACATTGCCCAGTTGGCCAGGAGCGACTTCCAGGATGACCTTGTACTGGTTGGTCTCGGTCTGGAATTCATTGATCTGGCGCTGCCCGAAGGCATCGTAGAGCACCTGGTCGATGTCCCGGGCGCTCAGCCCGAACCGCGCGGCCGCGGTACGGTCGATCTCCAGCCGGGTGACGCTGGCGCCGATCTGCTGGTCGTTGGACACATCACGCAGCTGTGGCAGGGCCCGCAGCCGCGCGGTCAGCCGTTCGGCCCACGCCGACAGCTCGCCGCTGGACTGCCCGCGCAGTGCGTACTGGTACTGCGTGCGCGAAGGCCCGGCACCGATGTTGATGTCCTGCGCGGCACGCATGTACACCGCGATGCCCGGCACCGCCGACAGCTTGGCACGCATGCGGTCGATGAAGGCGTGCACGTCCACATCACGGTCGCCGCGGTCCTTGAGGATGAACCAGAAGCGGCCGTTGGACAGCGTCTGGCTGCCGCCGACGGCACCCACGGCATGGTTGTAGGCCAGCAGCGCCGGATCATCGGCGGCGATGCGTTCAAGCTGCTTGTGCTTGGCCACCATTTCCTCGTAGCCGATGTCCTGCGCCGCTTCGGTGGTGACAACCACGAACGCGGTGTCCTGCAGCGGAAAGAAGCCCTTGGGAATCCACACGTAGGACGCCACCGCCACGGCCACGGTGGCGGCAAAGCCCAGCAGTACCGTCTTCGGGTGGCCCAGTGCCCATTGCAGGCTCTGGTCGTACCCGGCCAGCAGGCGCGTGGCCAGCGTCGCCTGGCCCTCGTGGTGCACGGGCATGCGCTTCATCAGGTGCGCGGCCATCATCGGTGCGACCGTGAGCGAGGCCACGATGGAGATCAGGATGGCCACGGTCATGGTCAGCGCGAATTCGGCGAACAGGCGCCCCACTACACCGTCCATGAACAGCAGCGGGATGAACGCGGCGATCAGCGACAGGCTGATCGACACCACCGTGAAACCGATCTCGCCGGCCCCCTGCAGCGCCGCCTCCACCGGCCCGAGCCCGGCTTCGCGGTGGCGGTGGATGTTCTCCACCACCACGATGGCATCGTCGACGACGAAGCCCACGGCCACCACCAGCGCCACCAGGGTCAGGTTGTTCAGGCTGAACCCGGCCACGTACATCGCCGCGAACGTCGCCACCAGGGACACGACCAGCACGGCGCCCACGATCAGCGTGGCCGACAGCTGGCGCAGGAACAGGCCCATCACCAGCACCACCAGCACGATGGCCAGCACCAGGGTCAGCTCCACTTCGTGCAGGGAGGCACGGATGGTGCGGGTGCGGTCGTTGAGCACCTCCACATCGACACTGGCCGGCAGCGTGGCGCGCAGTTCCGGCAGCGCGGCCAGCACCGCATCGGTGGTACGCACGATGTTCGCGCCGGGCTGGCGGCTGATGATCAGGCCAACGCCGGTCTGCCCGTTCGGCCAGGCCTGCGCATAGGCATTTTCCGCGCCGTTTTCCACGGTTGCGACATCGCCCAGATGTACCGGCGCACCGTTGCGGTAGGCCACCACCAGCGTGCGGTAGGCCTGCGCGTCGAACAGCTGGTCGTTGGCGTCGAAGGTGGACAGGCTGCGGTCGCTGACCAGCGCCCCCTTGGCCTGGTTGACGCTGGCGGCCTGGGCAACGCTGCGCAGGTCGGACAGGGTCATCCCCATGGCCGCCAGGCGCTCGGGTTGGGCCTGGATGCGGATGGCGGGCCGGCGCTGGCCGACGATGGCCACTTCCGATACCCCGCTGATCTGGCTGATCGCACGCGCCAGCCGGGTTTCAGCCAGATCGCTCAGTTCGGTCAGCGGCATCTGCGATGACACCATGCTCAGCACCAGCAACGGGCTGTCGGCCGGGTTCATCTTGCGCCAGGTCGGCAGGTTCGGCAGATCGCTGGGCAGGCGCCCGGCCGCGGCATTGATGGCGGCCTGGACTTCCTGCGCGGCGGTGTCGATGTCCTTTTCCAGGGTGAACTGCAGCGTGATGGATGTGCTGCCCAGGGCGCTGCTGGACGTCATTTCGATGATGCCCGGCACGCCGGTCAGCTGGGTTTCCAGCGGCGTGGCCACGGCCGAGGCCATGGTTTCGGCGCTGGCCCCCGGCAGGCTGGCACTGACGCGCAAGGTGGGGAATTCGGCTTCCGGCAGCGGCGCGATGGGCAAGCGCGGCAAGGCCGCCACGCCCAGCAGCACCACCGCCAGGGTCAGCAGCGTGGTCGCCACCGGGTGCCGGATGAACCAGGACGACAGCGATACCCGCGCGGTCACGGTGCCGCCCCGCGCGTGCTGGTCGCTGCCGCCGGCCGGGCTTCGGCCACCGCGCTGCCCGGGCGCAGCCGCGACTGGCCATCACGCACCACCACGTCGCCCACCTTCAGCGCGCCACGGACCACCACCGCCCCGTCACCCTGTGCGCCGGCCTCTACCGGCACCGGCTGCGCCCTGCCATCAGCCTCGACACGGTAGACGAAGCTGCCGTCCACGCCACGCAGCACGGCTTCGGGCGGCAGCACCAGCGCCGCGCGGCTGCGGCCGGCCAGCACCCGCACGCTGACCAGCTGGCCGGGCCACAGGCGGTCATCGGCGTTGCCGAAGGACGCGCGCAGGCGCACGGTGCCGGAGGCCTCTTCCACCTGGTTGTCGATCACCCGCAGGGTGCCTTCGGCCAGCAGCTGGCCACCATCGCGATCCAGTGCCTGCACCGCGACCGGGCCGGCCGCCAGCGCCGCGCGCAGCTGCGGCAGCGCATCCTGTGGCAGCGGGAACACCACGGAAATGGGATCGGTCTGCTGCACCGTCACCAGGCCCTGGGTATCGCTGGCCCGTACCAGGTTGCCCGGGTCCACCTGGCGCAGCCCGATACGGCCGTCCAGCGGCGAGACGATGCGCGTGTACGACAGCTGCACCCGGGCCGCATCCACCGCCGACTGGTTGCCGTTGCCGGTGGCCTGCAGCTGCTTCACCGTGGCGGCCTGCTGTTCCAGCATCTGCCGCGACACCAGCTGGTCGCCGGACAGGTGCTGCAGCCGCGCCAGGTCCGAACGCGCGGCCTGCAGCGTGGCCTGGTCACGCGACAGCGCGGCCTGCGCACCGCCCAGGTCGGCCCGGATGGCGCGGTCGTCGATGCGGGCCAGCAGCTGGCCACGCTGCACTTTCTGCCCTTCCTCGAACAGCACCTCGGTCAGCACGCCATCCACCTGCGGGCGCAGCACCGCGCTCTGCAGCGACTGCACGGTGCCGATGCCATTGCGCCAATGCGCCACATCGCGCTGCTCGACCCGGGTGGTCACCACCGGCACCGGTGGCGGCGCCGTGCTGGGCTGCGCATCGGTGCGCGACGCGCCATGGAACAGGAACCCCAGCAGCAGGGCCAGCAGCAACACGCTGGCCAGCAGTGGGCGACGGCGGCGCAGCAGGGCGGAAACATCGGGCATGGGCATCGGGCAGGTCCGGTCCGGGGCCAGCGTGGGATCGCTGGCAGGGCACCATGCTCCCGCCTGGCGGCCAGCATCACGCTGTCAGCCGCCTGACAATCCTGTCAGGTTCGGTGCCGCGCCCAGCCCATCTCAACGGCGGTCGAGGAAGAATTCCACCGGTACCACCACCTGCACCGGATCACCCGGCACGCCGGCCGGGGGCGGCGGCACCGGCTGCGCACGCTGCACCACGGCCAGGGTTTCGGCATCCAGTGCGGCAACGCCACTGCCCTGCAGCAGACGGATCGCGCTGACCTGTCCGTGCCGGTCCACCGCGAACTGCACATCGGCCACGCCCTGTTCGCGGCGGCGCTGGGCCTGCCGCGGGTAGCGCTTGTGCCGCTCCAGGTGCCCCAGCAGCTGGGCCTGCCAGCGCGCCATGGCCTGAAGGCCACTGCCGCTGCTGTCACGCGGGGCCTGCACCTGCGGCCCCGGCGCGGCGGCACTGGCCGGTGGCGCGGTGGCCTGCTCGGCGCCCGGCGCAGCGGATGCCGGCGCGGCGCCTGCCGCCACCGCGAGCTCGCCGTCGGCGGCCGCCGGCACCGGCGGCACGGCGGTGGCCGGTACCGTGCTGCGCACCGACACCGGCGCTGGCAACACGGCGGCCTCGGCCTCGGCCGGCCGCCCCTGCGGCACCGGCGGCCCCACCGGCAACGGCGTGTCGGCGGCCGGTGGCGCCTGAACCGTCTCGGCCGGTACCAGCATCACCATGCGCACCGCCGCAGTTGCGGGCAGGGGCACGCGATCGTGCGTGGGCCACAGCAGCATGGCGATCACGGCCGCGTGCAGCAGCGTGGCCAGCAGCGCGGCGATGGCCCAGTGCCGCGACGGTGCAGCGCTCACGGCGCAGCAGCATCCTGCGCGACCAGGCCGACACGCAGGTAGCCCTGCATGCGCAGCTGATCCAGCACGGCAATCACCTGCTGGTAGGCCACCTGGCGATCGGCCGCCAGCAGCACGCTGCGGTTGCGGTCGCCGCCACTGCGCGCATCCAGCAGACGGCCAAGGTCCCCCGGCGCGACCACCTGCTGCTGCAGGCGCAGGCTGCCGTCGGCGGACAACGCCAGCTGCAGCGGGGGGTCCGGCGGGGTCGCCGCGGCGGTGCGGCTGGCGGGCAGCTGCACGGCGATGTCCACCGTGCTCAGCGGTGCGGCCACCATGAAGATGATCAGCAGGACCAGCATCACGTCGATGAACGGCGTGACATTGATGTCGTGCTGCTCGGGCAGTGCGGTGTCGTCATCATCGTTTCCCTCAGGCAGGTGCATCGGCACGCTCCGCGCTGGGCCGGTCCAGTTCGCGCGATACCCGCTGCTGCAGCGCCGCGCTGGCATCGCCCAGTTCGGCGCGCAGCACGGTGATGCGGCGGCCCAGGTGGTTGTAGATCACCACCGCCGGAATGGCCGCGACCAGGCCCATGGCCGTGGCCAGCAGCGCTTCGGCAATGCCGGGGGCCACCACCGCCAGACTGCTGCTGTGGCTGGCGGCGATGCCGACGAAGCTGTTCATGATGCCCCACACCGTACCGAACAGGCCGACGAACGGTGCCACCGCGCCCACCGTGGCCAGCACGCCAGTGCCTACCCGCCAGCGCCGCAGCGCCGCCAGTTCGATGCGGTGCAGCCGCGAGGCCAGGCGCGGGGCCACGCCCTGCACATGCGCCAGATCGGCCGACTGTTCCAGTTCGTCCTGCGCGGCATGCAGCAGTTGCCCGGCCACACCCTGCTGCAGGGCGGGCTCAGTGCAGGCCTGTGGCCAGTCGCGGGCGTGCCGCAGGGCGGCGATGGCCGCCTGTACCTGCCGGCGCTGGCCGCGCAGTTCCCACTGCTTGGCCAGCAGCACCGTCCAGGTGGCCAGCGACGCCACTGCCAGACCGAGCATCACCGTCTTCACCACGGCATCGGCCTGCAGGTACATCTGCCACGGCGTCAGGGCCCCGGCGGCCACCACCATGGCCATCAGTGCGACCTCCCTGCCGCTGCCGGGCCGCGGGGCGGCACGGGACACTCCCCGGCCCCGCCGCCCCACCCCGCGTTCGTCCTGGCGTACCCGCTCATGGCAGCTCCTCTGCCACGTATGCGTTGACGGCGGCAAACGCGGCCTGCGCGCCGGCCACCATCGCCTGCTCCTGGTCCGGCGGCAGCACCAGCGTGTTCAATGCCGTGGTGAACGCGCGCCAGTGCCGCGCCGCACCTTCCGGGTGGGCGGCCAGATGGCGCGCACCGAAGCGCGCATCCAGGCCCAGCGCTGCGGCCAGCTTGTACAGCAGCGTGCCACCGAGGTTGGAACCCTCGGCGACGTACAGCCAGCCCAGCGCGGTGGGCACTGCGGCATCACTGGCCAGGCGCGGCGCCGCCGCCGGTGGCAGTGGCTGGCCGAGGTCGGCCAGGTCCTGGGCGATGCGCGCCAGCCGCGAGCGCTGCGCCAGGTCCGGCAGCAGCGCCTGCAGGGCTGGCAGGGCATACAGCGCTTCGATATCGCGGTGGAAGCGGTACTGCATGCGCAGGAAGCCGGCAAAGCGCTCGCGGTCGTCGAAAATGCGCGCGGCCATGATGCGCTGGTCCAGGCGGTCATGGGTCAGGCGCGTGGCGGCCTTCAGGCCCTCGGCGCGGGTGGGTGCCGCGGGTGCGGCGGCGGGGGTGTCGGTGGGCATCAGCGGCCTCCGGTGGTGGCGGAAAACAACACGCAACGTGCCTGCATCAGAACGGGCGCTCCCATTTCAGGCTGACCAGGCTGCGGTCATAGGCGTACAGCCAATCGACATTGCTGGCCACGCGCGTGTAGCGCACGCTCAGGCTGGGCACCAGCCCGGCCACGGCCAGGCGTTCGCTGCGCACGATGGCGATCAGGTTCTGTTCGTGGTCGTGGCGGCGTGCCTCCAGCAACGGCGCCCAGGCATCATGGCGGCGCTCGCGCAACGACACGAACACCGTGGCCGTGGTGCCTGGCCACTGCCGCGCCGTGCCCAGCCGCAGGCCACGCTGCAGGTAACCGTTGCTGTCCAGCGCGGCGCCGCTGTCGGCCAGATCCACGCCGGCAAACACGGTCCAGCGGGGGTTCAGTGCGCGGAACCAGGTGGCGTACAGCGCACGCAGGTCGCCATCGTAGTTGTCGGCCAGGGCTCGCTGGCGGTAACGCTGGCGCTTCCAGTCCGCCTCCAGCTTGACCAGCGTTGAGGCATCGATGGCATACGACCATTCGCCATGCACGCCGGCCGCACCGTACAGGGCGTGGTTGCCCCAGCCCTGGTAGTCGAAGCTGGGCGCAAGCTGCAGGGTCTGCCGTGCACTGCGCCAGCTGTAACCGGCCTGCACGCTGGCGTTGGTTTCGTTGTAGCTGGCGTAGCCGCGCCACGCCTGCCCATAGGCCAGCCCGCGCACATACAGGCCATGGTGGCCGGACAGCGGCAGGCGGCGTTCAAGGTTGGCGTCGTAGTCCAGGCCCGCGGCGGCCTGCGCATCGGGCAGGCGCCGTTCGATCAGGCAGCTGCCCGCGCCATCGCCCAGCAGGCAGGTGCGGCTGGCCGAACTGCGGTTGATGTTGTCACTCCAGGCCGGGCCGGCCGCGATGGCCCCCTTCCAGCGCTGGCGTGCCTGCAGCGCCTGCAGGTACCCCTGCACGCGCGCGCGTACGCCTTCGGTGGTGGCATCGCGGGCATCGATCTGCGCGGCGATGGCGGTGAACAGGGCAATGGCTTCGCGGTCGCGCTGGTCTTCGGCCAGCACGCGCGCCAGCTCCAGCCGTGCTGGCAGGAAATCCGGCTGGGCCGCCAGCACGGCCTCGAACTCACGGGCCGCCTGGTGGTGATGCCCGGCCACGCGTGCCACGGCGCCCTGTGCATAGTGGCGCAGCAGCGGGTCATGGCCCGGCAGCTGCACGTACTCGTCCAGGAAGCGCTGCGCGGCCTGCCATTGCTGGTGCTGCAGCGACAGGTACAGTGCCTGGCCGAGGTCGTCCACCGTGCGTTCGACGCGGTAGGGTTGGCCATCGATGGTCAACGTCGGGCGCTCGCCATCGGCCTGCTGCAGGCGCTGCTGGTCCTGTTGCTGGTGGCGCTGTTCGGCGCCCTGCTCCAGCACGCGGCGCAGATCGTCCTGCTGCGCCTGCGCAGGCAGGCAGGCACCGGCGGCGGCCAGCAGTACGCAGCACGGAAAAATTCGGAATGGGATCATGGGAAGGCCACCGGGGATGCAGGGACTGGCGAAGCGCGGCTTGTCCCTGCCCGGCCCCGGCTGGGGCGCTCAGTTCACTCAGTTCTTGGTGCCGCCGAAGGCGGTGTCGTACTGGCTGTTGCCGGCGAAGGTGGCGATGCCGGCCAGGGCCGCCGCATTGGCGCCGAAGAACTGGCCCTTGCTGCTGCCGTTGACCGAACCATTGGCCACCGCGCTGCCGGCGAAGGACGCATCGGCACTGTTGATGGCGGCGTTGACCGACAGGGTCTGGCCGCCACCGCTGAGGCCGCCGACCAGCGTGCCGTTGCCGAAGTTGGCCACGAAGGTACCGCTGAGCAGGTTGCTGCCGTTGAACTTGTTCAGGCCGGCCACCGCGTAGGTTGCGGTACCGCTGGGCAGCGTGGTGCCGGCGCGGTCACCGGCGAAGTACACCTGGCGGTTGTTGAAGCCACCGGCGGCGCCGTCCTTGGACCATTCGCCGAACCACACATCGCCGCTGCCGACCTTGACGAAGTTGAAGTGGCCCATGCCCGAGTGGTTGCCCGGGGTGCCGGTGATCGGCATGGCCAGGGTACGCACGGTCACGCCATTGACGGTGGTGGGCACCGAGTAGCTGCTCAGGCCCTGGAAATCGACCGGCTTGGCATTGGAGACCGTGCCGACGCCGATACCGGCCTTGCCGGCGGTGTGCGGGCCACCGTTGACTTCCGAGGCACCGACCTTGATGTACAGCTGGGCGTCGGTGGCCGGGCTGGCCGCACCGACGATGTCGGCTGCATGGGCGGCACCGGCCAGGGCCAGGGTGGCGGCCGCGGCCAGTACGGAACGGGAGATCATGTTCATGGGATTGCTCCTTGGGTTGAGGGAACTACGGGTACAACACGGAAAACAGGGGAAGGCTCAGAAGCGCGCGGTCACGCCCAGCTTGAGCGTGCGACCCGGCGCCGGCAGCGTGGAACGGGTGGCCGGGTCGACGTAGTAGCGGTTGCCCAGGTTGGTGCCCACCAGTTCGACCGTGGCGTGGTCGTTGATGCGCCACCGTGCATAGGCATCCACGGTGGTGATGTTTCCCCAGGTGAACGGCACGTTCTGCCAGAGCAGGCCGCCGACCCCACTGAGCAGGCGGTCACGGTAGGCCTGCAGATCGGGGTTCTCATGGCGCTGGTAGTGCACGATGCGGCTGCCCAGCTCCAGGCGTTCGTCGAACAGGCGGGTACCGACCGACCAGTTGATCGACAGCTTGGGAATGGCCTGGGTCAACAGATAGCCGCTGACGAAGCCGTCCTGCACGCAGTTGGGCACCTGCCCGCGGATGGCATCCATCTGCACCGCCATGCTTTCATCACACACCTTGTTTTCCAGCGTGCGGCTGATGCCCAGGTCGGTGAAGAAGCGGCGGTTGTCGAAGCGTGCCTGCAGTTCGGCGCCACGGATGGTCTGCTTGTCCAGGTTGTCGAACAGGAAGTTCGCATCGCGCTCGATCACGTTGCGCGTCTTGTGCACGAAATAGGCCAGCTTCACGTCCGCATCGGCGCTGTCCCCGAACAGTGCGGCCAGGTTGTGCACGTAACCCACTTCATAGCTGTAGGCGTGTTCGGGCTTGAGCGGGTACAGCGGATTGAGGCTGCTGGAGAAGGCGATGGTGCTTTCGAACATGCTGGGGAAGCGCACTGCCTCGTTGTAGCGGAAGTAGGCGCGGGCGTCGGGCGAGAAATGCACGGTGGCCGAGAAGTTCGGCAGCCAGGCATGATCGCGCTTGCGGTCATTGCGGCCTTCCACGGCCTGCGCGGCGCCGCTCTGGATCGTGCAGAAGATGTTGGCGCCCTGCACCGGCAGCAGGCCCGGGATCGCAGCGACCTGGCCATTGAGGCACGGGTTGGTGGCGCGGCTGTAGTTGCCGTTGGCATCAGGCTGCCACGGGATGCCATGCTCGACCTGGATCGGCGTTTCGTACTTCACCAGCAGGTTCTTCAGCAGGTCATCGACGATGAAGCCCATGCCGATGCTTTCCCAGAAGGCGCGCTGGGCTTCCAGCGCGTCGATCTCGCCCTGCAGGCTGTCCGGGCGCGGCGGCAGTTCGTTGACCCGGTAGCGGGCTTCCTTGGGGTACACCGCGCGGGTGAGCAGTTCCGGGTGCGCCTGCAGGAAATCATCGAAGGCCCAGTAGCGCGCGTAGCGCACGCCCGCGCTGAGGGTGAGGAAATCGACCGGACGCCATTCCAGGGTCATGTAGCCCTCGCCTTCCTGGCGACGGCCGGCACGCGGGTACATGCGCCAGCCGTCGCTGACACCGAAGTAGGTATCGCCCGAGCGCAGCTTTTCGAACTGCCAGTTGCCGCCGACGGTCAGGTCCAGGGTGGAATGCAGGGCGAAGCGGTTGCTCAGGGTCAGCCCGGTGCGGTCATTGCGGGCATTGGCCAGCGCCGTGTTGCGCAGGATCGGGTTGGCACCGGGCGTGATGGCCGGGTTGCTGGCGAAATTGGGGAAGCCACCGGCGGTGTAGGTATCGCTGACCGTTTCGGTGCGCCACAGGTTGGCGCGCAGGTCCAGCCAGCGGCTGCCGGCGGGCTGCCAGTGGTATTCCAGGTTCCAGGCATCGGCATCGACACGGCTGAGCGGCCATTGGATGCGCCCGTAATCCGGCGCGGACAGGATGCGCGACGGCATGATCTCGCCATAGTGCGACAGCGTGTGCCGCCAGGTCGCCCGCAGCTGCTGGTCATCGTTGATCTGCCAGGTGGCCTTCAGCAGCCAGGATTCCTGCTCGCTGGACGTGTTTGGCACCTCGTCACCGGGCTTGAAATAGCGTGCCAGCGTGGTGATGTAATCCAGCCCCTGGTATTCGAACTGTTCGCGCGGATCCTGGTCGTAATAGGCCGTGCCCTTCTTGCCGGAGAAGTAGTTGCCGCGCTTGCGCCAGGCATAGGCGGCCATCAGGTCCACGTTGTCGCCACGCAGGCCCAGCGCCAGGCGCCAGGCCTGGTCTTCACCGTCGAAGACATTGGTTTCCGCGCCACGCGAGCGCACCGGCACCAGCAGCGTGCTGTCGGCATAGGGCGCCGAGGGTGATGCCTGCGGGAACCCCGGCACGCTGCGGTAGTCCTGGCCGGTATGCAGGCGCGGCAGCTGGGGGGCGACGGCGTTGCTGCTGCCTTCGATCTTCAGCTCACCGCCGAAGCGCTCGCCCTCGGGCACGATGTCATCCACGTCCAGCGTCTTGATGACCAGTGCGCCGCCGATGCCGCTGTGCACATCGCGCACCTGCGCGGGCCCCTTGATGACCTGCACGCTGCCGATCAGGTTGGGATCGATGTAGTTGCGGTTGCTGACGCCGTTGTAGCCGCGCCACACGGTCAGCGCCTGCTCGCCGCCATCGATGCTGACCGGCACGCGGCCGGGGCCCTGGATGCCACGGATGTTCAGGTCCAGCGCACCACTGTTGCGCGCATCACCACTGAACACCCCTACCAGGTCCTTGACCACGTCGGCCGGGTTGGAGCCCCGGTAACGCTCGACACGGTCGCGGCCGGAATAGCCGGTGGTGAAATCCAGGTCGTACACATCGTCATAGCCGCGCTGGTCGCGCGCGGCACCCCCACGCTGCTGGGCGGTGCCGCCCACGCTCAGGGTATCGGTGACCACCACGCCATCGCCGGCCTGCACGCCCGCACCCGGTGCCAGCGTCCAGGTGCCATCACGGCCCTGCTGCGCGCGCAGCCCGCTGCCGGCCAGCAGCTGCTGCAGCGCCTGCGCCCCGCTGTACTGGCCCTGCACCGGCGGTGAGCGACGGCCCGCCACCAGTTCGCTGCGGAACACCACCTGTTCGCCGGCTGTGCGGCCGAAGGCACGCAGGGCGTCGTCCAGCGGCTGCGCCGGCAGGTTGAAGGCGTGGCCGGCATCGGCCGGTGCCGCCTGTGCCTGCGCAGCGGGCACCAGGTCAGGCAACAGGGCGGTGGCGATGGCCACGGCCAGGACGGTGGCGGTACGACGGTGGGCAACTGCCGGAGACGGCATGAACAGGACTCCTCAAGGAAAACGGGCCCACCGGCACATCGGGTGGCGGTGGCTCGGCTGGCTTGAGGAGAAACGTGGTTTCGCTCTGGCTACATCAATACAGACAACCCGGAAGCGGGTCTGCCCACACTTGTTCTAGTTTTTTTTCATCGCAGCAGCAGCACCCCGCCCGGCAGGCGTTCCACGCGCAGGCCCGCCTGCGCCGCCACCGCGTCGATGCCCGCATCGGCCTGGTCCAGGTGGAACAGGCCACTGACCCGCACGCGCGCCGCCCGCCCAGCACCCAGACCGGTGCGGCGCGGTAACGGGCCAGTTCGGCGATGGCCTGCGCGGCCGGCAGGTTGTCGATGCCCACTTCGCCGCGCCGCCAGGGCGCGACCGCTTCGGGCGGCAGCAGCACCAGCGCTTCGCGCCACTGGCCGTCACGGAAGGTGCGCGACTGGCCGGCATGCAGGCGCGCGGCGGGCACCTTGCCCGGCGCCACCTCCACTTCACCCTGGCTGACCTGGGTCAGCACCGCATCGTCGTGCAGGCCCACGCTGAACGCGGTGCCGATGTCACGCACCCGGCCGCCACCGGCCTCGACCACGAACGGGCGCCGCTCGTGCGCCACCGCGAACCAGGCCCGCCCGCGCAGCAGCCGCAGCATGCGGGTGTCGTCCTGCAGATCCACCGCCAGCGCGCTACCCGCATCGAGCACCACCTGGCTGCCATCGGCCAGCACCACGCTGCGCGGTGCGCTGCCACTGCGGACATCACTGCGGGCGATCATCCAGGCCTGGGGGGCAGCGCCCACCAGCAGCACCAGGGCGGCGGCAGCCGCCAGCCAGCCCATGCGCCAGCGGGGGCGCAGCGGGCGGGCGCCCTGGGTGTCGGCAGTCAACGCCGGCAGTGCCGCCAGCACCTCAGGGCCAGCCGCATCAAGCCGGTTCCAGAAGGCGGCCTGCTGCTGCCAGGCGCGCAGGTGGCGCGGGTCGGCACGCAGCCAACGCTGCAGGGCGGCGTGCTGGCGCGGCGGCAAGGCGCCGGCACTGCACCGTATTACCCAGCGCAACGCCTGCCTGGCCTGACGCGGCGAGGGTTCGGACGTGGTCATGCGTATGGCCTGCTGCACCCACTGCGGGTGCCCTTTTCCATTGAGACAACTGCGGGCGCAATCTGCCCACGGCAATTGCATGCCATCAGCGCCCCCCTTGTTGTTGCTGCTGCACCAGCAGCGCCGCGCGCAGCACGTACTTGCCGACCACGCTCTTGGACAGGCCCAGCCGCGCGGCGATCTCGCGCTCGGTCAGGCCCAGGTAACGGTTGAGCACGAAACACTCGCGCACCTGCGGCGGCAGCGCCAGGATGGTCTGGGTGATCTCGCGCAGCTGTGCCTGGTCCAGGGCGGTGGCCTCCCCGTCCGCTGCGAGCTCGCCCAGGTCGGCGGCGAATTCGGCCAGCGCACGCCGCTCGCGCGCCTCGGCCTGGCTGCGGTTGAGCGCATGGTGGTAGGCCATGCGGTACAGGTACCCCCGCGGCTCCAGGATCGGCGGGTCGCCGGGCACGCTGCTCGCCTTCAGGTACAGGTTCTGCAGCGTGTCCTCGGTGCTGGCCGGGTCCAGGTAGCGGGCGATGAAGCGGAACAGCGCGCGCCGTTCGCGGATCAGCAGTTCAACCAACGCCAGGGCATTGGGGGACATAAGGCATGCCAAGGCCGGACCGGGGAATGATGGGCGTGATGGCGGCGGTCCGCCGGGACATTGTAGAAGAGCCGTGAAGGCACGCCCAGCCCCGCGGCCGCCGGGCGGCCCCCGGGGACATCAGCGCGGCGGTGCGCGCCGGGCGTGCAGCACGGTGCGCTGGCGCATCTGCGCGAACTCCTGTTCCGAACGCTGGATGTCCTCGGCCTGGAACCCGGCGGCATCGAGCAGGTCATCGGTAGCGCTGGCCGCCAACGGATCATCGTCACGTTCGCGCCAGCAGCGCGCCGGCAGGAAATAGCCCACCTCGCTGCGCCCGCGCATGATCACCACCGGGCGACCGGCATACAGCAGGAACTCGGCCAGGTGCTGGCGCAGCCCTTCCACCGACACATAGGCCGGGCCCTTGCCCAGCAGGGTGTGGTCAGCGTCCGGGCCCTGGAACAACTTGCGACGGCTCATCCTTTTCTCCTGTTGCACGACGTGTGGTGTCGGTGTCCTTGGACGTTGCCGGAGGCAGCGCACGCGCGCCCACCCTGTTTTCGTAAAGGCGGTCGCCCTGCGCCTGCGCCCACTGCTCATAGCGGGCGCGTGACTGGGCGGCGAACGGCTGGCGGCGGCGCAGCGCACCGGCCACGCCCAGCGATTCGTATTCCCTCAGCACATCCTGGCCGATCTCGTACAGGGCCTGGTTGCGCTGCCGGCACTGCAGCAGGTCCTGCTGCAGCCCTTCATGCTGGCTGGCCAGCGCCTGTTCGCGGCTGCCACCGGCCGCCTGCTGCTCGCGCAGCTGTTGCAGCTGCTGCGCCTGACGCTGCAGCTGCTGGTCGCGCTCGGCCAGCTGCACGCGCAGCTGCCGGGCCTGCTGCCCATCGCTCCCCTGCCGTGCCTGTGCCGCCTGCAGCTGCTGCTTCAGCCGCTGCACGTCCGCATCCGCTGCGAGGCTGGGGGTCGTCGCTGGCGCTGCGACGGGCCGGCGCGCCAGTTCGGCCTGCGCCTGCTGCAGCTGGGTGGTGGTGGCCTGCAGCTGTGCGCGCAGGCGCTGCTCCAGGCTGCTGTTCTGCGCCGGTGCGTTGCCGGCCACGGCCAGCAGCAGGCCGGCCAGGGCCAGGCAGGTACGGTTCGGGCGCGCAATGGTCAGGCGATGCATGGGGTCAGCCCTCAGAAGCCGGTGTTGAACTCAAGCTGGAACACGTCGATGGACAGCGGCGGGCCGGACACTTCCTTGGCCGACATCCACTTGCCGCTGACCCAGCTGCGGCGATCCAGCGCATAGGCGCCGCCCAGGTAGTAGCCGCGTGCGTTGGTGCCGCCGAGGTGGAAGTTGGGATCGTTGAAGGCGTCGGGCAGCGCATCGGCCTCGATCCGCTTGTAGCCCAGCAGGGCCTGCCACTGGCCCTTCTCCTTCAGGTCCGCGGCGCCAAAGGTGGCCTGCAGCATCCAGGCGGTATCGCCGCTGCGGAACGTATCGCGGGTCGCCGCGCCGCCTGCACCGAAGTTGTTGACGATGGCGTTGTTGGCGCGGCGGAACATCGCGTCCTTGTCGAAGGCCAGGTTGCGGATGTAATCGGCCTCCACGCGCAGGCCGATGCCATCGGCCAGAGCGGTATCCCAGCGCAGGTTGAGGTTGGCCAGGCGGAAGGCCGAGGCCAGGCCGACGTACTGCGGGGTGGGCGTATTGGCCGGGTCCAGCGGGTTCAGTGCGATGTTGCGGATCAGCATCAGGCTGTTGCCCTTCTGCATGAAGGCCGGGCGCGTCCAGTCGGTATCGCAGGCGGTGTCGCGTGCGTACAGGTAGCACGGCGAAGACAGCCTGCCGCTGATGTTCTTGAAATCGTAGTAGGCCACCGCCGCGCGCAGCGTGTTGTCCTCATCCATCGCCCAGCCCAGGCCCAGCTGGGCACCGGACAGCCACTTGTTCTCGTTCGGCGTCTTCACCAGGCTCTGGCTGGGGCCGTTGTCGGACACGTACTCCAGCGGCACCACGGCCAGGTTGCCGTACAGCGTCAGCTCACCACCGGCCAGGCCGTACTGCAGGTTGGCGGCCAGCCCATCGAAGTTCAGGTCGTTGGAGAACAGCGTATCGCTGGACCAGAACGGGTTGCCGAAGCGCCCGCCCTTGAGGGTGATCCAGTCCGCAGGGCGGTAGGACAGCCACGCCTGGTCCAGCCACAGGTCCTTCTTGCTCAACCCACCCCCCAGCTGTTCGGTGGTGGACACCGGGCCGTTGCTGCTGCCGCTGGCCAGGCGCACGCCGGCCTGCACGCGCTCGGTGATGGCCGCATCGACCGCCAGCCGCGCGCGGATGCGCCACAGGTTGCGGCGGTCCTGGCGGGTATTGAGCAGCGGCGGCAGCGCCAGGTTGGTGTTGGTATTGGTATCGAAGCCACCGCCGGCGTTGACCGCCGACCAGTTCGGCGCTTCCGGGCTGTTGCTTTCCGAATAGAAGCGCGACTCGCTGCGCACGCGCATGTCACCGCTGACCTTGATGCGCTGGGTCCATTCGGGCACCTCGTTCGGCGTGGCCCAACCCTCCTGTTTCGCCTGTGCCATCACCTCCTGGCGGACTTCATCACGGATGCCGTCACGCACGCTCTGCGACACATACGGAACGCGCACGTCGCCGGGCTCCAGGGCAATGCCACCGCTGCTGGTGGCAACCGCCGCGCTGCCCGCACTGGCGCGCTGCGCGGCGGCGGCCTCGGCTTCGGCCTGCACCAGCAGTGCCTGCCCGTCCTCCGGCTTCAGCGCGCCGCTGGCGATCAGTCCCTTGATCAGCTTGACCATCGTGGTGTCGGCGGCCATGGCGCCGGCCGGCGCGGCCAGGCCCAGCAGCACCGCGCAGCACAGCAATGCGCGCGGTGCACGGTGGCGCGGGGGGGCGGTTCGGGCGCGGGGTGCGTTGTTCATCATCGTTCTCGCGAAAGGAAAAGCGGGAAAAGAAGGCGGTGAAGCAGGCGTCAGGTACCGGGGCGGCGGCCCTGCACCAGCACGCGGGCGGGGAATTCCTGTGACGGCGGGGGCGGCTGGTCGACCCGGCCCAGCTGGCGCAGCACATCCAGTACCGCGGCATCGGCCTCGTCGTTGCCGCTGCCACGCAGCAGTTCGACGCGGCTCAGCCGGCCGTCGGCCTCCAGCCACACGTTGATCTGCAGCTGGAACGCCAGACGGCGCAGGCGCGGGTCGCGGGCGATGGCCTGCTGCATCACGTAACCGAGGTAGCGCCCATAACCGGCCGTGCCACCGCCACGCCCCACACCGGACGACCCGCCGCCGCTGCCGGACTGGATGCCGAAGCTGTCGGTGCCGGCCTGGCCCTGGGCATCCATCGTCACCGGGTCGGCCGCCTCCGGCGCCGGCGTCGGTTCCTCGGCCGGGGTCGGTTGTTCCAGCGGTTCCGGGTCGGGCACGGTTTCCTCGGGCGTCTCCGGCTCCGGGGGCTTTTCCGGCGGCGGGGGCGGCGGGGGTGGCGGCGGGGGCAGGGTCAGCATCGGCGGCGGCGTGACCTGCCGCTTGGTGCTGGCGGTGTCCTTGAACAGCAGCCACCACAGGGCGATGCCCAGCACCAGCAGGACGCCCAGCACGATGGCCGTGGTGACCAGCAGCTGCCGGATCGGGCGGGTTGCAGCCATGCCCTACCCCTGCGCCTTGCCGGTGACCAGGCCGACCTGGGCCAGTTCCAGCCGGCGCAACAGGTCCAGCACCTCCACCACGCGGGCGTACTGCACCTGCGCGTCACCGCGCACGATCACCGGGAAATCCGGCGTGGTCGCCCGCTGCGTGCGCAGCCGGTCTTCCAGCTCCGCCATGCTCACCGGGTAGGCGTCCAGGAACACCTGGCCGTTGTTGTCGATGGTGATGGCCTTGGTCTGCGGCTTTTCCAGCGCCACGCTGTTGCTGGCCTTGGGCAGGTTGACCTGGATGCCGGGAATGCTGGCGTTGCTGGTGAGGATGAAGATCACCAGCACCACCAGCAGCACGTCGACGAAGGGCGTGACATTGATGCCCTTCTCGCGCTTCTTGATGCCGAACTTCACGCCGTGGCCCATGGCGGCACCTCAGCCCTGCACCGGCGCGGCAGCGCGCAGGTCCTGTTCTTCGGCCAGGCGGGCCGCGAATTCATCGATGAACACGCTCATGTCCGCACCGATCGCCTCGGCACGCGCGCCCAGGTAGTTGTAGCCGAACAGTGCGGGGATGGCCACGCCCAGGCCTGCCGCGGTGCACAGCAGCGCCGCGGCCATGCCCGGTGCCACCGAATTGATGTCCACCGCACCGGCCATGGCCGCCACCACGAACACCAGCATGATGCCGATGACGGTGCCGAACAGGCCCACGTAGGGTGCGCCTTCGATGGTGGTGGACAGCCAGTTCATGCGCTTGGACATCGCTTCCTGCTCGCGCACCATCACCGCATCCATCGAGGCGCGGATGGCGGCGATGGTCGCCGCGCCCAGATAGCCGCTGCTGCCGTCGCGCTGGTGGCGCTGCTGCATTTCATCGATGGCCACCTGGTAGATGCGCCACAGCGAACCGTCGCGCATGGCGGCCGGTGCCTTGCCCTGGCGGTCCATGTCGGCCAGGGTGCGCAGCGGCACGCCCGCCAGCTGGCCGAAGGTTTCGGTGAACACCGCGTTGGCCTTGCTGGTGCGGCCGAAATGGCGGCCCTTGGCGATCATGATCGCCCACGACATCAGCATCATCAGGCCGAGGATGGCCACCACCACCCAGGCATCGAACGGCATGGCCTTGAGAATGAAGGCGAAATGGCTCTGGCCCGTGGACTGCTCATCGGCGCCATAACCGATCATGCGCGAATCGGCACCCTGGGCCACCGCATCGGCCTGCAGCAGTGCGGCCGGACGGGCGACCTTGGACACGCGCAGCTCATCCAGCGCGCCGTCGAAATTCGCCAGCGGCGTGGCCGCACCCGGTGCGTCGGCGCCGACCACCGCCGCAGTGGACAGCGCCGGCAGGTCCGCCGCCAGCTGTGCGGCGGGGCGGCCATTGAGCAGCAGCTGCACGCTGCCCTTGTCCGCCACCACGGCCAGATGCGCCCATTGCCCTTCCGGGATCGGCTGGCCCGGCGCGCTGCGCTGGCCATTGACCTGCACGAACGGCACGCGGTTGTCGATGCCCACCAGCAGTTCGGCACTGCCATCGCGACGTGCGTAGATCGCCTGTGCCCCGGGCTGCATGCCCGGCTTGATCCACGCCGAGAGCGTGAAGGCCGCACCGGCCGCCTGCGCCAGCGACGCGCTGGCCGGCAACGGCAGCGGGCCGGCGCCCAGCTGCACGCCGCGGCCGATCACCGCGCCTTCGGCCGGCGGCACCACGGCACCGGCATTGTTGCCATAGGCGGTGGTATCGCGCGCCGGGGCGTTGGCATCGGCGAAGTGATAGACCAGCGTGTAATCCGGGTCGAATACCTGCTGGCCGTTGCCACTGGCCGGTGCCTTGCTGTTGCCGTAGTACATCCACACCGTCTGCGGCGCACCGGCGGAAAGATTCGGTACATCCACCCAGACCAGCGCCAGGCCCAGCAGCGGATCGAACTGCTCGATCTGGTGGGCGAGCACGGTGCGGCCATCGGCCGATACGAAACGCAGGTCGTTGCCTGCGTCCTGCACGCCATCGAAGCCGAAATTGCCGGTATGCAGGCGCAGCAGCACCGGCGTGCGGCCCGGGTCGGCGGCCAGGCCGGCGCCCTGCGGGCCGGCATCGATCGTGATCGGCTTGCGGTACTGCCACTCGGCCTGCCACCAGCCGGCATCGGCTGCCCACGCCGGCAGCGCGCTCAGCGCCAGCAGCAGCAACAGCAGTCGGGTCAACAAACGGTCCATGCGAAGGGTCTCCGGCGAACGCACGTTCAGGAAAAGAGGATGGGTGGGCATCAGTAGCTGGTACTGATGTTGAAATGCAGGCGCCTGTCATCCCTGCGCGTGATCGGCCCATCGCTGTACGGCCAGGCGTAGTCCAGCCGCAGCTGCAGGTGCTCGCCCAGGCGCAGCTGTGCACCGATGCCGAGCGAGGCCAGGTTGTACTTGCTGGCCTGTTCGGGCAGCGGGCGCCGCAGCCGCAGGTAGGCGGCATCGGCGAAGGTGTACAGGCGCAGGTCGCTGCCCGACCACAGCGACCACGCGGGCGTGCGCCATTCCAGGTTGGCCAGGCCGCCGTAATCGCCAATGGCTTCGGCCGACAGGTAGCCGCGCACGGTGTACATGCCACCGGCGGCGAACTGTTCGGCCGACACCAGCGGCGCGTCGGTCACCTGCACCGCGCCACGTACATGCCACTGCCAGTCACTGTCGAAGGTGTGCGTGTTGGACACATCGGCTTTGAAGGCCATGAAACTGGGGTCGGCCCAGTAGCGCTTCTGGAAGAACGCGTCACCATCGCTGCCATAGCCCAGCAGGCGGCGGGTGCCGGCCACCACCGATGCGGTGATGCTGGTCTGGTCGTGGTCGCCCTGGCGCACGCCGGCGAAGCCCAGCGTCAACGGCGCGTACTTCAGCGGCGTGCGCAGCGAATCGTTGCCGATCTGCGTGTCTTCCTTCGTATCCTTGAAGTCCACGCCCAGGCTGAGCTGGCGCCACCAGGCGGCACTGCCCGGCAGGCGGTAGTTGAGCTTGATGCCGATCGAGTGGCCATCACCGATGACATTGGTACCGGTGCCTGCCCCGCCCTGCCCGCCGGCGTTGAGTACACGGCTGTCGGACACATAGCCGGAGGCTTCCACGCTCCACGGCGTGCCCGCGAAGGGCGCACTGTACGACGCGGAAAACACTTTGGCCTGCTGGGTGTCCTCCGGCGCAAGGAACACGCCGATCGTGGCGCTGTGGCCGCGCTGCCAGAGATTTTCATGCGACAGCGAGGCACTCAGGCGCAGCTTTTCGGTATCGGCGCTGTGGTCGTTGTTCAGCGCAGCGCTGGCCCGCCAGGGTGAACGATCGTCCACCTGCAGGTCCACATCCATGGTGCCGGGCAGTGCGCCTTCGCGCACCAGCGGCATCACCTGGCGGCGCCCGCCCTGGTTCAGCGCCGTCAGTTCCTGCTGGGCCCTGTCGAAATCCGGCACCTTGCCTTCCGCCAGCGACGGCACCTGTTCACGGATGCGCGCGGGAGAATCGTAGGTCGCGCCGACCACGCGCAGGCGCCCGATCGGCGTCTGCTGCACTTTCAGCAGGACCACACCAGCGCTGACCTGCTGTTCGGGAAGCTCCACGTACACCGACTGGTAGCCGGCTTTCTGGTAGAGCGCGTTCACTGCATCACGGGCCTGCTCCACATCGGCCAGGGTTCTGCCTGGCCCGAGGTACGGCTCCACCGCGCGCTCGATCTGCCGTGCATCGAGCAGGCTGTTGCCACGCACGATGTATTCATTGATGGTCACCGTGGCCGGTGCGCTGCCGGCAGCGGCGGCGCCGCCCTGCTGTGCCAGCGCGACGGGCGGCAGCAGGGCCAGCGCCAGCGCAACGACCAACGTCCGCCGGTGGGCCGGCAACGGTTGGGTACCACGGTGTACAGGCATCATCGAAGGCATCGCGTCGTATCGGTAGTGAAGGCCAGGGAGCGGCGCGTGGATCTATCAACAGGACGTGCACGGCGCATGAAAGCCGACAGCGGATTTACCGGTGCCGCAATGGCATGGCGGAGACGGCGCACCGGCAACGTCAATCAGGTAGACCGCCTGTGCCCGGGAACAACCATGAAGCCGCTGAGTGCCGTACTGCTGTTGCTGCCGTGCTTGCTCGCTGCACCCGCCCTGCACGCGCAGCAGGCCGCGACCTCGCGCACGCCGAAGAAACCCGTCGAGCACGCCGCCTGCATCGAAGTACAGGTCGATGGCGAACGCACCCCTGCCTGGGATTGCCTGCAGCGACGGCTGGCCCCCGCTTCCACGCCCACTCGCCAGCCCACGCTGACCGAAGCGGAGCGGTTGATGCGCCAGCCCGGCAACCAGATGCTGCAGTACAACCTGGAAGGCACCCGCCAGCGCATGGGAAACGCGTTCGGCCACTCAGTGGTGCCGCAGCGGCCAGCGCGATGAAGCACTCTCAGGGCGATGGCGCTGCCAGCGGCGTGATGCCGTCCGTCGGCAGGGCCGGCAGCGCCGGTGCGGCGATTGCGCGCCGGTGCCCCGCCTGCTTCAGCTGCACGCCATGGGCATCGATCGCCAGCAGCTGCGTGGAGGGGCCCAATGCCTGTCCCGGTGCATAGGCCTGCGCAGGCGCACCGTTGATGGACAGCAAGGCCAATGGCGCACGTTCCGAGGCCAGCACGCCGAGCACACTGACCTCGGTCTGCACGGCACCGGGCGACTGCAGGCGCACCAGCGGCGCGCTCGCGGCAGGATCCGCCACGCGCGCCACGGCAACCACCGGCGCCACGCGTGGCCCGGCCGGCTGGGCACGGGCCGGCCACAGCTGGCCTGCCCAGTACGTCACCACCGCCAGCAGCAGCGCGGCAGCGGCGATATCCAGCACCCGATTGCGTTCCCAGCGCGTTCCGTCCATGCCTGCACCGTTGCCACGTTCGTGTAGCAGCACGCTAGCAGGTGCTGCTGACGCTTTTGTTTCATCATCCCCGGCTAGGCTCTACCGCCATCGGCGACGACTGGAGGCGATGTCGATGCGGCCTGCCGCACCCGGATTCACCCTGCTGGAACTGATGGTCGTGCTGGTCATCATCGGCATCTGCACCGCGGGCATCGGGCTGGGCCTGGGCAGCCTGCTGGACCCGCAGCGGCAGCTGCGCCAGGACGCCCAGCAGCTGGCGCAGCGCCTGCAGGCCGCGCGCGAGGAAGCCCGCATCGACGGCCGGCCGATCCGCTGGCAGGCCGATGCACAGGGCTATCGCTTCAGCCGCCGCGAGGCAGGCCGCTGGCAGGTGCTGCAGCGCGATGACCTGTTGCAGCCGCAGCGCTGGCAGGCCACAGCCGTGAAGACCCAGCCGGCCGCGCCCATCGAACTGAGCCCGGAGTGGATCGGCGTACCCTGGCATCTCCAGCTGGACAGCAACGGCCGCTGCATGCAGCTGCGCGACGATGGCAGCGGCCAGGTACAGGTGCTGCCATGACCCGCGTACGTGGCTTCACCCTGATCGAAGTGCTGATCGCCTTGGCCATCGTGGCCGTCGCACTGGCGGCGGTGATGCGCGCGGTGGCGGTGGCGACCGATGACCAGGGCCGCCTGCGCGACCGGCGGCTGGCCCTGCTGTGCGCGCAGGACCACTGGCAGGAACTGCGCCTGGGCGGACAACCGCCGGTGCCGGGCCGGCACCTGTGCACGCAGGGGCGCAGCGTGTTCGTGGTCCTGCAGCAGGTGGCGCAGGGCGATGATGGCCAGCGGCAGGTGCAGCTGACGGTGGTCGCCCGCGATGCGCCACGGCAGCGCCTGGCCCACCTGCAGCTGCCCTGGACCGCAACACCGTGACGCGCAGGCCGCCATCACGCCCGGCACCGGGTTTCACCCTGATCGAAGTGATGATCGCCATCACCCTCATGGCGTTGCTCAGCGTGATCTGCTGGCGCGCACTGGACAGCGTGGCCAGCGCCGACCAGCGCCTGCGCGCAGCCGACGCGGAAACCGCGGCGGCGTTGCGCGTGCTGCAGCAGTTCCAGCGTGACATCCAGCTGCGTGCCGACGATGCCCTGATGAACGGTGCCGTGCGTGCGGCCGACCAGCCACAGCGCCTGCTGCCCCCTTCACTGGTGAGCGAACGCCATCCCGATGGCAGCTTCGCGCTGGAAATCACCCGCAGCGTCGGCAGTGAAGGCGGCCAATGGCAGCGCGTGCGCTGGTGGCGCCAGGGGCACGCTGTGTGGCGGGCCAGCGGCGCGCCGTCTGCACGCTATCCGCTGCCCGCCCCGGATACCGCCCAGGCACTGAAGGTCGCCAGCGGTGTGCAGATGTTCGACGTGCGCGCCTGGCAACCCGGTGCCGGCTGGGCCACCTTGCCCGGTGCCGCCGAGGTGCTGCCGGCCACCGGGCTGGAACTGCGCCTGGTGCTGCGCGATGCGCGTGGCGAACAGCGCTACCGCCGCGTACTGGGGCTGTAGCCGCGCCTTCCCGGCGCAGGACCGCGCCTGCCCCGCCCTGCCGCCGCTGGAGCGTCCTCCTGCGCCCCAGCGGCCCCTGCCGGTGGTCCTCACCGCCGATGGCCGCTCCCTGCCCTCCGTGCCGTCCTGGCTGGGGCCGCCGCCGCTCCGTGGCAGCTGGCCCGGTGCCGTGCGTTACTGCGTCTTCGCACCCTCTTTGTCCAGCCGCGCCTGCGGCTCGGCCGCCTGCGGGAACTGGAACGCGCTGTCCGGGTCGTAGTTGCCGAACGGCCGCGCCTTCTGCGCCGCCGGTTCCACGCTGCCGGTGCGGCCACCAAAGCCCAGCACCTGCACGCTGATCACCGAAGGCTGGTTGCGTCGTGCATCGTCCTGGCTCTTGCGCATCACATCCTGCGCGGCCTGGCTGGCACTGCCGGCGGCGGCACTGGCCGATGCCAGCGCGTTGACGTTCACCGTGGCCAGCACCGGCAGGCCGCGGCTTTCACCCTGTACCTGGATGTTGGCGGCATTGAGCACCTGCAGTGCCGCCAGGTTGATGTTGCCCGACACGCGGATGCCCGCTTCGCCGGCATCGATGGTGCCCAGCGGCGCGATCAGGTCCACATCGCCCGGCGCGATCTCGGCGATCGGGTTCAGCGTGGCGATGCCCGCACCGCTGGCCGGCGCCTGCGGTGACAGCCGCACGTTGCCCCAGCTGTCGTACAGGCGGCGCGGCGGGGTATGCAGCAGCGTCGTGCGCGAGCCGCGGCCGGCATTGATGTCGCCCTGCTCCGACCACGCCAGCACGTCACCGCCGAAGGTGGTCATGACACGCGACAGGCCCAGCAGCACGCTGTCCTGGCTGAACAGGCGGATGTCACCCTGGCCCTGGGTTACCAGGCCGGCACTGGCCGGTGGCGCCACGCCCTGCACACCCACCACGATCTGCCCGCCCGGGGCCATCAGCTCGATGGTGCCACCGGCTTCGGTGCGCACCCCCGAACCGCCATACATCACGATATCGCCGCTGCGGTCGATGGCATTGCCGCGTGCGTCCTTGTCGGGCATCAGCGTGGCGATGGCTTCGCGGCCGCGCAGGTACGCGCCGAAGCGCGGGCCGCTGGCATCGTTGTACTCGCGGCCACCTTCGCGCAGTTCGGCGTAGTACACCTGGCGCAGGAAGAGGCGCTGCTGCTCGGCCGGCAAGGCATCGAAGTACGCCAGTGCGGCCGTGCCGTCGCCGCTGAAGCCGAAGCGCTGCAGCAGCCACTGCTTCAGTTCCTCATCATAGATCTTCACTGCCTTGCCGGGTTGTGCCGCCAGCGACTGGCCGGGGTCGGCACGGTTGGCCGGGTCGAGATAGCGCGCGCGCATCGCGGCGTAGTCGATCTGCTGGTTGCCCGCGGTCAGCGCGACACTGGCGCCCGGCCGGGTATCGCCCTGCACGATGCCGCCGAGGGTGATCACGCTGCCACCATCTTCCTGGCGCAGCTGGCGACCGGCGGCCACCTCCACGTTGCCCGGGCCTGCCACGGTCACGTTGCTGCGCACGATGTCACGCCCCGCCTCGACGCGGCTGATGTCGGTGCCCTGCGTGTTGAGCGCGGTCACATCGACACCCAGCACGTCCCGGCCGGCGCGCAGCTGTACCGGGGCGGCAGCCTCGAACCAGGCCAGCCGCGTGCGTGCGCCCTGGGCCTGCAGCGTGCGCTGGGCGCCACTGCCCAGGCCGATGATGTCCCCTGCGAGCGCGTAGAACCGGCTGGGCGACGCCGGCAGCAGTGCGAGCGCGCCCGACAACGGTGTGTTCGGGCCGAACGCGAACAGCGGCAACGCACCGCCGCCCAGGCCGGTGGCATCCACCGACAGGTTGCTGCGCTCGCGTTGGCCGGCCTGGCCGATCTCGGCCGCAAAGGCCGGATCGAACGGACCGGGCAGGCGGCCATCGGCACCCGAACGGGCGATCTGGGTCGCCCCGTCCTCGGCCAGCAGCGAGCCACCGGCCAGCACGTCCAGGCGGCCGCTGGCCGAGGGCGCCAGCAGGATCACATCCTGGCGGCCCGCGTTCTGCAGGCCGTTGAGCCGCGACAGCATGATGCTGCCCCGGGCGGCCACGGCACTGAACCGCGAGGGATACAGCCAGTACGCCACGTCCGTGCGGGGCTGGCCAGGCTGCAGGGCCAGCAGCTCCGGCGCGAAATTGCTGCTGCCGGCATGCAGGCTGCCCACCAGGCCGGGATTGAGGTTGCCACCGGCAGAGAACAGGTCCAGCGCGGTCGCGGGGGTCCACAGCGAAAACCAGCTGGTGCCGGCGGCGCGGCGACCATCATCCAGCAGCACGCTGGTGTAGTTGGCCAACGGCACGCGCCCGGCGTCGCCCACCCCACCCAGCACCACATCGCCACGCGCCTGCAGCGTGGCGGCCGAATCCCCCAGCACCAGCACCGGGCCACCCATGGCGCGCGGGGTATCGGCGCTGAACGGATCGGCGGCGCGCAGGCTGCCCAGGGTGCCGTAGCTGGCCTGCACCGCGCTCAGCCCACCAATGCGCGAC
Organism: Stenotrophomonas sp. 24(2023); assembly: GCF_030913365.1. NCBI lineage: Bacteria > Pseudomonadati > Pseudomonadota > Gammaproteobacteria > Lysobacterales > Lysobacteraceae > Stenotrophomonas > Stenotrophomonas sp. 24(2023). The sequence goes on from NZ_CP133160.1 coordinate 4,355,053, forward strand.
GCCTCCACCCGGGTGCTGCCGCGCAGGTTGATCAGCGCGCCGTTGACATCCAGATTCTGCTCATAGTCCGTGGACTGCTGGGCGGTGGCGCGCAGGCCCGGGTTCAGTGCCCCGCCACTGCGCAGTTCCAGATCGCCACCGCCGGTCAGGTGCAGCGTGCCATCGCTGACCCGCCCGGTGGAGCCCACCGCAGCCACGATCGCGCTGGAATGCGGCGCCGACAGGTGGCCCAGTGCATTGCCCATGCCATCGCGCACGCCGGCATGGCGCCCGGCATCGAGGGTGAGATTGCCGCCCCCCAGCGTGCCGAAACCGGTGAAGCCCACCATGCGCGCAGCCTTGCCGGTTCCCTGGCGCACGAAACTGTAGGTGCCGAAGTTGATCCACCAGCTGGTCGGGGTGGCCTGCACGCCCGACGTGCTGCCGGTACCCTGCCGCCACAGCCAGTTGCCCACGGCCGCGTTGGCATGGTCGGCCCGGTCGCGTTCTTCGCTGCCCGCTTCGGCAGACTCGCCCCAGACATCACCGAGGATGTCCCGGCCGGCTTCCACGCGCAGGTTGCCGCCGTGGTCGGGGTACCACGCCTGGTAGGTCGCCAGCGCGGCATCATAGGCACCCGATGCCGCCGCACTGCCCAGCAGCGTGGTGTTCCAGGGAGCCGGTGCGCGCGCCGGATTGAACGCCGCATCGCGCCCGTTCCCCAGCTGCGTCGGCGCGCCGGCGGTGTACACGCCAAACGCGGATTTCATCACCACATCGCCTGCGGCCAGCAGCTCCAGATCGCCCTTGCCGGTGCGCAGCACGCTCCAGGCCGGTGCGCCGATGCGCTTGCCGTAAGTGGTGACCTCGGTCAACGAACCGCCGCCATAACAGTAGTTGACGGCAAGCGCGCAGAACTCCGCTTCGGTCATGCCATTCATCTCGGCGAAGTCCTTCGCCGACGTACCCACATAGGATTCGTCACCCCAGAAATCCAGCGAGCCCTGCTTGTCCACCAGGCGCGGGGCCGGCAGGCAGTAGGGGCCGGCCGCACAGAAGTCGTCTTCCGTGCCACCCACCACCTCCAGGAACTCCTTCACCGGCTTGCCGGCGTAACTGGTGTCGCCCCAGTAGTCGATCGAACCCTGCTCGCTGACGACCTTGTCCCCCTTCCACTCGCTGACCACCTTCACCGTGCCGATGGTGGTGTAGTGGCTGTCGGCCAGCACGATGCTGCCGGCACTGCCCCAGCGCCGCGTGCGCGGGTCGGCAGCGGCCGTGTCCGCGCCGGCGACGGTGGTCAGGTCCCACGAGGTGGTGCCTTCGGGCAGCATCGCCGCCAGGGCCCAGTTGCGGCCCTGGTTGCCACTGGCATCGGCCGGGCGCAGCTTCACCGGGGCATCGCCCGCCAGTTCCACCTTGGTCATCGAGGGAATGATCGAACCGGCACGCAGGTCGAGCGCGCGTGCCAGGCGCAGTGCGACCGGCAACGCGACACCGGCCGGCCAGGTCTGCGCCGCCACCGCCACCGCGCTGCGCAGGCGGAAGCCCGCGCCCAGCCGTGCGCCGGCCTGCAGGGTCAGCGCCTGCGGCAGCACCGTGCCGGCGGCCAGCACCTGGCCGTCGGCCGTGGTGACCGACGCTCCCAGTACCGAGCCGGCAGCCAGCACCAGCGGGCCGGACAGCGTCATGTCCGCCGGCAGCACCGTTCCCGCCGGCAGCGTCGTGGCCTGGAACGGCACCGCGTAGTTCAGCGTGACGCCCGGCCGGAACTCGGTGCCCGGCTGCAGCTGCACACCGTCGTTGGGCACCACCAGGTCGCCACCGAATGCGGTCTGGGGCCCGTTGCCGATGCGCCCTTCGATCAGCACCCAGCCGCCCTCATCGGGATTGGCCGGCGGCGGCGCGAAGCCGTCGTTGATGCTGCCATAGACAGTGATGTCACCCTGCGCACGCAGCACCAGCGCGCCCGACTCACCGAAGCCGCGCCGCGCCGCATCGAACCGGTTCGCCTGCGGCCCATAGCGGTACCCGGACAGATCGATGTCACCGGACACCACCAGGTCGCCGCGTGGGTTGTCGGCGCTGCTGCGCGCCACGATCTGCACGCCGGGGCGCAGGCGGTAGCTGCCCAGCGCCGCCATGCGTTCCTGCAGCCCGGCATTGGCCAGTGCAGCATTCATCCAGGCGCTGTTGTCCGGGTCGACCACCGTGTCCAGCCAGTGCTGGTTGATCACCTGCGGGCGGTAGCCGTGCACGTCCGGCGCACTGGCCAGGGGGGCGTTGTCGTAGGTGCGGAAGCCATTGACCTGGATGTCCGCGGCGCCGGTGATGCGCACGCCCGTGGCGACATCCACCCGCGCATCGTTGCTGCCCGCACGTGGCACGTTCAACCGCAGCGTGCCACGGTCTCGGCCGTCGTTCTGGCCGGGCCTGCTGCCGGTGGCCACATCCGTGCCCGCGCGCAGGTCCATGCGCGCCCCGGCACCCAATGCGATACCACCGCTGGCTGAATTCAGGTCGATGGTCGCGCGGTTGGGGCTGTCGATGATCTTGCCGTAGCTGTCCACCCGCAGGCCACTGCCGTGCGCGTCCAGCGCCCCGTCCACGCGCAGCAGATCGCGTGCGGACAGGCGGATGCTGCCGACCTGCTCGCCACTGGCGTCGATGCGCCCGTTCACGTGCAGGCTGCCGCCGTCGACACTGATGTCCACGCGGCGTGCCTTCACTTCATCGCCGATCACCAGATCGCCTTTCCCCAGCTGGAACGTCCGTCCACCGGTCACGCCGGTGCTGTTCAAGCGCTGGTTGAGGCCGCTGAAATCCTGCAGCTGGCGTGCCCGCACGATCAGCTCCGCTGCGTCGTACGGCACCACCGTGCCACCGGCATCGTAACGGCCGCTGGCGCTGCCCAGCACCGTACCGGCCAGGTCCACGCGCCCTCCCTGCGCGCCCTGTGCGCTGACGCTCAGGCGGCCGCCGCGGTTGTTGCGTGCGGACAGGTCGATGCGCGAAGCAGCATCGGCACGCACGTCGCCCTCGGTCGACGACAGCAGCACGTCGCCGCCCCAGCTGTACTTGTCCACATCGAACAGGCTGACCTTGCGCCCGGCCACATCGACCACCGCATGCGCCCCCAGGGTGACCCCCTGGCGCGCAGCAGCCTCCAGCCGGCCCGAGGCCAGTGCGATCTGGCTGTCCAGGCTGATCCGGTCCGCCTTGATGCTCAGTTCGGCACCCAGCGCGTCGTTGCCTGTGCTCGCACCCGCACCGTGCAGGGCAAACGTGCCGCCGGTGCGCATCGCCAACTGGCTGCCGGCCGCACCGGTCAGCAGCGGCGTGGTGATGTCCAGTGCGCCGCCGCTGTACTGCCAGCCCTCCCCGGCCACGTAACCGCCCTGCGTCTGGTAGACATCCAGGCTGCCCTTGCCGGAAAACAGCATGCGCTCGCTGGCCGTCAGGTTGACACCGGCAAAGCCGAGGATGCGGCGGTCGGCCGGCACGCTCGAACTGGGTCGCGAGAACGGCGCCCGCCCCAGCTCCAGGGTGCGCGTCACGATGTCCAGCGTGCCGCTACCCAGCCGGCCCACCATCGCCTCGCCCGGTGCCTGGGTCTGCTCGCTGCCCGGCAACTGGCTGCCCGCGCGCGTGCCGTCCCACACCAGCGTATCGGCGAAGATGCGCGCCCGGTCGGTGGCGGCGCCATAGCCATGGATGGCCGGTGCACCCAGCACCAGGCTGCGCAGGCTGCTGTGGCCGGTCGCCGAATCGCGGGTATCCAGGTCCACGCTGCCGAACACGTTGATCGCCTCGGCGGCAGTCAGGCTCAGGGTATCCAGTGCCGGCGCGCCGATGGCCGTATTGCCCCGCAGCAGCTGCTGCAGCACGCCCTGGTTGAGGGTCATGCCCTGCGGCAGCCCGCCGGCCGCCGCCGCCGCGGCGATGGCCTCGGCGCTGCCCAGGTTCAACGTGGACATGCTCAGGCCCAGCTGGCGGGTGCCATAGCTGACCCCGTCGCGGATCTGCAGGGCACCATCGGTGGCAATGCTGATGCTGCCATCGGATACCAGGCGCGTGTCGCCGGCGCACTGCGTGCGGCAGCCACCGATGTCGATGGCCACCGGCACCGAGGTGGTGCCCCCCGCCGTGACCACGTTGAGCCGGTTGTTGGACACCGCCAGCAGGCCGCCGGTCACCAGGTACGGCGGCAGTGTCTGCGCCGTGCCGAAGGGCGAAGGCAGGCCCAGGGTGTCGATCGTGGCACCGGCCTCGACAAGGATGCCGGTACCGCCGCTGGTGCCGGCCAGCAGCACCTCACCGGCCCGCAATGTCGCGCCACTGCGCACCGTCACGCTGCGGTCGATGCCCTCGATGCCGAACCCGCCCGGACTGGTGGCCAGCGCGCCGCCCACCAGCAGGCGCGCAGGCTGCAACGCGTTCAGCGCGCTGTCGAGCACGGTCACGCCCTGCAGCCCCGCCGTGGCGGTACCCCCGCTGCCGATGATCTCCAGCGTGCTGGTGCTGCTGCTGTTGCTCACCACGGCCAGCGTCGAGCCAAGGCCGCCCGTGCCGGCCCCGGTCTGCATGGTGCCGGCCGCCGACAGCGCTGGCGTTCCCTCACGCCCTGCGCCTGCCCCGAAGCGCAGCGTGACGTTGCCGGCATCCACCGTCTGCCAGCTGCGCATGTCGCCACGCCGTTCCGCGGTGGACTGCACGAAAGCGTTGTAGCTGGTCTCGTTGTAGCCCGAATGGCGCCGCACTACCTCGGCCGGGGTGATCAGCAGGTCGGTCAACAGCGGCGAGGTCGCCCCGCCCAGTGCCTGCCCCTGGTGTCCGGACAGGCGCCAGGACCCGGTGCCGGTGGCCACCGCACCGGCCACGCCGGTGGTACCGGTGGCGCCCAGCTCGACACGGAATGCCCCCGGCTGCAGCGCGAAGCTGGCCGGCAGCAGCGTATAGGTGCCCGGCGGCAGGCCCGGCACACCGGCCGGCACGGTGATCTGCTGGCCAAGGCGCGGGTCGCGCGTGCGGTCGGCCAGTCCCGCTGGCGCCTGCACGTCGACCTTGCCCGGCACGATCGCATAGACCTCGCTGCCGCTGCTGCTGAAGCCATAGCGCGGATTGGCATCGGCCAGCGCGGTGCGCCGGATGTCCACCGAGCCGCCCCGGCCGCTGACGAAGGCCCCGCCCTGAAGCTCGCCGCCGCCGGACAGGTCCAGCACCGCACCGGCGGCCAGATCGATGCGGTTGCCGATCAATTCCAGCCCCAGCCCGCGCGCGCGCAGGTCCTGCGGATCGAACGCCGCCCCGTTGAACTGCCAGCCCACGCCGTCCACCGTGCCGCCGAAGGGCAGGCGCAGGCCGGCACCACTGACCGAGGTGAGGCTGCCCGGCAGCAGTTCGACCGTGCCGGCGCGGTTGCTGTTGTTGTCCCGGCCACCGATCTGCAGCCGGCCCCAGGGTGCGAACACCGCCCCGCCCTGCTGGACGGTGGCCGCCAGCAGTTCCAGGCTGCCGAAGGCCGAGTCCGGCGCGGCCGACGCAGCGCCGCCGGTGCCGTGGATGCGCAGCAATCCGTCCGGGTTGGTCCACGTGCCGGAGAGGTTGGCGTCGTTCAGCGTGGCCCCCGCCACCAGCCGCCCGCGCGCCAGCGTTGCCGGGTACAGCCGCCTGGCGGTGACATCCAGCACGCCCGGGGCCAGCAGTTCGGACACGCCGGTGGGGTCGAGCACCGGTGCCAGCAGGCGCACATCACCGCTGCTGCGCAGGTCCACCTGGTCGAAGCTGTCCAGGCGGTTCGCATCACGGATGTCGGTCAGCTCTGCCTGGGTGGTCAGGCGGTAGCCGTTGCCGCTGGCCAGTGGCGCAGCCACGGGCATGCGCTTGTTCTCGGTGAGGTCCACATACTTCAGCGCCTGCGCGAAGCGCAGATACGGTGCCTGCAGCGACAACTGGCTGCCGGCCGCCGCCCCGGGCAGCATGCCGATGGTGCCGTACAGGCGCAGGCTCTGGTCCATGCGCAGCGTGACATCGCCGGCAGCGCGGACATCGCCGAACAGCGACAGATGATCGAAGCCCCCCGCTTGGATCTGGTCGACCGACAACGCCGCATGGCCATAGGCCAGCGGCCCAGCCGTGGCAGCGGCCGCCCCGTGCTGGCTGAGCGCGATGTAGCGCGGCGCGAGCACCTCGTTGACCGCAGTGGGGGCATAGCCCAGGCCCAGCAATGCCAGGCCGAGCGTGCCCCCGCGCGCACCGGCACCGCCGGCCGCCGCATCCATCTCGCCCGCCAGGTACAGCGCGTTGGCCGAGCTGAGCACGATGCTGCCACCGTCGCTGTCCACGCGCGTACGCCCCTGCCCGGCGATGTCCAGCGCCGCCGATGCGCCACGCGCGCGCAGCGCGGCGCCACGCTCGATCACCACGAAGGCGGCCGGCGCCTGCCGCGCCTTGGCATCCCCGCCTTCCCAGTCCAGCGCACCGCCGATCTCGATCTGCCCGCCCTTGCGAACCTGCCCGCGCACGGTGCCGGCTTCGGCAATCGCGGCCGCATCGCCGCTCACATCCAGCACCGCACCCTCGCCGATGCGCCAGGTCCGTTCACTGCGCTGGCCCGGCAGCAACGCGTTGCGTGCCGCCGCATCTTCCAGTGCGATACGCCCGCCCTGCGCCTGCAGCATGCCGTCCACCCGGATATCGGCCGCGCCGCGCAGCACGATGCTCTGGCCCGGATCGACCGCGACCTGCGCCCCCTTGCCGATGCGCACATCGCCGGAAACGAAATTGCGGTCCGAACGCAACGTGATGCTGGCACCACCGCGCTGGTTGACCCGCCCGGTCAGCGGGTCGGCGCTGTACAACGGTGCCAGCCATGCCTGCAGCGCCGCCTGGCGATCGCCTGCGGTGCGTGCGGCATCGGCCAGCCGCAACCCCGGCAGCGCGACCTGCAGCACCGTGCCATCGGCCACGTCCAGCCCTTGGTGGCCATTGATGTCGTAGTGGCTGAAGCCGCTGCCGAACAGCGCGGTACCCAACGGCAGTGCATCGGCGGCGGCGCCATCGGTGATGGTCACCTTGCCGCCGGTGGCCAGCGTGAACGCACCGCTGCCCTTGCCCAGCGCGCTGAACGTGCTGCCGGTGCCCAGCCGTACCCGGCCGCTGCCATCGGTGGTGACCTCACCGGCATTGGCCAGCAGGCTGGCGCTGCCGCCCTTGCCGATACGGCCCTTGCCCTTGGCGTCCAGCGCACCGCCGGCGTCGAGGTTCACCACCACGTTGTCGCCCACCGATACGTCATGGCTGCCGCGCATGCGCAGGCTGCCACCGTCGATCCACGCGCGGCCCGCCTCGGCCTCCGGCCCGAGCAGGGCATTGCTCCAGCCACCGGCCAGGTCGATGCGCGTACCGTCGGCAATGCGCAGCGCACTGTGGCCATCGCGCAGCAGCGCGGTCGGTCGCCCGGCCACGTCCAGCAGATTGCCCAGCTGCAGCTGCCCCCCGACGATGCCGATGTCACCGGCCACCTCCACCGTGCTGCCCAACAGGTTCAACTGGCCACCGGCCTGCAGCCGCAGCCGGCCCTGCACGGCCACGCTGCCGGACGTGGCCAGGTCGATGCGCCCCCACTGCTGTGCGCTGAGCTGCGCATCATCCAGCCACACCGTATTGCGTCGCGCCTCCGGCAGGGCATCCTGCAGCGACACCGCCGGTGCGTCCTTGGGCAGGCCCTCCAGCCGCACCTCCGAATTGAACACGGCATTGCGCCCGTTGCCGTCGTAGCGGCCGAGCCACAGCTGCGCATTGCGTGCCACCGCCGTCTGTGCCTGCGCATAGCCGTCCAGCGCGGCATCGGCGCGGCGCCCCTGCTGGGTGCCCTGGAAGGTCTGGGTATCCACCTGCCCCTGCAGCACGGCGGTCGGTGCGGAAACGACCAGGCGTCCAGCATCGCGGCCAACCGTATAGCCGTTCTCGACCCGCTGCGAGGCGGCGATCAGCGGATTGCGGAAGGCCTCGGTGATGCCCCAGCGTGCCTGCTTCACTTCATAGCCGCTGTAGAGGCCATTGAACAGCATTTCCGCCGGCGCATCATCCAGCCGGTACAGGCCACCATCGGCGCCGCGCAGCCAGCTCTGCTGGATCATCCCGGACTGCACGTCCAGGCTGCCACCGGCCAGGTTGATCCGCGAGCCGGCCTGGGTGACCACCTCGTTGCCGCCCAGCAGCACCGTGCCGCCCTGCGCGGCCCACTCACCGATCGAATGGCCCTGGTTGTCCAGGTAGCCGCCCACTTCCAGCAGGCCGCCACCGGCATACCAGCGGTCCGCCTCATGGCCACCGGTACCACCCGGCACATGGATCAACTGCCGGCGGTCGATCCAGACCTCGCTGCCGGTCAGCTTGGCACTGTCACGGTTGTCGGGCGAATCGCGCAGTTCATTGCCCTGCACCTTCACCTTGACGTTGTTGCTTTCCATCGCCACGCGCACACCCACCGCGCCGGACACATCCACCCGCGCGCCAGCGTCCACCCCGGTACGCGCGGTGGCATCGGCGATGATCTGGCCGCCCGTGGCCAGCGTCAGCGAACCGCTGCGGAAGTGGATGTCGCCGCCGGAAACGATCTCCACGCGCGACTGGTCACGCCGGTCCTGCTGCCGCGACAGGTTGTCGAACGTCCCGCTGTTGGCGCCCGCGCGCAGCGCGTCATGCTCGGCCGATTCCTTGATCAGCGCATCGCGCTGGCTGTCCAGCACGGTGGTCTTGCCGTCGTCTTCGATCAGTACCGCCGTGGTCGCGCCGCTGGCCAGGCTGACGCTGCTCTGGCGGTCGCTGGCCGAGGCCAGCAGGTGCACCGTGCCGCGCTGGGCAAGCGTGGACGTCGCTACCGCGACACCGGCCTGCTCCACCGTGCGTCCGGCCAGGGTGATGTCACCCTCGCGCGCCAGGATCAGGCCGGTATTGCGCACGCCGCCTGCGGTACTGCCGGCCACGAAGCGCGGTGCGATTTCATTGCCCCGGGTGGTGGAGCTGGTATTGGCGGCGGTGCCCATGCCCCGGCGGATGACGAAACTGTCGCCGGCCGCCAGCTGGGTCTGGCCCTTGTCCGTCTCGATCTGCCCCGCATTCTCCACGCTGTGGCCGGCCAGCAGCACATAGCCACCGCCACGGGTGGCGGTGCCGGGCACCTGCGTGCTGATGCGCGCGCCCTGCTCCACCACCACCTTGCCGAATGCCTCGCTCAGCGCGGCGGTGCTGGCATCGCTGCTGTACAGGCCGTTGTCACGGAACTGGCCATCGCTGATGCGCGCCGCGGCGGCCAGCAGGTTGCGCACGTTCACCTGGCTGTTGTTGCCGAAGATCACGCCGTTGCGGTTGGCCACGAATACGGTGCCACCGGCCTTGAGCTGCCCCAGGATCTGGCTGGGCCGCGCGTTCGGGTCGTTCACCCGGTTCAACACCGCCCAGTCGGCGTTCTGCAGGAAGGTCAGCGTGGTGTTGCTGCCGATGTTGAAGGTTTCCCAGTTCAGGATCGCCTTGTCCGCCGTCTGCTCGATGCTGACCTGCACCCGGCCATCGCTGCCCTGCGACTGGATCGCCTCGCGTGCATTGGCCCAGCCGCGGGTGAGCGGGTTTTCATCGACCTTCAGCCCGTCCCGGCCCAGGCCGTCGGCCACGATGAAGCCCGCATCACGGCGTGCCTGCCGTGCCTGTTCCTGCAGGCGCTGCTGCAGGGCGATCGCCTGCGCGGCGCTGCCCAGGTTGTCGATGGACTGCTGCAGCTTCTGCCGCGCAGCGTCCTGCTGCTGCACCGGCAGCTGGAACTGGATCGGCGCACCGGTCGGCATGCGCCCGGTCTGTGCCGCCGCGCCCTGCGCGGCCCCACGTTCGGCGAACCAGGCCGGGCTGAAGGCCTGCTGCGCCTGGCTGGCCGGCGCCACCACCGTCCCCAGTGCCACGGCGATGGCCCAGGCCATCGGATGGTTGCGGCGCGTGCGCGCGGAAGGACGGACAGCGGACGTGAGCGGGTGCGACATCGGGACCTCGTCAACCTGATGGACCGCCGCCGGGGCGGTGAATACGGGGGCGCGTGCAAAATGCGCAGCGCTGCCACTGATAGACGGTGCAGGGCGCGTGAAGCCGACACCGGCCTGCAGGCCTGCGCCGCCCGCAATGCAGACGGGCGCCGGCATGGCTGCCGGCGCCCGTTCATGGGGCAATCAACTGTCAGATGCCCTTACAGCGGACGACCGATGCTGCCGCAGGCGCCCGGGTTGTTCAGGCCCGCGCTGCTGCCAGCCAGCACGAAGCGGTTGCGGATGGCATCGCGCCAGGCCTGGGTCAGCGGGATGAAGCCGTGGGCACGGATGGCCGTGTTGCTGCCGCCGGCGCTGCTGTAGTGGCTCAGCAGGAAGGTACGCAGGTTGCTGGCAACGGTGGCGTTCTTGTAGCACTGGCCCAGCACCAGGTTGGTGTAGCCGGCGATCGGGTAGCCTTCGCTCGGGTTGCCGAACACCGGCACCCAGTTGGCCGGATCCAGCGCTGCATCGCCGGTCGGCGGGTCGATGGTATCCAGGGTGGCCAGCACGCTCACTTCATCCGGCGACTTGCCCTTGACCTTGGCGACCTTGGTGGCGTCGGTCAGGCTCGGGATCACGTCCGGGCCGACGTAGCCGATACGGCCGTCGGCGGCGTACACGGTGTTGTACAGCGCGGTGCCGCCGGTAGCGGTGGCCTGCAGGAAGTTGCCCGGCACGGTGTTGTTGACGAACAGGTTGGCGAAGGTCGACTGCACCGAGAACTTCGGCACGCCGCCGGTCAGCTTCAGGGTGGTGCCGGCCACATCGGTGTTCTGGCAGGCCGCCGTCAGGAAGCGGGTCAGCAGTTCGCTGGTGCCGCTGCTTTCCGGACGGTACACCACCTGGATGGCGCCGGTACGGTCGGAGGAGACCTGGTTCCAGTTGGTGATCTTGCCCGAGAAGATGCCGCAGATCTGGGTGACCGACAGGTCAACAGCCGAACCGGCCTTGTTGAACGGAATGGTGACCGAGGTCGCCACCGACGGCACCTGGATCAGCGGGCCGTAGCGGTTGGCATCGCCGCTGACGTTGTAGGTGCTGTTGTAGGTGTTCAGTTCGGTCAGGCTCAGGACCGAGTCGCTGCCGGCGAAGTGCACGGTGCCGGTGGTCGAGAACAGGGCCGCATTGTTTTCCAGGAAGGCCTTCTTGCCCGTGCCCGAACCGGTCACGGCGTAGCTGAAGTTGGCCGGCAGGATGCTGTCCGACGAACCCTTGTACAGATCGGCCGGCAGCGAGGCACCGCCGCCGGTGACGGCGGTCTGCGCCGAGGCGGCGCCGACGGTGGCGAGCAGCGCGGTGGCAACCAGCGCGGCCAGAGTCTTGCACTTGTACATGATCTTCTCCTGAAGGGGTTTACTGCGAAGGTGAAACACCACGGGAGGAACGGTCACTTCACGCCTGCTGTCGCCGGGGGCCTCCCAGCCCACTCTGCGACGACGGTGAAATGCTCGGTGATGGGCATGACAAAGCGCTTAATAAAGGTGTGGAGAACGGTGCAAAGGTGTGGAGAATTGTGTGGAGAAGCCGCGCGTGGGTGGGGTGATCGGTGCGCCATGCAGATGCATCCACGCATGGCGTGGATCTACAACGGCGCGATGGCATCCGTGGATGGAACCACCGATGCACCGCGACGGACCGCGGCATTCCGTAGATCCACGCCATGCGTGGATGGAACCACCGATGCATCGCGACGGGCCGCGGTATTCCGTAGATCCACGCCATGCGTGGATGGAACCACCGATGCATCGCGACGGACCACGGCATTCCGTAGATCCACGCCATGCGTGGATGGAACCGCCGATGCATCGCGACCGACCACGACATTCCGTAGATCCACGCCATGCGTGGATGGCACCGCCGATGCATCGCGTCAGACCACGGCATTCCGTAGATCCACGCCATGCGTGGATGGAACCGCCGGTACGCCATGCGCCACGCAAAGAGCATCCCCGCATGGCGTGGATCTACTGCACCAGCTGGTTCATTTCCATGATCGGCATCAGCACCGCCAGCACGATGGTCAGTACCACGCCGCCCATCACCAGGATCATCGCCGGCTCCAGCAGCGCGGTCAGCGCCATCGCGCGCCGTTCGATCTCGCGCGACAGCGTCTGCGCGGCCCGGTCCAGCAGCGGCGCCAGCGTGCCGGTCTTCTCACCACTGGCCACCAGATGCACCAGGATCGGCGGGTAGACCTTCTGCACCTTCAGCGCCGCGCCCAGCGCGGCACCTTCGCGCACGCGTGCGGCCACGTCGTCGGCACAGCGCGCCAGCATCGCGTTGCCCAGCGTCTGCCGCGCCGCCTCCAGTGCGCGCAGCAACGGCACGCCGGCATCCAGCAGGATCGCCAGCGTGGACGCGAAGCGCGCACTGTTCACGCCCACCACGAAGCGCCCCAGCAACGGCAGTCGAAGCAGCATCGCGTCCCAGCGCAGGCGCAGGTCTGCGCGGCGCAGCGCCAGCCGCCACCCCACCACCAGCGCGGCCAGCGCCAGCGCCCCCCATACGCCCCACTGGCGCACGAAAGCACTGGCCGCCAGCATCAGCTGGGTCAGCAGCGGCAGGGTCTGCCGTGCCTGCACGAACGCGGTCACCACCTGCGGCACCACATAGCTCAACAGGAAGATGACGATGGCCACCGATACCAGGCTGATCGCCCCCGGGTAGATGAAGGCCGTCAGCACCTTGGCCTGCAATGCATTGCGTTCTTCGATGTAGTCGGCCAGGCGCTCCATCACCCGGGCCAGGTCTCCGGAATCCTCCCCGGCCCCCACCAGCGCCCGGTAGATCGCCGGGAAGTCACGCGGCCGCGCCGCCAGCGCTGCCGTCAGCCGCTGGCCCGCGCGTACATCGCTGCGCACCGCACGCAATGCCTGCGCCACATGCGGGCGCTCGGCCTGTTCGATCACCGCCCCCAGTGCGGCTTCCAGCGGCAGCCGCGCCGCCAGCAGGCTGGCCAGCTGGCGTGTGGCCCAGGCCAGTTCGCTGGCCGACAGCGCCCGCTGGCCCCAGCCCGTCGTCGTGGCCCGCACCGCATCCACCTGCAACGGGGTCAAACCACGCCCACGCAGCAGCTGCCGCGCCCCGCGCGGGCTGTCCGCATCCAGCTGGCCCTTCTCGACACGGCCCTGCGCGTTGGCCGCCTGGTAATCGAAGCGCGCCATTGCCTTCAGCCGTCGCCGGTCACGCGCAGGATTTCCTCCTGCGTGGTGATGCCGCTGTCCACCCAGCGCTGGCCATCCTCGCGCAGGCTGCGCATGCCGGCCATCCGTGCGGCGTCGCGCAGGGCCGGCTCGCCCTCCCCTTCATGGATCAAGGCCCGCACGCGGTCATCGACCACGAACAGTTCATGGATGCCGGTGCGGCCCCGGTAGCCACTGTGCCCGCAGGCGGCGCAGCCCACCGCGCACCACCGCGTGCGGCCATCGTCCTGCCGCTCCGCGCGGCGGCAGTGCACGCACAACCGCCGCACCAGCCGCTGTGCCAGCACGCCGCGCAGCGAGGACGCCAGCAGGAAGGGTTCCACGCCCATGTCGGCCAGGCGGGTCACCGCGGAAATGGCGTCGTTGGTGTGCAGCGACGCCAGCACGCCGTGGCCGGTCAATGACGACTGCACGGCAATCTGCGCGGTTTCCAGGTCACGGATCTCGCCGATCATGATGGTGTCCGGGTCCTGGCGCAGGATCGCGCGCAGCGCCGTGGCGAAGGTCATGCCGATGCGCGCGTTCACCTGGATCTGGCCGATGCCGGCGAAGTCATATTCCACCGGGTCCTCCACGGTCAGGATGTTGCTGCCGTTGCTGTCCAGCTGGCCCAGCGCGGCATACAGCGAGGTGGTCTTGCCGCTGCCGGTGGGCCCGGTCACCAGCACGATGCCGTGCGGTTGGCGGATCAACCCGGTGAACGTGGCCAGGGTGTCCTCGGCCATGCCCAGCCGCTGCAGCTGCAGGCGACCGGCATCCTTTTCCAGCAGGCGCAGCACCGCGCGTTCGCCATGTCCGGTCGGCACGGTGGACACGCGGATGTCCAGCGGCCGCCCGCCGACACGCAGCGCGATGCGCCCATCCTGCGGCAGGCGCTTCTCGGCGATGTCCAGGTGGGCCATGATCTTGATGCGCGACACCAGTGCGGCATGCAGTGCCCGCCGCGGCTGCACCAGGTCACGCAGCGTGCCGTCCACCCGGTAGCGCACCACCGAGTGGGCCTCGAACGGTTCGATATGCAGATCGCTGGCGCCATCGCGGGCGGCCTGTGCCAGCAGCGCGTTGATCATGCGGATCACCGGCGCGTCATCCTGCGTGTCCAGCAGGTCGGTGACCTCCGGCATGTCCTGCATCAGCCGGTCCAGATCGACCTCGCTTTCAGCGGCGCCCACCACCGCTGCCGCATCACCGCCATCACGGTACTGTTCGCCCAGCTGCTGTTGCCATTGCGCGGCGTCCAGCGCCCGGAACGGCAGCGGGCCATGCCGGCGGCGCAGCTCGGCCACGGCCCACGCCGGTGTTCCAGCCGTCCCCAGCAGGGTCGGCAGGCCATCCTGCTCGGCCAACAGCACGCCATGGCTGCGCACCCAGGCATACGGTAGACGCGGCAACGGGCCCGGAACGGTCATGGCCCGATCACCAGTTCGGGCGTGTGCCCCAGCGCACGCAGCTGCTGCAGCGCCGGGTCGAGCCGGGCCGGTTCACGCGGCAGACGCACGCGCAGGCGCTGCCCCTCGCCATCGGGCATGGCTTCGGCGTAGGCCGGCAGGCCCAGCGCACGCACCTGTGCCACCGCCTGCGCCGCCCGCGCGGCATCCAGCCCCTGCGCGAACTGCACCAGCTGCGCGGCACTGTCCGCAGCCGCCAGCAGTGTCACGGCCGAGGCCTGTACCGCCTGCCCGGCCACCCCGCGGCTGGCGCCATCGCCCAGTACCGGCAGGTCCTGTGGCGGCAGCAGCGGCGCGCTCATGTCCGGCAGGGCCCAGCTCGCCACCGGCTGCGCGCCGGACTGCACGCTGCGCATGTAGTCGTAGCGGTCGCGCGTCAGGCGCTGCCCGGCGGCCGGGTCGCGCACCACGTGTGGCCGCAGGAACACCATCAGGTTGGTCTTGCCGCGCCGGCGCGTATCGCTGCGGAACAACGCCCCCAGCAGCGGGATCTTGCCCAGTCCCGGCACCGCATCACGGCCGTGGGTCACGCTGTCTTCCAGCAGGCCGCCCAGCACCATGATCTGGCCATCATCGAGCAGCACGCTGGTATCCAGCGCCCGCTTGTTGGTGATGATGCCGGTGCTGGCACTGGAATTGGCCGCATCGATGCTGCTGACCTCCTGGTAGATGTCCAGCTTCACCGTGCCCCCTTCGGAAATCTGCGGGCGCACCTTCAGTTTCAGGCCGATGTCCTCGCGCTCGATGGTCTGGAACGGGTTGTTGCTGCCGCCGCCGCCATCGGTCACGTAACGACCGCTGACGAACGGCACCGTCTGCCCGACCATGATGCTCGCCGCTTCGTTGTCCAGGGTCATAAGGTTCGGCGTGGACAGGATGTTGGCGCCGCCCTTGCTCTGCAGTGCATTGGCCAGTGCCTTGAGGTTCAGCACCTGGCCGACGCCGGGCAGGTTGATGGTGCCGTCGATGATGCCCACGTTGAGGCCATCGCGCGGCAGCACGTCCAGCGTGGTGCGCGCGGTGGTGTTCAGGCGGCTGCCACCGAAATGGGTGCCGCCGAAGGTGCGCCCGTTGCCCAGCATCCATTGCACGCCCAGCTCGGCGGCGTCGGTCTGGGTCACTTCCACGATCAGGCTTTCCACCAGCACCTGCGCGCGGCGCTGGTCGAGCTGGTCGATCACCCGGCGCAGGGTGCGGTACACCGGCTCCGGGGCGGACACCAGCAACGTGTTGGTGGCTGCATCGGGCTGCACCGAAACCCCGTTGTGGCTGAAGCCGCCGCCATTGGGATCACGGTCGCCCTCCTTGCCATCGCCCAGCCGCACCGATTCCAGCGCAGTGCGGCCCTTCTGCGCGGTGGCCTGCGCCGGTGGCGCATTGCGTGCGGCCTCGGCCACCGCCGGCGTGCTGCCCTGGGCGCTGCCCATCGCCGGGGCATCGGTCTGCCCGGCCGCCACGCCACGCAGCACCGCCGCCAGCTGCACCGCCTGCGCGTTGCGCAGGTACACCACGTGCAGGTTGCCCGATTCATCCTGTGCGCGGTCAAGCTTTTCCACCAGCTGCCGCGCCAGCCGGGTACGTCCCGGGCTGCTCGAGCGCAGCAGCACGCTGTTGCTGCGTGGGTCGGCCATCACCACCACCTTCTGCGTGGGCTCGCTGCCCTGTGCATCCAGCAGCGGCGATACCATGGCCGCCACATCCACCGCGATGCCCTGCTGCAGCTTCACCACATCGGTATCCATGCCGGCCGGGGTATCCACGCTGGCGATCACCCGCGCGATGCGCTCCAGGTTGTCCGCATAATCGGTGATGACCAGCGTGTTGTTGCCCGGGTTGGCGGTGATCGGGTTGTCCGGGGCGATCATCGGCCGCAGCACGGCCACCAGTGCGACGGCATTCTCGTAACGCAGCGGGAAGGTCCGCGTCACCACCTCCCCGCCCGCCCCTCCGGTGCCCACCTGCCCCCCCAGCAGTTTCGCATCGGCCTGCGGCACCACCCGGCTCACCCCACCGGACTCCACCACCGCATAGCCACGCATGCGCAGCGCGCCCAGCAGCAGCTGGTAGGCCTGCACGCGGCTGACCGGCCCGTCGGATACCACGCTCATCTTGCCGGTCACCCGCGGGTCCACCAGGAACTGGCGGCCGGTGAAGCGTGCGGCCATGCGCAGCACGCCGCCGATGTCCGTGTCCACCAGGTTCAGCTGCACCGGTTCATCGGTGCCCTGCGGTGCCTGCGCACCGGCCGGCAGCTGCGCGGTGGCCACGCACAGCACCAGCAGCGTGCTGCCCAGCAGGCCCTGCCAGCGCCTCATGGCGCGCCGCCCTTGGCGCTGCCGATGGCCAGTACGATCGTTCCTGAAATCCGTGCCGCCGGCATGTCCACATCCCCCGTCCGTTGCAGTTGCAGCTGCTGCAGCGTCACGGCCGGATCGGCCAGCAACGGCAGCAACCAGTTCCACAGCGCATCGGCGGGCACCGCCTGCACCTGCAGGTGCCAACGGCCCGCGCGCGCCTCGATCCGAACCTGTTGTTGCAGCCCTGCTGCCTGCAGCTGCAGGCGCACCGCGGCCGGGGTGGGCACCGCCTGGCCCGCGGCCTGCTGTGCCTGGCGGGCCCGCAGCAGTGGCTGCAGGGCCTGTGCCTGTGCCTGCAGCCGGGGCAGCTCAGCCTGCCAGCGCGCGCGCAGTACCAGCAGCGGCTCCAACCACAGCAGCCATGCCGCCGTCGCGGCCAGCGCCAGCAGCATCACCGCCAGGAAAGCACGCTCACGCGCGGCCAGCCCGTTCCAGCGGACCCGCACTGCGGCAAGCACCGGCCGCCGCGCGGCGCCCGCGGTGCTGCCCCGTGCGTCGGCGGTCATGGCGGTGCCCCGCCGTGCACACGCACGGTCCCGGCGTGGGCCATCGCCAAGCGCAGGCCATGCGCCTGCAGGGCCTGTTGCCATTGCCCCATCCGCTGCTCATCCTCCAGCAGCGGATGCACAGCGCTGTCCAGTTCCAGTTCCACCTCGCCCGGCTGGTAGCGCAGGCCACGCACCTGTCCCCCCAGCTCGGGCACCGCCTGCAGCGTGGCCGCCACCAGCTGCTGTACTTCGGGCAGTGCCGCCGGGGCCACCGGCGTGGCCAGTGCACGGCGTGCCTGCTGTACCGGATCGACGATCTCGCCAATACCCGGAAAACCTGCGCGCAGCTGCGCCTGCAGATCGCGCTGCAACGCCTGGCCCTGGCTGCGCCATTGCAGCGCCTGGACCTGCAGGCCCAGCGCGAGCAGCAGCAGCGCCGCCGCTGCCAGCCCCAACGCCAGCCGCGGAAAACGCCTGCGTGCCGCCGGCAGCGGCAACGACCATCCCGGCAACGGGCCCGTCCACTGTGCCGCAGGAGATACGGCCTGTGCGCGCAGCACGACAGGCCAGTCAGCAGGTACCGCATCCAGCCATTGCACCGTCTCCATTCCCACCGCGCGCAGCCGGGCCGACAGCGCCTCCCAACGCTCGCCCGGCCCGGTGGCTGCACGCCACAGCACGAACCCACGGTCGCGACCGCTGCGCACCACCACGTGGTCACCGCTGGCCTGCACCGTTGCAACGCCTTCCTGCCATGGCAGCAGCAGCGGGGTTGGGTAAAGCGCGTGGAGGCGAAGCTGGCACGCCGCCAATGCGGTCACCAGCTGCTCCAGTGCCGCAACGCCCAGCCATGCCACCGGCACTACGCCATCGGCGCCCTGCGGCCCGTGTCCCAGAACCACGTCGTGCAGGTCATCCAGCAACAGGGCTTCCACCTCCCCCTGCAGCGCCGCCGGCAGGCGCCGGGCCGGCAGGGGGGGCAGCTGCAGTTCCAGCAGGATCAGGTCCTGCGCATCCAGGCCGGCCAGCACCGGTGCATCCGGGTGGCGTGCCCCCAGCACCACCAGCGGATCATGCCCGTGCGCCACTACCTGGCCGCGTTCCAGCCACGCCCAGTCCACCCATGCCTCGCCGCGCAGCCGCTGCAACGGCGGCAGCTGCAACCGCAGGTGCGCCTTCATGCGCCTACCCTCGTCCACACCCGTTGCACGCGCACCTCGTCATCACGGTATTCGCGCCAGATCAGCGCACGGAAATCCACGCGGCGTGCATCGGCCTGCACTTCGCCCACGGCCAGGAACCATTCGCTGTGGATGCCCCACGGCACCCGCTCCATCTGCAGATCGGTCAGGCGCAGGCGGTTGGCGATGTCACCCCGGTTGGCGAACCAGCGCCCCTGGTCGCGCTCATCCAGCAGGGCCTTCACCCGTGCCGGCGCGATCCCGGCCGCACTGGCCTGCAGGAGGCTGACATCACTGGTATTGGCATTGATGAGGGTGTGTGCCGGCAGCACCACCGTGCGCCGTGCCAGGGCCAGGACCGCAGCAGGGTCACTGCCGGGCAGTGCCAGTGCCAGCGCCTCCTCACGCGGCAGGGGGGCCAGCGCCGCGCGCTCGCCATCGCGCAGGCGCGCCTGCAGGAACGCCTGCGCCTGCCCGCATTCGCCAGGCGCCAGGCCCTGGGCGTTGCACAACTGCTGGAAGGCCTGCCCGGCAGCCCCATCGGGACGGCCGTCCTTCAGCAGGTTGCGCAGGTTGAACAGGCCCTGTGCATCCACCAGCTGCAGCCGTACCGGCAGCGGTGCCTGCAGCTGCAGGGGCTGCGCCCACCGCCCCTGCAGCACGGTGGCCAGCTGCCCGCGCGCATCCTCGCGCAGCTGCACACCGGCCTGTTCAAGGGCCGCATCCACGGCCATGTCCACCTGCGCACGCAGCTGCTCGCTGCGCAACGTCCGTAGCGCAGCGGCCTGCCGGGTCAGCAGCGCGGCAGCCATCACGGCCACGATCGCCACCACCAGCATCGCCACGATCACCGCCATGCCGCGCTGGCGGCCGCGCAGGGACCTGCACGCATGCGAAGGCATCGGCCTGCCTCAGAGCTGCCAGGAACCGATGTCCGCATTGCCGGCATCACCGCCGGGCGCGCTGTCCGCTCCCAGCGAAAACACGTCGATATCACCGTGCTTGCCCGGGTTCTGGTACTGGTACGGGTGCCCCCATGGATCGTTGGGCAGGCGCTCCAGGTAGGGCGTCACCGGCACCGCACCACTGCCCTGCGGCGGCTTGACCAGTGCCTGCAGGCCCTGTCCGGCACTCGGGTAGCGGCCATTGTCCAGCCGATACAGCTTCAAGGCCTGCATCAGCGCAGCGATGTCCTGGCGCGCCGCCACGGCACGCGCCTGGTCGGGCCGGTCCATCAGCCGCGGCACGATCAACGCCGCCAGAATGCCGATGATCACCACCACCACCATGATCTCGATCAGGCTGAAGCCCTGTTGCCGATTGTTGCGACCGCGATGCTGCCTACGCATGGTTCCGCCCTCGTCATCCTGGAAGAGACCGCTGCACCATCGTCAGCGGTGCATGTGTCAGTACGATAAACAAGACCCTTCAATCTGCTGCGGCATGCCATCGTGCGCATGCAGCAGCACGCTGCCCTGCACGCAGGCAGCGGCCAGCAGCGCCCGCGGCAGCGTCGCCACCGCATCCGCCAGCGTGGCCTGCACCATGGCCGAGCCACAGGCGGCCAGCATCCGCGCACAGTCCTGCAGCGGCCAGACACTGCCTGCATCCAGGCCGATGAACTGCCGGTACACCTGCTGGTAATGCAGATCGTCATGCAGACGCTGCGCACTGCACGGCGCATAGGCGGCCACCAGCAGTGCGGCACGCTGCTGCTCGCGTACGCTGCTGGCGTCCACCCGCAGTGCGGCCATCACCGCCTCCGGCCACGCGCGCAGCTGCAGATCCAGCGCGTGGCGCAGCTGCAGCAGCGGATGCGCGGCGGCATCCAGCGCCCCCCAGCGCACCGCATCGGCCCATGCCGTGCTCGACACCATCCATACCCAGCGCTGGCCATAGCGCTGCACGCTCAACGGTGCATGCCGCGCCTGTTCCAGGGCCTGGCTCAAGTGGCGGTCCAGATCCAGCATGGTGATCCGGCGGCTTTCGCTCATCGCTGGCGCCTGCTCCGTGGCGCAACGCGCGCCTTCTGTGCAGAAGACGCACGCAGTGGCAAGGACACGACAGCGGCTGCACCAGGCTGTGCGCGGGTGCGCAGGATCGCGCCGTGGTCACGCCATGGTCATGCGCCTGCAAGCATCGGCATCGATGTGGGGCGGCAGACCACCACAGCGGCGGGCCAGCACGGCCACATCATCGCGCTGCGCGAACATCAGCAGCGCGTCACGTGCGCCGGTGTCATCCAGCAACGCCTGCAGGCCGGCACGCAGGGCCGGCAGCCGCCATGCCTCGATCACGTCGTGGCCACCGGCCACAAACCAGTGCCACAGCCGATGATGGCGTACCTGGTCATGCAACGCGTGCATGCCCCCCAGCGCATGCATCGCCTGCAGCAGCAGGGCCCGCGCCACCTGCGCCGGGCCCAGTCCGTCGGCCATGCCAGACTCCTGCAGCGGCAGCCAGTGCCGCTGCAGGCGCAGCAGCATGGCCAGCGGGTGCGAGAGCGGGTCGAATGCCAGCAGCGCGGCATGCCGCTGCCAATAGGCATCGGACACCACGCACACCCAGGGCGATCCATAGCGGTGCACCATCAATGGGCGGCGCTGTGTGGTTTCCAGCAATGCGGACAGATTGCGCCGCAGGTCCAGCACGCCGACGGTCTCGTTGCGCATCCCTGGCTGTCTCCCCTTCGCAGTGGTCACGCCCCGCGCGGTCTGCGCGGCAACGCCCTACCCAATGACGGCAATGCGCCCGGGATAGCGACGCAGCCCCAGCGACAACGTCTGCCGCAGCTGCTCCAGCGCGGCATCGGGATCGTCGATGCGGAACCGGCCACTGACCGGCTCGCGTGCCAGTGCCGGGCTGCCCAGCAGCACCCGGCCACGCCGGTAGCGGTTCAGTTCAGCCACCACCTCGGCCAGCGGTGCGCGGCGGAATACCAGCATGCCCTCGGTCCACGCGTTCACTTCGGCGGCCACCGCTTCGGACACCACGCCGCTGAGGCGGTCGTCGTAGCGGGTCTGCTGCCCGGCCTGCAGCTGCAACCGGCCCTGCGGGTGCTCGATGCGCACGCTGCCACGCAGGCAGGTCACCCGCACCCGGCCATCGGTGTTGCGCGCATCCAGCCAGGCCGGGCCCTCATCGGCCACCACGCAGCCCGCGCCTGCATACAGCGCCAGCCGCGTGCCACCCCCGGCCAGCACCGCCGCCTGCCCCTGCACCAGTTCGAACGCCGCACCCAGCGTGTCGGTACGCCGGCGCAGGCTGGTCTGGGTGTCCAGCTCGATCTGCACCTGCGGGGCCGGTGCGACGCGCAGGCGTTGCCCCGTGCCGGTATGGAAATCCGCCACCATCGCCGATACCGGCGGCCACAGCCCCAGCGGCGGGTGCACTGCCGCCACCACCGCCAGGCTGGCCGGGGCCGCCACCGCTGCGCCCAGGAAGGCCCGCCGCGTCCAGCGGCGGCGGGTGTCCACCTGCAACTGCCGGGAAGGCAGTGACTGCCCCGCGAGGCGGATCTGTTCCCATTGCTGCCGGGCCTGTGCGAAGGCCGCGCGATGGGCCGGATCGGCCGCGCACCAGCGGCGGAACTGCTCGCCCTCGGCCGCCGTCGCCTCGCCGGACGTCAGCCGCACCAGCCACGCGTGCGCCTGGCGCTCGACGGCGTCGACCGGGCGGTGCGGTGTGGAATCAGCATCCATGGGGGCTCATGCCGTCCCCGCACGCTGCGGGGTTCTGCTCGGCGTCAAAGTGTAGACGGATGACGCGGCTCAGAACCGCACCGGGCTCCCCTGGCCACTGCGCGCGGCCAGGTATTCCTGCGCCGCCTTCAGTTCACGTTGCACCAGCCGCAGCGAGACGCCCAGCTGGTCGGCAACATCACGCTGCTGCAGGCCATCGACCCGGATCGCCAGCAGGATGCCCCGGCGCCGCTCGGGCATGCGCTGCAGCAGGCCCACCATTTCCTCCAGCGCGAAATCCTGCTCGGCTACCTGCGCCGGGCCCGGGCCCGGATCGGCCAGGTCCATCAGGGCATCCACCTCCTCCACGCTCAGCAGGCGGTGGTCGGCACGCTGGCGGTCCACCACCGTGTTCATCGCCATGCGCAGCAGGTAGGCGGCCGGGTTCTGCACCGGGTCGAGCCGGTCACGGCGCGCGCTCAGGCGCATCCAGGTGTCCTGCAGTGCATCGCCGGCCAGGTCCTCCGAGCCCAGGCGGCGCACCAGGCGCCGTTTGAGGTCGTCATAGGTGCCCAGCAGGTAATCCATCAGGTCCACTGCGCCAGCCGTGCTGTTGTTCATGATCGGATCCTTGATGTCAGGGTCGGTCGGCGGCGCACTCATGGCGCCCTGCCCGTGGTTGGATGTGCAGCAGCACCGGCTGCGGCAGCGCGGCGGCATCGGTGCCCAGCGGCAGGGCCAGCAGCGCCGCGCGCAGCCGCGCATCGCGGCCGGGGTCGCCGGTGCCTTCATGCAGTTCAACGGCCTGCACCTGGCCCCGCGCGTCCACCTGGAACGCCAACGTGGCGGCATAGCGGCCCGGGGCCAGCATCGGATCACCGCAGAACGCCGTGCGCAGCTGCTGCTGCAGCTGCCCGTAACGGCGCTGGCGCTCCCTGTCAGGCAGCGGCGCCAGCGGCGCATCCCGGGGGTCCACCATCGCCCCTGCGGGGTGCAGCACCGCACGCTGCGGGCCGGCCATGGCAATGTCCAGCCCGGTACCGGCCAGCAATGCCTGCAGCGCCTGCGCCGGCGGCAGGGTGTCCTGCACGGGCTGGCTGGTGCGGCCAGCGGCCAGTTCGCCGCGGTACATCACCGACCACCCGCTGATGACACTGAAGCGCTCCACCGCCTGTTCCAGCGGCTGCGCGGGAAGGTCGAAACGGCGGGGTGCATCGTCCTGGCCATGCACGGCGGCACAGCACAGCAGCAGCCATGCGGCGATGGCCGTCCTCCATGACCTGCGCGTGTGGTGTCCATCCAGCCCCCTGACGTTGAACACGTGACCCTCGGCAGCGACTGCAGCTGCGGCAGCCCCGGGTCGGCGCCGGCCCAGCGGCCGCGCTGCCCGGTACTGGCAAGCGGGTTCAGACCGTAACTGCGTCACATGTCATTGCGATGACCGGGGCCTGTTCAGGCGGCTGGATCAAGGCAGGCGCATCCGCGCAAGGCGTGGATCTACCGGAGAGGCCGATCGGGGAAGCCTTCCACGCATGGCGTGGGTCTACAGGGGCAACCGGGTGGTCTGCTTGATCCGCTGCATCGGAATGTCGGTCTTGGTGTTCTGCACCCCGGCAATGCGGTTCAGGTGCTGGATCTGGAACTGCCGGTAGGCATCCAGGTCGGCCACGGCCACCCGCAGCAGGAAATCGCAGTCGCCGGCCATCAGGTGGCATTCCAGCACTTCCGGCAGGATTTTCACGCTGTCGATGAAGTGGTTGGTGGTGTCTTCGTCCTGCCCGCGCAGCCACACCCGCACGAACACCGTGAACCCGCGCCCCACCTTGGCCGGGTTCAGCAGGGCCACGTAGCGGTCGATGTAGCCGGCCTCCTCCAGCAGCCGCACCCGGCGCAGACAAGCGGATGCGGACAGGCCGACCCGCCGCGCCAGCTCCAGGTTCTGCAGGCGGCCATCGCCCTGCAGGGCATCGAGGATGCGGCGGTCCAGGTTATCCAGGGGCGATTGCATCGTATTTCAGCTTTTCTGCCAAGGGCGCAACAGGATTCCAGATAGTCGCGCGCATGCCGCATCAACGCAACCCGATTCTGGCGATCGCCGCCTACCATGGTCGTCCCCCCCTACGCTCACGCCCCATGGACGCCCGTACCCCGCTTTCACCGCCCCTGCTCGGCCAGGACGACACCACCGGCAGCGAGTTCCTGCGCGGCCTGCGCGCGGGCGTGCCGGTGATGATCGGCTTCATCCCCTTCGCCCTGGTGCTGGGCGCGCAGGCCGCGCAGCAGGGCCTGTCCGCCCTGGAAGTGCCGCTGATGACCGGCCTGAACTTCGCCGGCGGCTCGGAATTCGCGGCGGTGGAGCTGTGGACCTCACCGCCGCACATCGCGCTGATCGTGGCCGTCACCGCGCTGGTCAACAGTCGCCACCTGCTGATGGGGGCCAGCCTGGCGCCCTTGCTGCAGCACCTGCCGCGCCGGCGCGTGCTGCCCGCGTTGTTCTTCATGTGCGATGAGAGCTGGGCACTGGGCGTGGCCGATGCCCGCCGCCGTGCGCTTGGCTTCAGCCTGCCCTACTACGTCGGCGTATCGGCCGGGCTGTATGTCATCTGGGTGCTGTGCACCACGCTGGGCGCGCTGGCCGGGCCGTTGCTGGGCGATGTGCATGCCTACGGGTTCGACATGGCCTTCCCGGCCGTGTTCCTGGTGCTGCTGCGGGGCATGTGGCAGGGGCTGCGCGCCGCGCGGCCCTGGCTGGTGAGCCTGGTGGTGGCCGCCGCCACCTCCCTGCTGGTGCCCGGTGCCTGGTACGTGGCCACCGGTGCCGTGGCCGGCCTGGCGGCAGCATGGCTGCTGGCCGGGAGGGACGCCTGATGCCCGCGCCGCACGACCTGATCCACTGGAGCTCATTGCTGGCCATCCTCGGCATGGCGGTGGTCACCTACCTCACCCGCATCATCGGCTTCCTGGCCCTGCGCAACCGCACCCTCAGCCGCCGCGCGGTCAGCGTGATGGAAGCCGCCCCCGGTTGCGTGCTGATCGCGGTGATCGCGCCGGATTTCGTGGCCGACCGCCCTGCCGACCTCATCGCGCTGGCCATCACCCTGGCCGCGGCCAGCCGCCTCTCGATGCTGCCCACGGTACTGATCGGCGTGGCGTCGGCAGCGGTGCTGCGCGCCGCCATGGGCTGACGCGCGCAGCCCTGCGACACCCGGTCGCAGGCCGGCGCGGCAGGCGCTTGACCCACGTCAAGCCTGCCCCCGCCCGGGGCGCGTATTTCTATGCAGGAACCCACTGCGCCGGCCCGGCCGGCCCCACGAGGACCCTGCGATGACCTACACCCCCGACAACCAGCAGCTGCTCGATGCCCTGCAGAACGTCATGGTGATTTCCACCACCGACCTGCAGGGCAACATCACCTATGCCAACGACCTGTTCTGCACGCTCACCGGCTTCGCCCGCGAAGAGCTGATCGGCCAGCCGCACAGCATGGTGCGCCACCCGGACGTACCCAAGGCCGTCTACAAGGACATGTGGGACACCATCAAGGCCGGCAACATCTGGACCGGCATCGTGCCCAACCTCGGCAAGGGCGGCGTGCTGTACGTGGTCGATACCACCGTGCAGCCGCTGTTCGACGCCCATGGCGGGATCACCGGGTACATCAGCATCCGCCGCGTGGTGAACGACCTGATGCAGGACTTCGAGCGGGTCGAATTCTGCAAGGACGCCTTCGACGACGCCTACGAGGCCGCGTGAACATCCCTGCCCCGATCACCCGGCTGCTGGTGGGCTTTGCCTCCGAATCGGGCAATGCCCAGGCGCTGGCCGAGCGCCTGGGCGCGGACCTGCAGCCGCACGCGCCGCAGGTGCTGCCGTTCAATGCGATCGACGTGGCCAGCCTCGGCCACGGCGACGTGCTGCTGGCGGTGTCCAGCTCGTTTGGTGATGGCGAACCGCCGGCCAATGGCGAACGCTTCTTCGCGCGCCTGCAGGCACAGCCCGCGCTGCCCGGCCTGCGCTATGCGGTGTTCGGCCTGGGTGACACCGGCTACCCGCGTTTCTGCGGCTTCACCAAGGCGCTGGACGCTGCACTGCTTGAACGCCAGGCGCACCCCTTGCTGCAGCGCGTGGATGCCGACCTGGGCTACGAACCGTTCTACCGCCAATGGCAACCGGTACTGGCGCAGGTGCTGTCCGGTGATGCCCGCGCAGGGCAACACCTGCGCCTGCAGGTCACCGCCTACCACCAGGACGCCGCCTTCCCGGCCCGCATCGTGGCGTGCCAACGCCTGTCCCGCAGCCACCCCGCGGCGTGGCACGTGCAGCTGGACATCAGCGGCAGCGGCATGGCTTACCGCGCCGGCGACACCCTGCACGTGGTGCCGGACAACGATCCGGCCCTGCTGCAGGCACTGGCCCACTGGTACGGCGACCCTGCGGCCGTCACCGCCCTGCACGACCGCGAACTGCGGCTGCCCGGCAAGGGCGTGCTGCGTGAACTGGCCCGCCTCAGTGGCAGCGAGGCATTGAAGGGCCTGCTGAAGATCAGCCGGAAACCCGAACTGGATGCCTACCTGCACGGCCTGGACCTGCTGGATGTGCTGCAGGACCACGCCACGCCGGACAACGTACCGCTGGCCACCCTGGCGGGGCTGCTCTCCCCCTGCCTGCCACGCGCCTATTCCATCGCTTCGCACCCGCACGGCCAGACCCTGGACCTGTGCGTGCGCGAAGTGCGCTATACCCTGCGCGGCCGGGAGCGTGTCGGCACCGCCACCGGCAGCCTGCTGCACGGGGCCGACACCGCCCGGGTGTACTGCCGCGCCAACCCCGGTTTCCATCTGCCCGGTGATGCACGCGCACCTCTGCTGATGGTGGGCACCGGGACCGGCATCGCCCCGCTGATGGGATTGCTGCAGGAACTGCAGGCCACCGGCAGCCGCCGCGAGGTACAGCTGGTGTTCGGCGAAAAGCACCGCGCGCAGGATTTCCTGTATCAGCAGCACCTGCAGGACTGGCAGGCCAGCGGCCTGATCACCGGCCTGCACACCGCGTTTTCCCGCGACGGCGCCGACAAGGTCTACGTGCAGGATGTGCTGCAGCAACGCCACCACGACGTGCGCCACCTGCTGGATCGTGGCGGGCACGTCTACCTGTGCGGCAACAAGGCGCATCTGGAAAACGCCGTGCGCAGCGCCATCGATGCCATCACCGGTGAGGACTGCTGGGCCCGCCTGCGTAACGAAAACCGACTGCACTGCGAGCTGTACTGACCCGCCGGGCCGGGCCCATCCTGCAGCCCGCAGGGATGGGCTGCCGCTGTGCCCTCAGTCTTCAATCCCATCGCCGGCTGCCAGCGCCGCCAGTCGCTGCGGCTGCAGCACCACCACCTGCCGCGGCTCCACCGCGATCAGCCCGTCGTCGGCCAGGCGCCGCATCACCCGGCTGGCGGTCTCCGGTGCCATGCGCAGGTAGTTGGCGATTTCGTTGCGCGCCATCACCAGCGGCACATGCGTGGCCGAGAACCCGCGCCGCGCGTAGCGCTGGGACAGGTCCAGCAGGAACGCCGCCATGCGCACGTCGGTGCGCTGCGGCGCCGACAGCACCGATGCCTTACCGATCTCCGCGCTCAACAGGCTGAACAACCGCGCCTGCAACCCCGGCATGCGCGTGGCCAGCACGCTCATCTTCGGGAACGAGAAGCGGCACAGGTACACCGTATCCAGCGCCACCGCATGGCACGGGTAACGCGCGCCGTGGATGCCGCTCAAACCGATCACTTCGCCCGGCAGATGGAAGCCCAGGATCTGTTCGTTGCCCTGCGCATCATCGTGCACCGTCTTCACCACGCCCGCGCGCACGGCAGCGATGGCGTCGAACGGATCTCCCGCGCGAAACAGTGCATCGCCTGCATGGAAGGGGCCTACGTGATCGACCAGCACATGCAGCTCACCCAGCGCGGCCTTGTCGTAGCCCTGCGACATGCATGCATCGGAAAACGCGCAGGTGCTGCAGAAATGCAGCGCATCCCCATCGTCGGCGGCGGCCGGGTTGGGCGTGGCCGCCGTGGCGGTACGGCGCGGCGCGCGCGGTGACGGCACGCTCATGGCGGGCCCGCGTCGCCTGCGTCCACCGCCAGCTGCACCTGCAGCACCTGCCCATCGTCCAGGTAGATCGGCAGCGACAGGTCCGGTGCCGGCGATGGCGCCAGTGCTTCCACCGTGGCGCGTGGCAGGACCACGCGGCAGAAGGTGCCGCCGTCCAGCAACACCGGCTGCTCGCCGCCGTGCAGCGACACCGCCACCGTCCAGCCGCCGGACGCACCGAAACCGGTGAAATTCTCGATGGATTCGCCGGCCAGCAGGGCCTGCAGATCCGCCATCGACAGGTGCAGGCGCAGCGACTGCTGGTGCAGCTGGACCTTCATCGGGCCTGCTCCGCGGCGGCGGTGCAGGCAAGGCAGTCGGCAGGTGAGGCAAGGTGCTCTGGAATCACAGGTTCAACGTCGAAGCGAAGATCGGTGGATAGTGTAGGGTGTCGCGCCGCCAGGCGGGGGATGGCTGTCGCCTGCCCACTGCTGGCGCCTGCGCCTGCCTGGATGCGGCGCGGTGCACCACCGTGGCACTGCCGATGAATGGGGAGTGCCACACCACAGCAGCCATCCCCGTTCTTCGCGGCGGAACGGCACGCGGGTCCCGGGGCGCCACGGCATGCTCAACGCGCGTTCTTCACAGTGCTTCCACGTCTTCCAATTCCAGCTGAAAGCCGTTCGCAGCCGATGGAAAAACGCCGCTATATTCCAGTCTCCCCAGACGAAGGAGGAGTGGAATGAACCTGACCTCGCAACACCTGAAGGTGGCCCGCGCACTCAGCGTGGCCCTCATCACCACCGTGAGCCTTGGCGCCTGCGCCACCTACAAGGATGAGTTCGCAACGATCAACTCACGCCTGGACCAACTCGATGTAAAGGTACAGGGCGCTGCACAGAGCGCCGAATCGGCCAACCAGTCCGCACAGCAGGCCAACCAGCGCCTGGATCAGATCGAGAGCCGCGTCCAGCAGCTCGAAAAAGCCCCCCGCCGCACGCCACGCGGGTAACCGCTCCTGCGCCCTCTGACGAATTTCTGAATCCGGACCCAGTGGCCCTCACCGGCCACTGGCGTCCACCCGCCATGCATTCCTGATGCCCGGGAGGCCGCTCATCCGAATCCCTTCATCCCCTGCACGCCGGGCCGTTCGTGCCGCGCTGGCCATGGCACTGGCGTTCGCGTGCGCCGGCGTGGCCAGCGCTGGAAACCCGGCCACACAGCCGCCCGCTGCTGTCGATGCGCTTCCACCGGACCAGCACGTTTCCGAAACGGTGATCGAACTGGCCGGCTGGGTGGTCGCCAGCAAGGACAGCCAGGGCTATCCGTTCGCGATCATGGACAAGGCGGCTGCGCAGATCCTCGTATTCGGTGGCGATGGCAAGCTTCGCGGCGCGGCACCGGCCCTGTTCGGCTCGGCCACAGGCGACCATTCGGCGCCCGGCGTCGCCGGCCTTGCCCTTCGCGCCATTCCAGGCCGGGACCGCACCACGCCTGCCGGGCGTTTCGTCGGCGGCTACGGTCCCTCGATCGATGCCGGGCGCGTGCTGTGGGTGGACTACGATTCCGCCGTTTCCCTCCATCCGACCCCACCCGGCCCCCCGGCCGAGAAACGTGCCGAACGGCTGGCCACACCCACGCCTGACGACAACCGCGTCACCCACGGTTGCATCAACGTCACACCCGAGTTCTACGAAGCGGTTGTGCACGCCACCTTCGAGCGTGGCGGTGTGTTCTACATCCTGCCGGACAAGGACTCCCTGGCAAGCACCTTCCCGGCCTTCGCGCAGAGCCGTGGGGCGGCGCAGGCCGACGACCGGAAGGACCACAGGCACGCCGGCAAGTAGCAGCAGGCCGGCGCACCGTTGCAGCCGCATCGGTCAGCGCACGGTGACAGGCTGCGCCGGAGCTCCTGCTTGTTGGCCGCCCCTGTCCCCCTTAGGATCGGCTTCCATCAGGGGACAGCCCGCCACGCGGTCAAGGCGCCGACGCATGCACGCAACACCGATGATGGTCCGGAACAGGGGGTGGTTCAGCTGTCTGCTGCTTTGCGCTGCGTTGCTGGGGGCCGGGTGCAGGCAGACGCCTGCGTCCCCCCAGGATCTCGGGGCAACCCTCGACGAAGCCGCCGCAACGCTGATCGAGCGGCCACTGCTTCACGCAACCTCCATCGGCGTCGTCTACCGAGGGCAGGCATTCATCCGCCATCGTGGCGACATGCAGGCAGGCCGGCCCAGCCCGCCGACCGACGCGACCCTGTATGAAATCGGCTCGTTGAGCAAGACGCTGGCGGGCGCGCTGATGGCCAATGCCGTGCTGGAACACCGGCTGGGCCTGGACGACGATGTTCGCCGCTATCTGCAGGGCGACTACCCGAACCTGCAGTACCAGGGCGAACCCATCCGCATCCGCCATCTGCTCTCGCATACGGGCGGGCTGCCGAACATGCTGCCGGAACGCGCCAACACCGTGCTGGCCGATTTCCTGGATCACGATACGCCCCGCAACCTCAACGCGATCTACGCGCACTACGGCAAGCCCGATTTCCTCAAGGACCTGCACAGCGTCGAGATCCATCAGGCCCCCGGCAAGACCTACGCCTACTCCAGCGCCGGCACCGAACTGGTGGCGCATATTCTGGAAACGGTCTATGCAAGCGACTACGAACAACTACTGCGCCGCTTCTTCCGCGATGCTGCCGGGATGACCGACCTGCGTATCCGGTTGAACGACGCCGACGCATCCCGGCTCGCGCCCGGCTACCACAGCGACAACACCGTGCCGACCACGCCCATGCCGGCGCTGCCGTGGGCCGCCGCTGGCGGCGTCAAGACCACCGTCCCGGACATGGTGAATTTCCTCCGGTTCCAACTGGGTGACAGCCCCGTCGTGGCGGAATCACATCGCGCCCTGGCCACGTTCGATCCGGAATTCAGCATCGGCTACTTCTGGAACATCGCCCGCGGCGACGCCGTGAAAGGTGATTACTACGTCCATCATGGCGGCGTACCCCGCTCGCAGTGTTACGTGTACATCCTGCCGAAGTACGATCTGGGCATCTTCATCATCACCAACCAGAGTGGCGACCAGACCGCGCGCGCCATGGAGAAGGCCGTGGACGCAGTGGTCAACCGGATCGCCGAACAGGAGCGCGCCGCTGGCACTGGCGTGTTCCGATGACACGCCGCCGCCCGGCATCATCGTCCTGTCAGCCGTCGCCCTGCCCCTGCAGCCGCGCGGCAAAATACCGCGTCGGCGACAGCCCCAGCGCCTTCTTGAACATGGTGATGAACGCCGTCACCGACTCATAGCCCAACCGTTCGGACACCCGCTGCACCGGCACGCCGGCGGCCAGTTCGCGCACGGCGATGAGCAGGTGCAGCTGCTGTCGCCACCTGCCGAATGACAGGCCGGTCTCGCGGGCGATCAACCGGGTGAGCGTGCGCTCGCCCAGTGCCAGTCGGCGTGCCCAGTCGGTGATGGTGCCGCGGTCTTCCGGGTGCGTGGACAACGCCGCCGCCAGCGCCTGGATCTTCGGGTGGTCGCTCACCGGCAGGTACAGCCGCTCGGCCGGCATCCGCACCAGCTCGTCCAGCAGCACGCGTGCCAGCCGGCCGGTATGCCCGTCCGGCGGGTAATCGAACGGCGCATCGGCCAGCTGCAGGATCATCTCGCGCAGCATCGGCGAAATCGACAGGGTCACGCACTGCGGCGGTAGTTCGACCACGCCGGGCTCAACGAACAGATAGCACAGGCGCGCATTGGCGGTGGCACGGTTGCTGTGCGGCATGCCGCCGGGAATCCAGACACCGCACTGCGGTGGCACGATCCACAGCGCATTGGCCACCTCGCAGCTGACCGCGCCATGCAGGGCCAGCACCAGCTGGCCCTTGCGGTGGTCATGCACCGGAATCTCGGCATCATGCTCGGCCACCTGCAGCCGCCGGGCCACGGCCGGCCGGTCGGTGGCATCGGGATGGACGTCGAAGCCGGGAAAGGAAATGCGAGCCATTCTCACATTGACCGGATTTAGCGATATGTTGTCATTGTAACGAGATTCGGCGCCCGGGGCGGCTGCCTACGATGGCGGCCATGCACATCCCCCACCCCATCGCCCTCCGCCGCTGGCGGATCCGGCGTTCGCTGGACCGCCCGCTGGCCCTGCTCACCTCACCCGCACTGAGGGCCGACCAGGAAGCCGCACTGTTTTCACTCAAATGCCTGCTGGCCGCCGTGCTGGGCCTGTACGTCTCGCTGCGCATCGGCCTGACCCGTCCGTTCTGGGTGGTGGGCACGGTGTACCTGGTCTCCCAGCCCCTTTCCGGGGCCACGCTCAGCCGCGGCCTGTTCCGCCTGCTGGGCACCGCCGGCGGGGCCGCGGCCACCGTGCTGCTGGTGCCGCGCTTTGCCAATGCGCCCCTGGTGCTCAGTGCGGCGCTCGCCGCCTGGATGGCGCTGTGCCTGTACCTGGCCATGCTGGACCGCACGCCACGCGCCTATGCGTTCCTGCTGGCGGGCTATACCACCAGCCTGATCGGCTTTCCCAGCGTGATGGCACCCGGCGAGGTGTTCAGCATCGCGCTGGTGCGCGTGCAGGAGATCGCCATCGGCATCCTCGCCGCCACGCTGGTGCACGCCCTGCTGCTGCCACGCCGGGTCGGGCCCCGGGTACGGCAGCGCGCAGCCGCCGTCCTGGCCGATGCCGAACGCTGGACCGCCGACATGCAGACCGGTGCGGCCGGCACGGCGCTGGCACAGGACCGCGCGAAGCTGGCCATGGACCTGCTGGAGCTGCACACGCTGTCCATCCACCTGCCGTTCGACAGTGCGCACGGCATCACCCAGGTTCAGATCCTGCGGGCACTGCATGACCGCCTGCTGGATGTACTGGTGCTGTCCAGCGCGGTGGATGATGCGCAGGCGCAGCTGCGTGCCACGGCGCACGGGCCCGCCGACGCCGGCAGCTGGACCGACCTGCTGCAGGCCAGCCTGTCGCGCCAGTGGGTGGAACTGGAGGCCGCGCAGCACGACTGCCGCCTGCTGGAGCGGCAGCTGCACAGCGCCGCGCCCGACTGGCGGCGGCGGGTGCCCCCGCATCTGGCCGGTGCCGCCAACGGGCATCAGCTGCACCGTGACCACCGGCTGGCCCTGCGCAGCGCCCTGGGCGCCTTCGTCGGCATCCTGCTCAGCTGCGCCCTGTGGATCGGCAGCGCGTGGCCGGACGGGGCCACGGCCGTGTCCATCATCGGCACCGCCTGCGTGCTGTTCGGTACCAGCGATGCGCCGGCGGGCAACGTGCTGCGCTACCTGGCCGGCTCTGCCATCGGCGTGGCCGTGGGGCTGGTGTACGGGTTGGCGGTGTTTCCGGCCGTCTCCGGCTTTCCCACCCTCATCGCGGTACTGGCACCGGCCCTGCTGCTGGGCGGCTGCTTCCTGGCACGGCCGCCGTACATCATGGCCGCGCTCGGCGTGCTGCTGACCTTCCCGCTGGTTGCCGGGCTGGGCGCAACGAATGCGTGGAGCTTCATCGGCGCGATCAACAGTGGCGTCGCGTTGTTTGCCGGCACCGGCGCGGCGCTGTGCAGCATGCTGCTGTTCCAGACCCTGGATGCCAACTACAGCCGGCGTCGTCTGCAGGATGTGCTGGCCGCGGGCATGGCCCGGCATGCGGCCGGACGCAGCGGGGATGCCACCGTGTGGACCAGCCGCATGGTGGACCGGCTGGGCCTGCTGGCACCGCGCCTGCGTGGCCATGCCGATGCTGCCGGGCTGCTGCGCCGCGCCTTCGCCGGCATGCGTGCGGCCATGGCGATCGCCGAACTGCGTGCACTGGGCAACGCGGCGATCAGCCCCAGCGCCCGCGCTGCGCTTGCCCCCCTGAACGCGTGCCTGGCCACGCCGCCGCGCAGCCCGTTCGCCACGCCCGTGCCGCCCGATGCCCGCGTGCTGCAGCGCCTGGAGCAGGCACGCACGGCCCTGCTGGCAGGCGATGCCCCCGAGCGCGCCGAACTGTTGCTGGCGCTGTCGAACCTGCGCCGCGACCTGCTTTCCCCCCTGACGCCCAGCGGAGGCCAACGCGATGGTGCCTGACCTTTCCATCGATGGTGTGTTCATTCCCGGCCTGGTCAACGTCGCGGTGATCGCCCTGCTGCTGGCGCTGCTGGCAACGCGCGGCCTGGCGCGCCTGGGGCTGTACCGCGTGTTTGCCAACGGCCCGCTGGTCGGCCTGTCCCTGTTCGTGATTTTCACCGCGCTGCTCACCCGCTTCGCGCCCCTGCTCGAGAACTGAAATGAAACCGATGCTCGTTGCCCTTGGCCGCTGGAGCGCCACGCTCTGCCTGTTTGCCCTGGCCGTGATTGCCGCACTGTCGATCTGGAACCGTTACGAGCGCCACCCGTGGACGCGTGATGGCCGTGTGCGTGCCGATGTGGTCCGCGTGGCCTCGGACCAGGGCGGGCTGGTCACCCAGGTACGGGTGCACGACAACCAGCGGGTCAGCGCCGGCCAGCTGTTGCTGGTGCTGGACCAGCCGCGCTTTGCCGCCGCACTGGAAAAGGCCGATGCGCGTGTCCGCAGCGCGCAGGCCACGCTGGCCCTGGCCCGCCGCGAATCCACGCGTGACATCGCCCTGGGCAACCTGGTGGCCGTGGAAACCCGCGAACAGAACGCGGCCAGGGTCGATACCGAAGTTGCCGGGCTGGCGCAGGCACAGGCCGAACGGAACGTCGCACTGCTGAACCTGCAGCGCACCGAAGTGCGCGCCACCGCCGATGGCATCGTGACCAACCTGGACCTGCACCCGGGCGACTTCCTGCAGCCCGGTGCGCAGGCCATGGCACTGGTGGCCACCGGCAGCCTGCGCATCGAGGGCTACTTCGAGGAAACCAAGCTCAACTGCATCACCGAAGGCGACCCGGCAACGGCGCGGCTGATGGGCGATGCCCGCGACCTGCACGGGCAGGTGGAAAGCATCGCCGCCGGCATCGCCGATGACCAGCGTTCCAGCACGCACAACCTGTTGCCGGCGGTGGCACCCACCTATCAGTGGGTACGCCTGGCCCAGCGCATTCCCGTGCGCATCCAGCTGGACGACGTGCCGCCGGACACCCGCCTGATCATCGGCCGCTCGGCCAGCGTCACGGTCACCCCCTCCCTGCAGGGGAACTGCAAGTGACGACCTGCCTGCGTCGCCTGGGCACGCTCGGCCTGGCGCTGTCGCTGGCCGGCTGCGTGTCCGGCCCGGACTACCACCTGCCCGCCAGTGCCGCTGCGGTGGCACCGGCAGCGCGCGGTGCCTTCGTCTCCGCCACCACGGCGGTCTCTACCCAGGCCGACCTGCCCGACCACTGGTGGCGGCTGTATGACGACCCGCAGCTGGAGGCCTACGTGGCCGAGGCGCTGCGCGCCAACACCGATCTGCGCGTGGCCGACGCCAACCTGCGCCGTGCCTCGGCACGGGTGCGGCAATCCCGGGCATACGGCGGGGTGGATACCGCCACGACGGCGTCGGCGACGTTCGCCGATGTCGGTGGCTACGCGCTGGCCACCACGTCGGTGCCCCAGGTCTATGCGCTGGGCATCACCTTGTCCTACCCGCTGGATCTGGCCGGCGGCATCCGCCGGGGCATCGAAGCGGCCAGCGCCGATGCCGACGCCGTGGCCGCCGCACGCGACCATGTGCGGACGGCGGTGGCCGCAGCGGTCACCCGTGCCTATCTGGGCGCCTGTTCGGCCAACCGCACACTGGCCGCCACGCAGCAGGTGCTGGACACACAGCGCGCCACGCTGGAGGCCACCACCCGGCTGGCAGCGGGGGGCCGCGGCACGGATTTCGATGTCAGCCGCGCGCGCGCCGCCGTGAACCGCGGCGCGGCGGCGTTGCCGCGCCTGGTGGCCGATCGGCAGGCGGCGGTATTCACCCTGGGCGCACTGATGGGCCGGCTGCCGGCCGACGCCCCGCAGGCGGCGGCACGCTGCACGCAGCCACCGCAGCTTCGCCAGCCCATTCCGGTCGGCAACGGCTGGCAGCTGATCCAGCGCCGCCCGGACATCCGTGCCGCCGAACGCCAGCTGGCCGCCGCCACCGCGAGGATCGGGATCGAGACCGCCGACCTCTATCCGCAGGTCAGCATCGGTGCTTCGGCAGGGACCGCCGGTACGTTCAGGCGGCTGCTGTCCGGTGACAGCTTCGGCGCCACCTTCGGGCCGCTGTTGTCCTGGCACTGGCCGAACCGCACACTGGCCAAGGCACGCATCGATGCGGCCGGGGCCGATGCCGACGCCGCGCTGGCATCGTTCGACGGCACGGTGCTGCAGGCCCTGCGGCAGACCGAGAGTGCGCTGTCATCGTATGCCCGGGAAATGGAGCGCGAGCAGAGCCTGGCCCGCGCCCGTGACGATGCCCGCCGTGCCAGTGCACAGGCCAGCAGGCTCTACCAGTCCGGCAAGATCGGCTTCCTGGACGTGCTGTCCGCGCAAGCCGCACTGGCCGACGCCGAATCGGCGCTGGAAGCCTCACGCGCACAATCGGCCGACCGCCAGGTGGACCTGTTCCTGGCACTGGGCGGGGGATGGTCGGCGATGGATGACGGGGCCGGGCACAGCCGATGAATGTCGGAAACCAGCAGGCACGGTGACAGTCCGCTTGCCGGCCACACCGGCTGCTTCTACGATCCGCCCATGGACGGGATGCGGCGCCAGGCCGACAAACACAAAGGGGTGCGATGGCGCCCTGTGCTCAACCTCGTGGCGCTTGCGATGGGCACCTGCGCTGCAGGCGTCGGCCTGCTCCTGGTCGCGCTTGCCATCTCCGGCCATGCCGTCCAGGGCCGGACGGGTGTGTACATGGCGGCTGCCACAGCACTTCTCCTGTCCACCCCACTGCTTGCGTTCCCGTTCTCCCGCGGGGTAGCGAAGAAGGCGCTTCTGCTGGTCCTGGCCGCGCTTGCGGGCTTCGCCCTCTGGGTGTCGTTCTGGCCGCAGGAGGGCGTCATCGTCCTGCCACGGGTGCAGGCCGCTGCCATCGCGTTTGCGGTGTTGCTGGCCTTCCGCATCTACCTGGGCAGAGGCCGCGGCAGCACACCCCATCGCTGACCGAAGGGTCGTGGCGGGGGCGGGCCACGCCGTGCCCGCTGCATCGGCATGGCGCCCGGTCGGCGGCATCGCCACGGCTGAATCCAAACCGGGCAGTTCCTGCATCCAAGATGCTGAAACCGCCGTGTCGGCCGGTGATCTGCGAGCGCGTCCCGTGACCATTTCCTTCCTTCCCTGCCTGGTGTCCCGCCACCTCAGGGCCACCACGCTGTGGGTGGCCGCGATCGTGGCCGGCATCACCGGCACCCTTGGCGCTCCGGCCACGGCCAGCCCCGTGTTGCCGGACACGCCGGCCGGGGCGATTGCCGGCCACCTGCTGGCCCAGATCAACATGGCCGATCCGGCCCGCATCCAGCAGTGGGCACCCTCGGTGCTGTCGCCCCGTATCGGTGCGGAAGACAGCAACGCCTTCATCGGTGACCTGACATCAGCCGCTCGCGACAGTGGTGGCGTGGACCTGTTCGATGTCCGTACCGATCCCCGTCAGCCCGGCCTGCTTGAAGTGGCCGTCAAAGGCCGCCGCGATGGCCGGCGTGCCCTGCTCTGGCTCGCTGCCGACCCGGACCAGCCTGCACAGCTGTCGCAGGCCATGGCCGTTGCGATGGACGATCCGGCCGTGTATGCGGGCTGGCCCAGCACCGGCACGCCGGCGACACCGGCATTGGCGCGCCTGATCCGCCAGGCGCTGGACCACCTTGTACGCAGCGATGATTTCTCCGGCTGCATCGCGGTGCAGCGCGAAGGCCAGATCATCTTCAACGAATGCCGGGGCCAGGCGGAGCGCAGCTTCCAGGTGCCCGCCACACCACAGACGCGCTTCCACATCGGTTCGATGAACAAGATGTTCACCGCCGTGGCCATCGCGCAGCTGGTCGAGGCCGGCAAGCTGTCATGGCAGGACACGCTCGCCCAGCATCTGCCGGAGTATCCCGACCAGGCAACCGCCGGGAAGATCACGCTATGGCAGCTGCTGCACCATACCGCTGGCCTGGGCGACTTCCTGGTCCCGGAGTACTTTGAACATGCCCAGCGCTTCGTCGAACCGGCCGACTATCTGGAGCTGATCGCCCGCCAGCCGCTGGCCGGCGAGCCCGGCACGCAATGGCGCTACAGCAACGCCGGCTACATGCTGCTGGGCCGTGTCATCGAAAAGGCCTCCGGCCAGCGCTACACCGACTACCTGCAGCACCACGTGTTCGGCCCGGCGGCGATGGCCGACAGCGGCTTCGATGCCATCGACGAGGTGGTGCCCCGGCTGGCCGTGGGCTATTACCGCGACGGGCTGTTCGCCACCGACTGGAAAGCGGCGTGGCTCAAGCTGGGCTACAAGGGCGGGCCTGCCGGTGGCGGCTACTCCACCACTGCCGATCTGCTGAAGTTCGCCACGGCGCTGCGCGCGGGCAGGCTGGTGCGGCCGGCGACGCTGGCCGCCATGTTCGACGACCGGGTGCCGGCCGGCCCCGGCAGCTATGCCGCCGGCTTCGGTGACCGCCTCTCGCAGGGGCGCCATATCCGCGGGCATGCCGGTGGCATCGAAGGCACCACCGCCAACCTGGCCATCGTGTGGGAAACCGGTGCCGCCGTTGCCATGAC
Source organism: Stenotrophomonas sp. 24(2023) (assembly GCF_030913365.1). Taxonomy (NCBI): domain Bacteria; kingdom Pseudomonadati; phylum Pseudomonadota; class Gammaproteobacteria; order Lysobacterales; family Lysobacteraceae; genus Stenotrophomonas; species Stenotrophomonas sp. 24(2023). Next base: position 4,394,235 of record NZ_CP133160.1, read on the forward strand.
CAGCAACCAGGGCGCATCGCAGAACTGGATGCTGGCCGAACGCATCGCCGATCTGCTGGCCGCCGGGGACGCATCGCGCTGAATTCACGGCATGCGATGCTGCACGGTGCATGCCCCGTTTGTTTCCTCGCTTTTCTGGAGCTCTCCATGGATTTCATCTTCATTCCCCTGCTGGTCATGGCGGCACCGGTGCTGATCGTGCTGATCGTGCTCCGCTACCGCCACCTGCAGGCACAGGCGCGCTACAGCACGCTGCTGGCGCTGGCCGACAAGGGCGTGGAACTGCCCGACCGCCTGCTGTACGAACCCCTGCCGTCCACGATCGAACGGCGCCGTGCGTTCGTGCTGATCGGCGGCGGCATCGGTGTGATCGCCATGTTCCTGGCACTGCCCGGGCAGCTGGACAGCGGGCTGGGCATCAGCCGCTTGTGGGGCATCGGCCTGCTGCCCCTGATGACCGGGCTGGGCTACCTGGCCAGCTGGTGGTTCAACCGGCGCGGGGACGTGCGTGGCTGATGATGCGGCCGAGGCGCGCATCGATCTGGCCTTGGCCAGGCGCGTACAGCACAACGGTGACCGCCAGGCCTTCGAGCAGCTGGTGCGCCGCCATCAGGGCACGGTGCGCGCGCAGCTGCGGCGCCTGCTGCACGGTGACGACGCCACTGCCGATGACCTGGCGCAGGAGACCTTCGTGCTGGCATGGCGCAAGCTGGACCAGTTCCGTGGTGATGCGCGCTTTTCCACCTGGCTGTACCGCGTGGCCTACTCCTGCTTCCTGCAGGCACGGCGACGCCCCGCACAACCGGAGGGCGACGAGGACGGGGGGCTGGAGCAGCTGCCCGCCCCCCGCCAACGGATCGACCTGCAGCTGGACCTGGAACAGGCGATGCGCCGGCTGTCACCGGCTGAACAGGCCGTACTGCTGCATTGCGTGCAGCTTGGGCTGAGCCACGAGGAGGCCGCCTACGTGCTGTCCCTGCCGCTGGGCACGGTGAAGACGCATGCCCTGCGCGGCAGGGCCAAACTGAAGACATGGCTGGCGGCATGGCATCCTGCCGACGGCGACGAGGAATTCCCATGACGACCGATGACCCTGACGATATCGATGCGCTGCTGCGCGGGCAGTTTGCCGGCCCGGTAGCCGATGAGGGATTCAGTGCACGGGTGATGCAGCACCTGCCCCCGCGCCGGCGCACGCGCTGGCCGTTGTGGGCCGGCGCAGGGCTGGGCGTGCTGGCCTGCGCCGTGACCCTGGCCCGGGCCCCCCTGCTGCGCGCGGGCTGGGGGGACTGGCTGGCAGGGGCCCCTTCCCCCGCAGGCGCTGCAACCTGGGCGATCGCCCTGGCGGTTGCCGCACTGGTGATGGCCTGGGGCCTGGCCGAAGCCCGCGAGGCGTGAAGCCAGGCATGGCCTGGCGTTGCAGCGCAGGGCGCGTCAGTGCGCCAGCGCGAAATCCAGGCCCGCGCACACCGCCGCCACCTGGGCGTCGTTGCACTCCTGCGGGTTCGTCCGCGGGCTGTCCGGGTACACCTCGGTGGTCGTGGCATAGCGCGCATCGGTGAAGCCGGCGCACGCACCGATCGAACGCGATTCGCCCCAGACCACGCCGGTGGACTGCAGCGGCATGCCGGCCAGGTTGCCGTTGGCATCCGGCGGGGCGATGGCGGTGATCGGGGCCACGGCCGCAATCAGCGCCTTCTGGAATTCATGCTGCGGGTCTTCACTGTTGCCGATCACATAGAAGCCATCGGGAATGGCTTCGTAGCCGAGCGGCTTGCCGTCGCGCGCGCAGCGGGCCGGGTCGAACTCCTGCAGGTCGCTGTCGGTGGTTTCGTGCAGGTCCAGGTGCACGCGCAGGGTGGCGTTGCGGTCGGCCACGAAACGCATCAGCGCAGCGGCTTCCTCGATCTGCCCACCGTCACGGAAGCTCCGGTTCGGGTCGATGGCCTGGGGATTCCAGCGCTGGATGCGCTCGTAACCCCAGGGACACACGCAGGGGGCCACGATCAGGTTCAAGCGGCCCAGGTAGCCGATCGCATGCTGGTGCAGGAACTGCAGCGCGCCATGCACGCCGCTGGTTTCGTAGCCATGCACGCCACCGGTCATCAGCGCGGTCGGCAGCGCCGGGTTCCAGTCACGGTTCACCACCGCAAACAGCGGGTACTGGTCCGGTGCGTAGTCCAGCTGGCCGTACTGGATCACCTGCAGGCGCCCGTCCAGCGGCTGCAGGGCCGCCACCACATCGGTCTGGTAGCTGCGCTGGCGCTGCTGGCGCGCCCGCCACTGCGTCTTCTCCGCCTCGCCCCAGGGCTGGCCGGGGGTGCCGATCGGATAGAAATGCGCAGCGGTCATGGCGTGCTCCAGGGTCGAACTGAACGGGTACAGCCTCCCATTCTAAGCCCTGCGGCCCGGGCGCGGCCGCCCTCACCCGGCCCTTTCATGCTGGCCGGGTCATCTGGCTGTAAAATCAACGGTTTTTGGCCCCTCACCCCTTGATGGCGAACGCAGCGCAGCCGGTCCTGGGTGGACCGGATTTCCTCCGCCTGCTCGCCCGTCTCAGCGACGGCGCGATGCCGGCCACCAGTCCCGCCCTGACCGATCGCCTCGGCCAGTGGGTGGACTGGAACCGTGCCGTCGCCCTGTCCGCCGCGCTGACCGGGCGCCTGCCCGAGCCCGGCGGAGCCGGCGAGGCGGCAGACGATGTGCTGGCCGACTGCGCCCAGGCCGAAGCCAGCCTGCAGGCATCGATCCACGACGATGCCGAAGCCGAGCGCCTGCTCGACCTTGCCGAAGCCGCCGCCGCACCGAATTTCGCCTCGCTGCGGCAACGCTACCTGGTGCTGCAGCGGGCCATCCAGACCGCCACCGGGCGGCTGCGCGGGCGCCTGCGTGAGCAGCTGGTGCAGGTATCGCCCGCACTGGCGCGACTGGCCGAGGTCGATGCGGTGATGGAACAGACTCTCAGCCCGCGCGAACACGCGCTGCTGGCCACCGCGCCGGCAGTGCTGGGCACCCGCTTTGAACGCGTGCACGGCCAGCCCGGCTGGCGCGCGCCGTTCCGCCATGACATGCGCAGCCTGCTGCTGGCCGAGCTTGAACTGCGCTTCCACCCGATCCACGGGCTGCTTGCGGCCCTGCGCTCCCACTGACCGGAACACCATGTCCAGAACTGCATTCGCTGTCGTTGTTTTCCTTGTCGGGCTGCTGGCCGTGTGCTGGATCGGCATCGGCTATGTCGCGGTGCATCCGCTGGGGGCCGCCGTGGCGGCGGTCATCGCCGCCTGCTACATCACCGGTGGCGTGGAGCTGTACCGCTACCGGCAGGCCAGCAACGGCCTGCGCGCGGCACTGGGCGATCTTTCGGCTGCCAGCGAACGCCTGGCACCGTGGCTGGAGCGCGTGCCGGTGGGCCTGCGCAACGCCGTGCGCCTGCGCGTGGAAGGCGAGCGCACCGCCCTGCCCGGCCCGGTGCTGACCCCGTACCTGGTCGGCCTGCTGGTGCTGCTGGGCATGCTCGGCACCCTGCTGGGCATGATGGATACCCTGCGCGGCACCGGCCTTGCCCTGCAGAGCGCCACCGACATGGCCGCCATCCGCGGCTCGCTGGCCTCGCCGGTGCAGGGCCTGGCCGTGGCCTTCGGCACCTCGATCGCCGGCGTTGCCAGTTCGGCCATGCTGGGCCTGCTGTCGGCCCTGCTGCGCCGCGAGCGCCTGCAGGTGGTACAGCAGCTCGACCGCGCCATCGCCGGTGAACTGCACCCGTATTCACAGGCGTGGCAGCGCGCCGAGTCGCTGCGCCTGCTGCAGGCACAATCGGCCGCGCTGCCGGTGCTGGTGGACCGCCTGCAGGCGATGACCGCCGCGTTCGAACAGCACAGCACGGCAGCCAACGAACGCCTGCTGGCCGGCCAGGCCGACTTCCTCACCCAGAGCCAGGCGCTGCAGGAACGATTGGCGGTATCACTGCAGCAGTCGCTGCGCGACGGCGCCGAGGCCAGTGCCGCGGCCATCGGCGGTGCGCTGCAGCCGATGGCCGAAACCACGCTGGCTGGCCTGGCCCAGCATGGCCAGGCCCTGCATGCGCGCATCGAACAGGCGGTGCAGCAGCAGCTGACCGGCCTGGCCGACGGTTTCGAACGCAGCCGCACCGCCACCGAGGCCAGCTGGGCACGGGTGGTGGACGAACAGACCCGCGCACAGCAGACGCTGGTGGCCGATCTGCGCCAGCACCTGCACGCCTTCAGCGAAGGCCAGGGCGTACAGGCGCAGGCCCTGCTGGGCAGCATCGGTGAGCGTCTGCAGGCCGATGCCGAAGGCACGGCCGAGGCCTGGCGGACCGCCGCCGAGCGGCAGCAGGCGGTGAATCACGCACTGATCGAGCGCCAGCAACAGGCGCTGCAGGCCACCGGGGCGCAGCTGGATGCCCGCGCCGAGGCCGTGCTGCAGGCGCTGGACGCACGCCATGCCAGCCTGCAGGCCCTGCTGCAGGAGCACGAACAGCAGCGCCAGCAGGAATGGCAGGCCGCGCAGGCCGCAAGCACCGGTGCACACCGCGAGCTGCAGGACCACCTCGACGCCCGCGAACAACAGCGCCAGGCGCGCTGGGATGCCGCGGCGGCCGAACTGCAGCAGGCCCACGCCGCGCTGCAGGCGCAGCTGCAGGCCGGTGACGAACAGCGCCTGCAGCGCTGGAGCGATGCCCTGCAGGCCGTGTCGGCCGACCTGGCCACGCAGCAGCAGCAGGTCTGCGACGCGCTGGCACAGACCGCGCAGCAGATCGGCGACAACGGCCGCGCCCAGGCCCAGGCCACCCTGGCCGAAGTATCGACCCTGCTGCAGACCGCCGCGGCCGCGCCGAAGGCCGCCGCCGATGTCATCAACGAGCTGCGCACCTCGCTGTCGGACAGCCTGGTACGCGACAACGCCATGCTGGAAGAGCGTGGCCACCTGCTGGCCACCGTGCAGACGCTGCTGGACGCGGTCAACCATGCCTCGCATGAACAGCGCAGCGCAGTGGATGCCCTGGTCGGCGGCTCGGCCGAACTGCTGGAGCGCGTGGGCAGCCGCTTCACCGACCACATCAGCGCCGAGACCGGCAAGTTGGACGGCATCGCCGCACAGCTGGCTGGCAGTGCCGGTGATGTCGGCGAACTGGCCGGCAGGCTGGGCACGGCAGTGGCGCAGTTCGGCGCCGCCTCGACCGACCTGGCCGCGCGCCTGGAGCAGATCGGCGGCGCACTGGATGCCTCGCTGGCCCGCAGCGACGAACAGCTGGCCTACTACGTCGCCCAGGCCCGCGAAGTGGTCGACCTGAGCCTGCTCTCGCAGAAACAGGTGATGGAAGAACTGCAGCAGCTGGCCACGCGCCGCGGCAAGGCCGGCACCGCATGAGCGATGACATCGAAGTCGACGGCGGATCGCACGCCCCCATCTGGGCCGCCTTCGGCGATCTGATGTCGGTGCTGCTGGGCGCGTTCGTGCTGATCCTGGTCGGCGTGGTCGCGGTGCAGCTGGAGCTGTCGCAGCGGCTGGAGGACGAGGTGAAGCAGCGCCAGGCCGAAGCCAAGCGCCTGCAGACCCTCGAACAGGCCCTGGCCGGCCCGCTCGCCGCCGGCCGGGTGACGCTGGTCGATGGCCGCATCGGCATCAGCGGCAGCGTGCTGTTCGCCCTCAATTCCGACCAGCTGCAACCGGAAGGCCAGGAGCTGCTGCGCAGCCTGGCCGCCCCGCTGGCCGCCTACCTGGGCAGCCGCGAAGAAATCCTGATGGTCAGCGGCTTCACCGACGACGCCCCGATCCGCGATGGCAACCGCCGTTTCGCCGACAACTGGGAGCTGTCCGCACAGCGTTCGTTGACCGTCACCCGCACCCTGATCGCCGATGGCGTGCCCGCCGACGCGGTGTTTGCCGCCGCCTTCGGCAGCGAGCAGCCGGTCAGTTCCAATACCAGCGAAGACGGCCGCGCACGCAACCGCCGCGTGGAGATCGCACCGATTGCCAAGCCCAAGGCGAATGCTGCCGCCGCCCGCCCCACGGCCACCGATGGCCACTAAGCCCGCCGCCGACAGCCTGCAGGCGCTGGTGCGTGATCTGGATACCGGATCGCGCGCGTTGCCGCACTACCCACACGTGCCGATGCTGGACGAGGCACGGCGCAGCTGGTCCGAACTGCGCAGCGAACTGCAGGTGCGCCGCTCGCTGCGCACCGAAGCCCCCGCCGACGGTGGCCCGCTGAATTCGGCCGTGCTGGTGCAGCGCATGCTCGACACGATGCAGCAGGCCAGCCCCGGCTACCTGCGGCATTTCATCGATTACATCGACACCCTGTCGTGGCTGCAGGCACGGCAGGACAGCGCCGCCAGCGGCGCTGACGCACCGAAGCCCAAGCGCACGCGCAAGCCCCGCGCCGCCAAGGCCAGCGACGGTTGACGTAGACGATTCAAACGCCCCGGGCACTGCTGCTGCCCCGCCCCCGGGTAGCGTCGCCCCATCCTGCAGGCACCCCGACAGCCGTTCGCATGCAGGCCGGCTTCACATGTTGCGAACAATTCCCATTTGCACTAGGATGCGCTCCGCCAGCCTCGCCCGTCGACTCGCCAGCGTCCACGCTCTTCGATTCGAGGGTTCCATGAAGGCCTTTACCCGTGCGGGTCTTGCCGCACTGCTGCTTGCCGCATGCCTGCCGGCATCGGCGCATACCCCCTACCTCGTGCCCAGCAGCTTCGCGCCGCGCGCCGGTAGCACCATTGCCCTGGACGCCTCGTTCGCCGAGACGTTCTTCGTGCCCGAAGTGGCCTTCGACAACAGCACCTTCGGTGTTGTCGGCCCGGACGGGAAGGACCAGGTGGTGCCGTCACGGGCCATGACCAACCGGACGGTGGCCGAGTACACCCTCCCCGCAGGGGCGGGCACCTACCGGTTCAGCACGGGGCTGCGCATGGGCGCACTGTTCCGCACCTGGGAGATCAACGGCACACGTGCAAGCTCGCGCGATCCGGCAGTGAAGATTCCCGCCGGTGCAAAGGTCATCGCCGACTTCCAGTCCATTACCCGCGCCGAAACCTACGTCACCGCCGGCAACCCCGACCGCGCCGCGTTGAAGCCACGCGACAACGGGCTGGAGCTGGTCGCCGTCAGCCACCCCAATGATCTCTACGTGGGCGAGACCTTCGCGTTCATCGTCCAGTACGACGGCCAGCCGCTGCCCGGGCAGAAGGTGGAGGTGACCGAGGCGGTATGGAGTTCGGACCGCACCCCGCAGGTGGTCACGCTCACCACCGACGCGCAGGGCCACGCACGCATGCCCCTGCAGGCCGCCGGTACCTGGATCGCGCTGACCCGATTGCGCAGGCCCGCCCCCGACGGCGCGCCCGTGGCCGAGTACAGCCACAGCTACACGCTCAGCTTCCGCGTCCTGAACCCCTAATCCCCCCCTTCGTACCTGTCGAGGTTGTCATGAAACGCTCCCTGCTCATCGGCGCCTGCGCCGGTGCCCTGCTGCTGTCCGCCGTCGCCGCTGCCGAGTCGCCTGCCACCCACCCACGGCCGCTGGTCGGTGGCCACGGCAACAACGTGCAGGCCTTCATTGCCGAATTCGACGACAACGGCGATGGCAAGGTCACCTGGGCCGAGTTCGAGGCCTTCCGCCGCGCCCGTTTCGATGCCACCGACTACGACCACAACGGCACGCTGGACGAGGACGAGTACGTGCGTGAGTTCAGCGAGCGCATGGCTGCGGAGGTCGAACGCGAGCGCGCAGGCCTGATGGAGCAGGCGCGCAGCCGCTTCGCCCAGCTGGGCCCCGGCACGGACGGCCTGGTATCGCGCTCCGCGTTCGATGCGGCCGGCGAAAAGACCTGGCAGGCCGCGCAGAAGCGGCTGGCCAGCCAGGACCGCACCGGCACGCCAGCGGCACGCGGCACCGAGCGGACCGCCGCCGGCGCGCAGCGCTTCGACAACGGCCCGCGCAGCCGCCTGAACCTGCCGAGCAGCCACAGCGCCGAAGGCTTCCTCGAACTGTACGACAGCAATGGCGACGGCACGGTGGACAAGGCCGAGTTCCAGCGCGTGCGCGATGCGCAGTTCACCCGCACCGACAGCAACGGCGATGGCCGCCTGAGCGCCAACGAGTACCTGGCCGAGTTCGAGAGCCGCATCGACCGCCGCGCCGCCACGCTGGACCAGGGCGAGGATCGCCAGGCGCATGTGCGCTTCGGCGTGCTGGATGCGGACAAGGACGGGGCGATGACCTTCGCCGAGTACCAGGTGTCCGGCAAGCGCCTGTTCGACACGGCCGACCGCAACAAGGACGGTGTCGTCGATGCGGCCGACGCCGCCCTGCCGGCCCCCGCCCCACGCCGCTGACGCACGCAGGGCGCCTGCAATGGCAGGCGCCATCGCGCCCCCGTTACCGCCCATGGACCGGGATCACCCGCGGCAACGCCGGCCAACGGCCTGCCGCACCACCGCGTGCGTGCCCGAGACCGCCCCATGTATCGCCTTGCTTCCCGCCTGCTGTTGAGCGCCACCACCGGTCTGGCCCTGCCGCCGGCGTCAGCGGATGCACCTGCCAGCTTCCACCGCGACGACGTGCTGGGTACCTCGCTCGACCTTGCCGTCGAGGCTGCACCCGCCGACGCCGACACGGCACTGCAGGCCGTGCTTGCCGAGGTCACCCGGCTTGACGGCATCCTGAGCCGCTGGCACGAAGACAGCGAGCTGGCGCGCTTCAACGCCAGCACCACCCCGCAGCACCTGTCACCGGACCTGCGTGCCGTGCTGGGGCTGTGCGAGACGTGGCTGGCACGCACGGAGGGCATGTTCAGCTGCAGGCTCGGCCTGCCGGCGGCGCGCTGGCGCGCGGCGGCAGCATCCGGGGTGTTGCCCGCACGCGAGGAAATGCGCGCACTGGCAGCCGCAGCACGCGACGCCGAGGTGGTGATCGACACCGCCGGGCCGGTCAGCCGACCGGCCAGCGTTGTCTTCGATATCGACGGCGTGGCCAAGGGCTACATCCTCGACCGGGCGCTGGAAGCGGCGCGCGCCGCCGCACCGGCCGCCACCGCCATCAAGCTCGATATCGGCGGCGATGCCGTGTACTGGCAGGCCGCCGGCCATGCGGCCCCCTGGATGGTGGGCGTGGCCGACGCACGCCTGCCGCGCGACAACGGCCAGCCACTGGCCGCGCTGGCCCTGCACAACCGCGCCATCGCCGCCAGTGGCCACGCCACCCGTGGCTACCAGGTCGGGTACCGCCGCTACAGCCACATCCTTGACCCGTTCTCCGGCTGGCCGATGCAGTTCGCACCGGCAGCAACCGTCACCGCTGCCGATGCCGCGACCGCCGATGCGCTGGCCACCACCCTATCGGTGATGCCGATCCGCGATGGCATCGCGCTGGCCGACCAGCTGCCGCAGGTCGCCGCTTTCATCCTCAGCGATACCGGCACGTCATTCATCTCCCGGGCATGGCCCACCCTGCTGGCAGACGCGCCGGTACGTACCACCGACGAACAGCATCTGGTGGTGGAGTACCAGATTCCACCGCAGGCCACGGCGATGTACCACGCACCGTACCTGGCGATGTGGATCGCCGGCGCGGACGGCGCACCGCTGCGGCAGTTGCTGGTGCTCGGTGACCGTTCGCGCTACCTGCACGAACTGCCGCAATGGTGGCGCCGGTATGGCAAGGACGATCTGCCGGCGATCCAGGGCATGGCCCGCCCCACCCGCCTTCCCGGGCAGTACACGGTGGCCTGGGATGGCCGCGATGACCGCGGCCGGGCCCTGCCCGCCGGGCACTACCTGCTGCAGATGGAAGCCGCCCGCCAGGGTGGCGGACACGAATACCTGTCCGTGCCGGTCGTGCTGCACCCGGACCGCACGGTGGACCAGCAACAGCAAGGCCAGACCGAGATCGGGCAGGTCCGCGTGCGCTCCACCGCGCGCTAGCCCGCCCCCTGCCCCCCTTCTTCCCAGCGACGCACACCGGCCACCCGATGGCACCCCGCAGCCAGGAATGCATCCCCGCCCTTCCCTCCTTCCTGCGGAGTTACCCATGAGACTGCACCCCTCCCTGCTTGCACTGGCGGTCGCCAGCAGCATCGCAACCCCACTGACCACGCGTGCGGCCGCCGCCGACGCCGATGCCGCCAGCACCCTCGATACGATCCACGTAACGGAAACCCGGAAGAAGTCCGACACCCAGAACGTCACCCGGCTCTCGGCCCGCACCCTGCAGCAGCAGGGCGCACAGAGCATGGACGATGCCATCCGCTACGTCCCCGGCGTGGAAATGGTCGATCTGGGCCGTGCCGGCTTCAATGGCTTCAACATCCGCGGGCTGGAAGCCGACCGGGTGGCGATCACCCTGGATGGCCTGAGCTTCCCGCAGAGCCTGGACCCCGGCTCCTACCAGCCCTATGAATTCTTCCGCTCCGGCCGTGGCAGCGTCGATCTGGAAGCGGTGAAGAGCGTGGAGATCATCAAGGGGGCCGATGCCATCACCGCCGGCAGCGGCGCACTCGGTGGCGCGGTGATGTTCACCACCAAGGACCCGGCCGACTTCCTCAAGGCCACCGGCAACGACAGCTTCGGCTCGGTCAAGTATGGCTATACCGGCTCCAGCAGCGAGAACATGGGGTCATTGACGTTCGCCAACCGCACCGGCCGTTTCGAGTCGCTGCTGGTCTATACCCGGCGCGACGGCCACGAGACCGAGGGGTGGTATGACACCACCGATGCACTGCTCGGCCCGGACCGGCGCACGCCCGACCCGATGGACCGCCGCAGCGACAACCTGTTGGCCAAGGTGAACTTCCTGGCCACGGGCACGCAGACGCTGGGTGTCATCTACGAACGCGCACGCGCCACCAATGACATCGACAACTGGACCCGCAGCGATGGCGTCGGCTCGTACTACTTCCGCAGTGCCGTCGACCGCAGCGACCGCGACCGTTATGGGTTGAAGTACACCTGGAAGGCAGGCAACGCCCTGTTCGACAGCCTGGAAGCCACCGCCGACTACCAGAAGAACTACATCCAGGGGCAGACCAACGTGCAGGTCGCCAACGGCACCGCTGCGACCTACGGCACGCGGTGTTCGACGACGGCGCTGTGCTCGCGCCAGGAAAACCGCTGGGATACGCAGAAGCGCAACCGCGTCGCGCTGGACTTCGACAAGCAGGTGGACACTGGCGGCCTGCACCACGACCTGGTCTACGGTGCGGCCTGGCAGCAGGCGAAGATCCACTGGAACTCGGTGGACTCGCGCTGGGGCAACACCGGCACCCTGTACAGCCGGGAAACCGATCCCTCGCTGTGGCCGGACACCCGTGAAACGGACCTGACCGCCTACCTGCGTGATCGGGTGCGCCTGCTGGATGATCGCCTGTCGCTGACCGGCGGCGTGCGCTATGACAGCTACAAGTACGTGCCGCAGACCGCGACCACCGGCAATGGCCAGTCCGGCTACCAGGACAAGGCCGGCAGCGTGGGAACGTCCCGTTTCTCCTCGCCCACCTGGAACCTGGGCACGGAGTTCAAGCTGACCGACGCCAACTCGCTGTGGGCCCAGGTCGGGCGTGGCTTCCGCGCACCGGGGGTGAATGACATGTACGGCAGTTCCTCGACCACGCAGATCACGCGCGTGTCCGATGGCGCGACCGTCACCGTGGCCGATGGCCGCAGCAACCCGGACCTGGACGCCGAGCGCAGCCTCAACCTGGAACTGGGCTGGCGCTACCAGAGCGATCGCCTGCGCCTGGGTGTTTCGGCCTTCCGTGACAAGTACAGCAACTTCATCGACAGCGCGCAGTTCGTGGCCGACGCTGGCACCGCCTACAGCAAGATCGTCGGCGGCAAGCCGGTGGTGACCGACGGCTACACCTACACCATGCCGATCAACCGTGGCGAGGTCGTGGTCAAGGGCGTGGAAGTGGAAGGCATGTGGCTGCTGGCCGATGACTGGCTGGCCCGCGTCGCCTATTCGTACAACGAAGGCAAGGACAACGATGGCCAGCCACTGGCCAGCATCATCCCGGCCAAGGCCGTGGCCGGCCTGACCTACACCGCACCGTCGCGCCGCTGGAGCCTGACCGCCAACGTCACCCACCAGGACCGCAAGGACCCGGCCGACTATGGCAAGAGCGTGACCAACAGCAGCTACGGCGCCGAGGTCGTGCCGGTGTACGCCAGCAAGGCCCGCGAATACACGCTGCTGGACATCTTCGGCAGCTACGACCTGACCCCCAGACTGCACCTGACCGCCGGTGTCTACAACGTGTTCGACAAGGAGTACTACCTGTGGAACCGCGTACGCACGGCCGGTGCCGGCACCGCGATCTTCCAGGGTGCCACCAGCGCCGTGGGCATCGGCCGCTGGTCGCAGCCGGGCCGCAACGTGCGCTTCACCGTCAGCTATGACTTCCTCTGAGACGGGCGCTGGCATTGCCGTGGGCGCACCCTGCCCACGCTGAGCCATCGGCACCCCCGCTCCGGTCCGTGGCACGCCCTGCGTGCCCGGGCCTTGCAGACAGGCATGAGGGCTGCGGCGGACACCGCAGGTCTGGCCGCACGAATGCTTAACGTGTCACCAGACAGTCATCGAAAAGGCGCACCCTTTTCACGCTGACGCAAGGCGGCTGCCGCCACCGCGTCACACCTGCCGTTTCCCCTCCCTGGTTCCCTGAGCTCCGCGCCCGCACGCGGTGGCTCGCACCTGCCTGAGTGATCGACCATGAACAAGACGTTGTTGGCCGTTGCGTTGTCTGTTGTCCTGACATCCACGGCCCTGGCGCAGGACGCTGCCCCGACCTCCGGCGGCACCACCGCCACCGACCTGGATGCCGTGTCGGTGATCGGCAGCGGCGAGGCCCGCCAGGTGCAGCGCATCACCCGTGAAAACCTCGACATCCTGCCGCCGGGCACCAGCCTGCAGAAGACGCTGAACCTGCTGCCGGGTGTCAACGCACAGTCGGCCGATGCGCTGGGCACCAACGAGCAGTCGATGACCCTGAGCCTGCGTGGCTTCAATTCCACCCGCCTGGGCTACACGCTCGATGGCGTGCCGCTGGGCGATGGCGCCTACAACAACTACAACGGCCTGACCATCAACCGCGCCCTGATCAGCGAGAACATGGCCGGCGCCGAACTGGCCGTGGGCATCGGCAGCCTGGGCACGCCCTCCACCAGCAACCTGGGCGGCACGATCTCCTACACCTCCGACCGCCCGGCCAAGGAACGGGGCGGGCGCCTGGTGCAGACCTTCGGCAGCGATGCCAACCGCCGCACCTCCGTGCGCGTGGACAGCGGCGAGTACAACGGCTTCTCCGGCTACGTGTCCGGCATGAACGCCGTCTCGGACCTGTGGAACGACCAGACCGCCTACAACAGATCCACGACCCGGCAGTTCAACGCCAAGGGCGTGTGGAACTTCGGGCGGGGCCAGGTGACCGGTTTCGTCGATACCTCGCGCACCAGCCAGGCCGACTACTTCTACCTGTCCAAGGATGCGATGGCCCGCGGGCTGGGCTGGGACTGGGGCGGCTATGCACCGGACTGGAACAAGGCCGTGGCCAAGGCGTACTGCAACACCGCCAGCTTCAACGCGGCCAGGTGCGATGCCAGCGGCCCGGACAAGGATGCCGATGGCGCCTTCACCGCCGGCCAGATCCTGCGCGATGACAACCTGTACTACCTGGCCGGCGATTTCTTCGTGGCCGACGGCTTCACCGTGCGTGCGCTGGCCTATCATCACGACGATCGTGGCGAAGGCCACAACTGGAACAGCGGCGCGTACTCCAACAAGGGCACCGCGCAGGAAATCCCGATCATCTTCCGCAACACCATCTACACCATCGACCGCGATGGCGGCACGCTTTCCTTCGACTGGGAACTGGGTGCGCACCGCATCGAAGGTGGTGTCTGGTACGAGCGCAACACCAGCAGCGCCGAACGCTACCAGACGGCGGTGGATGGCCCACGCGACCTGAGCGGCATGAACACCCTGCCTTCTGACGTCGGCGTGTTCGCCCAGCGCACCCGCTGGAAGACCCACCAGGTCTTCCTGAAGGACACCTGGCGCCTGCTGGATGACCGGCTGACGCTGGAATTCGGTGCCAAGAGCCCGCATGCCACCTCCGATGCGCAGGCCCTGCCGGGCGATGCGAAGACCCCGATTGCAGCCACCTCCAACAACCAGTTCGCCACCGGCTCGCTGAAGGCCAGCAAGAACCTGCTGCCCAGCGTGGGCGCCAATTTCCGCCTGGCCGACCACCACGAGGTGTTCGCCAGCTACGCCGAGAACATCGCGATGTTCCAGGGCGGATTCAAGCTGGGGCCGCAGGCGGTCAGCCAGGCCACTTGGAATGCGCAGGGCGACCTGAAGCCGGAAGAATCGCGCTCGCTGGAAGCCGGCTACCGCTTCGTGGGCGATACCGTGCAGGCCTCCGTGGCTGCCTATACGGTGCGCTTCGACAACCGCCTGCTGCAGTACAACCCCTGCGACTCGCGCCAGCCGGTCGGCCCCACCTGCGGCAACCGCTTCTACAACGTGGGCGGCGTGGACAGCCGCGGCGCGGAGTTCACCGTGCTGTGGACCCCGAACGCCCATTTCAGCTGGTACACCTCGGCCTCGCTGAACCGTTCGACCTACGCATCGAACTACGTGCAGGCCGGCGTGGAGCAGCAGATCAAGGGCAAGATCCAGACCGACACCCCGCAGCGCCTGCTGGCCACGGAACTGACCTGGCGCAACAACGGCTGGTTTGCCACCCTGCGCGGCAAGTACACCGGCGAGCGCTTCTACACCTACACCAACGACCAGGGCTTCGGTGGCTTCACGGTGTTCGACCTGGCCGGCGGCTACGATCTGGGCCGCGTCGGCTTCGCCAAGGCTGTGCGCCTGTCCTTCAACGTGACCAACCTGACCGACAAGCGCTACGCCAGCAACCTGGATTCGAGCGTGTTCGCACCCAGCGATCCGGCCGGCAAGCTGTACGTGTTCCATGCGTCGGCGCCGCGCCAGGTGTTCGGCTCCATCGACGTACGCTTCTGACCCGCGCCCAGGACCTGCCCCGATGCTTGCCACCGCCCTGCTGTTGACCTCGCTGCTGTCCACCGCCCCGGTTGCCGGCCATGCCGCGCCGCACGAGGCACAGGGCACGCCGCCACGCACCGTGCAGGCCGGGGGCCGCCGCTATGTCGACAAGGGGCTGGTGGCGGCCGGGCGGCTGCCGGCCGGCACGGTGGATTTCCTCGGCGACACGCTGGGGTCGTTCTCCTCGCTGGCCGTGCAGCCGGGCACCTGGCGGCGTACGGCCGACGGCTACGAGGGCACGTTGTGGACCCTGCCCGACCGTGGCCGGAATGATCCCGATGCCGGCCTGTTCTACGACTACGCCGGGCGCCTGGAGAAGCTGCAGCTGCGCATCACCGGGGCAAACACGCAGGCGACCCGCGCCGCCGGAACGGTAACGCTGGTACCGGACGGCGGGCGGGTACTGAAGGACTTCAACGGCCAACCCTTCACCGGCGCAGACCCGGGCGACCATACCGTGCAGCAGCGCGGCATCGTGCTGCCCTCGCCTGCCGGAGGCATCGGCGCGGGCAGGATCTCGCTGGATGCCGAGTCGCTGCAGTTCACCGCAGACGGGCACTTCTACATCGGCGATGAGTACACGGCCAACGTCTACTACTTCGACGCGCAGGGCCAGCTGCAGGGCGTGATCGTGCCGCCGCCGGCCGTGCAGCCGCGCCGTGACGGCGCGCCGGCCTTCGGCTCGCTGGCCCCGCCGCAGACCGGTCGCCGCAACAACCAGGGCGTGGAAGGCCTGGGCCTGTCGCCGGACGGCAAGCGCCTGTTCGTCGCGCTGCAGAGCGCGCTGCTGCAGGACAGCGCCCGTGGCAACGCCGCAGGCCGGATCAATACCCGCGTGCTGGTGTACGACGTCTCGGCCGGTGCCACCCCGTCGGCACCCATCGGCCACTACGTGGTCACCCTGCCCGCCTATGCCCACGACGGCAAGGGCAAACTGGACCGTACCGCCGCGCAGAGCGAACTGCGGGTGCTGGACCATGACCGCTTCCTGCTGCTGGCCCGCGATGGCAACGGCCTGGGCAAGGACGGGCCGGACCCGATCGTCTACAAGTCCGTGCTGCTGGTGGACATCGGCAAGGCCAGCAACCTGGCCGGCACCGCCCATGAAACCGGCACGGATACGGTACTTGCCCATGCCGATGCGGCCGCGCTGAAGCCGGGGCTGCACGCGGCACACTCCACCGAGCTGCTGAACCTGCTCGACCGTGGCCAGCTGGCCCGTGCGGGCCTGGACCTGGATACCACGCGCGGCCCGCACGACGGGCTGCTGTCGGAGAAATGGGAAGCCATGGACGTACTGCCCGCGCTGGACCCGGCCCGGCCGGACGATGTCCTGCTGCTGGTCGGCAATGACAACGACTTCATCGCCCGCCACTGTGTGATGCAGGGCGAGGCGTGCGACAGCCCGTACGACAATGACAACCGCATCCTGGTGTACCGCCTGACCCTGCCCTGACCCGGCAGATGTTCCGGTAGCGCCAGGCCCGGCCTGGCGGATGCACCACCGCGCCTGCCATGACAGGCCACGGTGTGCTGGACTCAGCCGCGCAGCGTGGCGCCGCCATCCACGTACAGGTCACTCATCGCCACATGCCCGGCCTGCTCGCTCAGCAGGAACATCACCGCGTTGGCGATGTCCTCCGGCGTGGCCAGCTTGCGCAGGGGAATGCCTGCCTTGTAGGTGTCCAGGCTGCCATCGATCACCCGTTGCACGCCCTGCCCGTCCTCCCACATCCCGGTCTGCATCGGGGTCAGGGTCGAGCCCGGGGCCACGATGTTGCAGCGGATGCCCAAGGGCGCCAGCTCCAGCCCGAGGCAGCGGGTGAACATCGTCGCGGCGGCCTTCGACGCGGCATAGGCCGCCATGCCATGGCGCGGGACGCCAGCGGCGTTGGAGCTGACCACCACCAGTGCGCCCTCGCGGCGCGGTGACATCACCCGCGCCAGGGCGCGGCCCAGATGGAACACGCCATCGGCATTGACCGCGAACACCTGCCGCCAGTCCTCATCCCGCGTGTCCTGCACCGCGCCCACGTGCAGCACGCCGGCCACGCTGGCAGCCAGCCCGATCGGTCCCAGTGACTCCTCCACCAGATCCACGAACGCATCCACGGCCGCGGCATCGCGCACGTCCAGTGCAAAGGCATGTACCCGCCCCTGCGCTGCATCGACCCTCGGCACGTGGCGATCGGTCGCCACCACCACGCAACCCGCCGCCGCCAGCTGCCCGACCAAGGCGGCGCCAATGCCACCGCCCGCCCCTGTCACCAGCGCGATGCGCCCCGCAAATCCGCTCAGCTGCATTCACCTGTCTCCTGTTCGTGGTCCCACGCCTGCAGCCGCTGCGACAGCCACGGCGCGATCTGTGCCACCGCATCGCGCCCGGTCAACTCGGCATGCAGGAACGGCAGTTCACGCGCCTCGACCTGCCGTGCGTGCGCCTGCCACAGCGCCGACTGCAGCTGCGGTCGTGCCTGGTGATCCCGGCCCGCGCGGACATGCACCAGCGTGCCGTCATACGGTCGGTGGTGGTGATCGCGGATGAGCCGATTGGTGCCGGTCACTGCCCGTACCACCCCATCCAGCACGGGGTCCGGCAGACTGCCCAGCGCGCTGCCGCCGCGCCGCAGGAACGCCAGGATGCGCTCGCGGTCATCCAGTTCCGGATGCGCGTCCGGGTCGTGGCCGGCAATGGCGAGCAGCGCACGCAGCGCTGCGATGGGGTCGGGCTCGGGCTCGGCGCGCCAGCACTCGCTGGGGTAGGCATCCAGCAGTACCAGCTCGCCGACGGTACGGCCGATCTCCTGCAGGCGTACCGCCATCGCCTGCGCCAGGATGCCGCCCACCGACCAGCCCAGCAGATGGACCGGTCCCTGTGGCTGCAATGCGATGACGCGCTGCACGTAAGCATTGGCCATGGCTTCGATGCTGCCCGGCAGCGGCTGTGCCGGGTCCAGCGCGGGCGACTGCAGGCCGTGCACGGTGCGGGCCGGTGCCAGCGCACGCGCCAGCGTGCGGTAGTTCCAGGCGATGCCACCGGCCGGATGCACCACGAACAGGGGGGGCCGCCCCGGCTCGCCGTCGGCCAGCGTGATCACCGGCCCCAGCGCATGGTCAGCCTGAGCGGGCCGGGCGGCCAGCCGCGCCGCCAGCGCTGCAACCGTGGGCTGTGCGAACACCGCGCCCAGGCCCAGCTCGCAGCGCCAGCGCGCCTCGATGGCCAGCAGCAGGTGCACGGCCGACAGCGAATCGCCGCCGAGTGCGAAGAAATCCGCATCGACCGCCACCGGCGCATCGCGCCCCAGCACGCGCGCGAACAGTGCGGCCAGCTCGGTTTCCAGCGGTGTGGCGGCGGCCCGTCCCATCACCTCGGCCCACACCGGCAGCGGCAAGGCCCGGCGGTCCAGCTTGCCGTTGGCCGTCACCGGCCAGTCGTGCACCGGCACGTAGGCGGTCGGCAGCATGTAGTCAGGCAGGCGCGTGGCCAGGTGCGCGCGCAGCGCTTCGGCGGCGGGCGCCGTCGCGGATACATAGGCCACCAGCCGCGGCTCTCCCGGCAGATCGTCACGCAGCAGCACCTCGGCGCGTGCCACGCCGGGCAGCTCACGCAGCGCCACTTCAATCTCCCCCAGCTCGATGCGCAGGCCACGCAGCTTCACCTGGTGATCGCTGCGGCCCAGATACGCCACCGCGCCATCACGGCGCCAGCGGGCCACATCGCCGGTACGGTAGATCCGCTCACCGGGCAGGAACGGATCGGCCAGGAAACGGTCGGCGGTCAGGTCATCGCGCCCCAGATAACCGCGTGCCAGCTGCACGCCGCCCAGGTACAGCTCACCGGCCACGCCGACCGGCAGTGGCCGCAGTCCCGCATCCAGCACATACAGGCGCGTGTTCCAGACCGGGAAGCCGATCGGCACCGGCTGCGTGGTGTCATCGGCACCGGCCGGCCACCAGCTCACGTCCACCGCCGCTTCGGTGGGGCCGTACAGGTTGTGCAGCTCTGCCTGCACCACGCGGTGGAAACGGTCGCGCAGCGCGGCATCCAGCGCCTCGCCACTGGTGAATACCCGCCGCAGCACCACTCCCTGCGCCGCCGGTGCAGCCACGAAGGCCGCCAGCATCGACGGCACGAAATGCGCGGTGGTGATGCCGTGGGTGCGGATCAGTCGTGCCAGCTCGGCCGGGTCGCGGTGCGCGTCCGGGCCGGCCAGCACCAGCGTGGCCCCGCACAGGATCGGCAGGAAGAATTCCCAGACCGATACATCGAACGTGGCCGGGGTCTTCTGCAGCACGCGGTCATCGGCCTGCATGCCGTAGTGCACCTGCATCCACAGCAGGCGGTTGACGATGGCACGGTGCTCGATGACCACGCCCTTGGGCTCGCCGGTCGAGCCGGAGGTATAGATCACATAGGCCGCATCGTCAGGTGCGGCCGCGGCAGCCAGCGCGGCATCGTGCTGTTGCGACCAGTCCTGCGGCGGCAGCACATCAGCCTCCGGCAGGCGCTGCTGCAGCGTTGCCTCGGCCAGCACCGCACGCGGCGCCGCCATCGCCAGGATGCGTGACAGGCGCGCATCGGGATGGGACAGATCCAGCGGCAGGTACGCCGCACCGGCACGCAGCACGGCCAGCAGCGCGATGACCAGCTCGATCGAGCGCGGCAGGGCCACCGCCACCCGGTCCCCGGGGCCGATGCCACGCGCCTGCAGCTGCGATGCCAGTGCACGGCTGCGCTGCTCCAGCGTGGCGTGGTCGATCCGCGCATCGCCCAGCTCCAGGGCAATGGCGGCCGGATCACGTGCCATGCCCTGCTCCAGCAGCGCGGCCAGCGTCGTGGCCGGCACCGGGCAGGCCGTCGCATTGAAGTCGTGTACCACCTGCTGGACATCGGCCGCGCTGGCCAACGGCACCGACTGCAACGGCCCGTCGGCCAGGGCCGCCGACACGAAATGCAGCAGCCGCTGCGCATGATCCTGCAGATCGGCCGGCGTGTAGAGCGCGGGGTTGGCTTCGATTTCCAGGTCCAGCACAGCCAGCGCATCACCGCGGAAGCCCAGCGTCAGTTCATCCACCGGGCCGGTACACAGCACGTCTAGCCGTGCCTGCACGCCAGGCACGCCGATCGGCCTGTAGAACGGCTGCACATTGATCAGCGGGCCATGCAGGCGCTGCTGGCCACCCATGCGACCAAGATCGCGGCGCATCTGCTCGCCCCGGTAACGCCCATGGCGACGGCCCTGCACCAGCTGCCGGCCCAGGCTGCGCGTGGCCGCTTCGACACTGCTGTCGCTGGCCGCCACGCGCAGCGGCAGCACGTTCATCACCATCGCCGGTACCCGTGCCGCCGCACTGCCCAGGCGCGCCATGAACGGCACGCCGACCACGGCCTCGTCCAGCCCGCTCATGCGCCGCACATAGTCCGCGCCGAGCGCGGTCAGCACATCCGGCCACGGCTGCAGCCAGCCGGCCGCCGCCTCCAGCAGGCGCTGGCGCAGCGGCGCCGGTACCGGCTGCACATGGCGCAACGCGTCATGGCTGGCCGGCGCCGTGCCGGCCAGCCCGGTGGCCGGCGGCATGTCGCCCAGCGTGTCCAGCCACCACTGCCGGTCCTGGACGCGACGCGCATCGGCGCGATAGCCGGCATCCTCGGCCAGGGCGGCGGCCAACGGTGGCAACGGCGAGCCCGTGCGGCCGGCCAGCAGCGCGCAGACCCGGTCGGTGAACAGGGCCATCCCATAGCCGTCGGTGGCCAGGTGGTGCACGCGCAGGTACCAGACCCAGCGCCCGGGCCCGAGCACGTACAAGCGCTGCTGGGCGATGCGGTCGCGCGTGGGGTCCACCGGGGACAGCCGATCGGCACGCATCAGCCCCTGTGCCGCCGCTGCCGGGTCGGACGCTGCGGACAGATCCACCGGCTGCAGCCAGGGCACATGGGTCGGGTCATGCCACTGCACCGGCTGCCCATCGTCGGCTTCGGCAAAGCGCAGCGCGAACGCTTCGGCCTCGCGCGCGGCCTGATCGGCCGCGGCAGTGAACGCAGGCACATCCAGCGTGCCCTCCATCCACACCGCATGGGCGGTGTTGAATGCCGGGTTGTCCGGCGCCAGGCGCTGCGCGAACCACAGCCCGGCCTGTGCCTCGGTCAACGGCACCGTCCCCGCCGTGGCGGGCACCGGCGCGTCGGCCTGCACCTGCCCGCTCATGCGCGCGCGCCGGCCTGCAGCTGCTGCACCACGTTCCACCAGCCGCGCAGCGTGCTGTATTCGGCCAGCTGCGCGAACTCGACCGGCAGGCCGGTGTTGCTCCAGGCCAGCACCAGGCCGAGCATGCGCATCGAATCCAGGTCCAGGTCGATCAGGTTGTCATCGTCACCGATGTCGCCCGGCGCGCAGTCAAGCACGCGGGCCACGTCGGCCCGCATGCGCTCCAGAGTCAACGGCACGGTCGGGGTAGTCATGCCAGGGCCTCCAGCAGTTGGTCGGTGGTCATCGGCACACCGCAGGTACGGGCAATCCAATGCAGCGCCTGGTCGTGGTCGGCGCGTGAGAAATCGGCCACCGCGTCGGCGGCGATGAACGCCTCGATGTCGCGCTGGAAGGCCTCCACCACCGTGGCGGTACAGCCGATGTGGGCATACACGCCGGTCACCAGCAGCTGGTCGCGGCCACGCACGCGCATCAGCGTTTCCAGGTTGCTGCGCTGGAACGCGCTGTAACGGTGCTTGACCAGAACGTGCTCATGCTCGCGCGGTGCCAGGGCATCGATGATGGCCTCATGTTCGGCCAGGGCGCGCATGCCCGGCCCCCACAGGTCGGCCTGCAGGCCGCGGTCACGACGGTCCTGGTTGCCGTGCTGGGCGGTGTAGAACACCGGAATGCCGCGGCTGCGGCAGTGGGCCAGCAGCCGTGCCAGATTGGCCACGGCCGGGGCCAGTGGCGCCGCCCCGGCATCGAAGGCAGCCAGGAAGTAGCGCTGCATGTCATGCACCAGCAACGCCAGCCGCTCGGCCTGCGGCCGCCAGGGACCGCGTGGCGCCGGCAGCTCGGCGGCCGTCGGCAGGGAATACGGGGTGATCTTCGGCAGCGCCATCAGCGCTCCTCCTGTCTGTTGCAGATAGCGTTCGCGCAGCTGCGCGCGCAGTTCGCGGCGGCTGATCTTGCCCACCGCCGTGGTGTCGAACGCGTCCACGTACACGACCTGGTCGGGTACCTTGAACGCCGCCAGGCCACGGCCACGCATCCACGCTTTCAGCGCGGGGGCCGCCACCGGTTCGCCCTGGCGGATGACGAACGCGCAGCTGCGCTCGCCAAGGAAATCATCGGGAATGGAGACCACCGCCGCATCGAACACGCCCGGGTGCGCCAGCAGGTGGTCTTCGATCTCCTCGGCGGAAATCTTCTCGCCGGCGCGGTTGATGTGGTCGCTGGCACGCCCCTGCACCACCAGGTAGCCACCGGGCAGCTGCTGCACACGATCGCCCGTGCGGTAGAAGCCCTCGTCGGTGAAGGCACGCGCATTGGCCGCGTCATCATTGTGGTAGGCGCGGATGGTGTAGGGGCCGCGGGTCAGCAGATGGCCGACAGTACCCGGTTCCACGGGCCGGTCGTGGTCATCGACCACGCGCACCTCGTCGTCCGGGCTGATCGGCCGCCCCTGGCAGGCCACGATCAGCTCCAGCGGATCGTCCAGGCGCGTGTAGTTGACCAGCCCCTCGGCCATGCCGAATACCTGCTGCAGCGTGCAGCCCAGCCCATCGATCACCCGCCGCGCCGCCTCGGGCACCAGCTTGGCACCGCCCACCTGCAGCACCTGCAGGCTGGACAGGTCGTGCGTGGTGGTCGCGGCCGCCTGTGCCCACAGCAGCGCCAGCGGCGGCACCAGCCCGCAGCAGGTGACCCGCTCGGCAGCAATCAGCGGGAACGCTACGTCCGGCGCAGGGCCGGGGCTGAGCACCACGCGCGCACCCGCGTACAGCGCACCGAAGAAGCCCGGCGAACTCATCGGGAAGTTGTGCGCGGCCGGCAGCGCGACCAGGTACACGCTGTCCGCATCGATACCGCACAGGGCATTGCTGGCGCGGAAGGAATACAGGTAGTCGTCGTGCGTACGCGGAATCAGCTTGGACAGGCCCGTGCTGCCCCCAGAGATCTGCAGGAACGCCACCGACTGCGGATCCGGGTCCGCCGGCAGCTGCGCCACATCACCGTCCAGGGCATCCAGGGCGATGAATTCGCCCGCTTCACCGGCAATCACCACATGGCGCACGTCGGGCACCTGCGCCTGCAGTTCGCGCGCCAGCGTGCGGTGATCGAAGCCATCATGCACGGCGGCGGTGATCAGCGCCGAGGCCTGTGCCTTGCGCGCGAAGTGCGCCAGTTCGGTGATGCGGTGCGCCGGCAAGGCGTACACCGGCACCAGGCCGGCACGGAACAGGCCGCACGCAGCGGCGATGAACGCCGGTACGTTGCCCAGCTGCAGCAGCACCCGATCGCCCGGGTGCAGCCCTTGCGCCAGCAGGCCCGCACCGATACGGCCCGCCGCCTGCCAGAGCTGGGCGTAGCTCAGCCGCTGCGCACCGCCCACTACCGCAATGCGGTCGCCGCACTGTTCGGCCCGCGCGCGCAGGAACCCGGGAAACGTCTCGCCACGCCAGTAGCCGGCCGCACGGTAGCGTGCCACCAGCTCGTCCGGCCACACCTGCTGCAGCGGCAGGCGCGCATCGCTGCCTGCCGGGGAAATCATCGTCATGGCACCTGTGCTCCGGGAAGATCAGCCTCACGCACGCCCAGCGCGGTCAGCAGCGCGCTGAACTTGGCCGAGGTCTCGGCCACTTCGGCCTGGGGCTGGGAATCGGCCACGATGCCAGCCCCGGCGTACAGGCGCAGTTCGGGCCCCTGCAGGCGGGCACAGCGGATGGCCACATACCAGTCACCATCGCCGTGCGCGTCCAGCCAACCGACCGCGCCGGCATAGAAGCCACGTGGCAGCGGCTCCAACGTACCGATGTGCTGCAGTGCCGGTGCGCGCGGCGTGCCGCAGACGGCCGGCGTGGGATGCAGGGCCGCCAGCAGCGTTGCGGCCGGGGTCGCCGCGTCCTTCAGGGTGGCGTGGATGCGCGTGCCCAGGTGCCACATGCTCGCAGTGGCATGCAGGCTGGGGCGTGGCGCCGCCTCGACGCGGGTGCACCACGGCGCCAGCCCGTCCACGATCGCTTCGACCACGTGGCGATGCTCGTCATGGTCCTTGCGCGAGGCCAGCAGCGCCTGTGCGGCCTGCGCATCCTGGGTGGCATCGGCGCTGCGCCGCGCCGAACCGGCCAAGGGGTGCGACAGCACCTGCGCACCGCGCTTGCGCAGCAGCAGTTCCGGCGTGGCCCCCACCAGCCAGGCCGGCGCCTGCCCGGGCAGGGTCGGCAGCGGCGTGGCATAGGTCGCCACCGATGGGTCCTTGCCCAGCCGTGCCAGCAGCGCCTGCGGTGGCATCGGCTGGCGGGTATGCACACGCAGGCTGCGCGCCAGCACCACCTTGTCCAGCGGCTGCGTGGCATCCGCCAGTACGGCTACGGCACGGGCCACCGCGTCGGCGTAGTCCTGCGCCGGCGGCTCGGCCTGCACGTCGCCGGCCAGCGCGGGCGGCGGTGTATCGGTGTAGGCCAATGCCGGTGCCAACCGCACCGGCTGGTGCAGGGCATCGTCGTGCGACGGGTCGAACGGCACCGCCCCCACCAGCACGCCTGGCCCGCCACGCTGTGCTGCGAAGAATGCACGGCTGCGTGCCTCCAGCGTCTGCAACGGCCCGGCGGGCAGGCGCCGCAGGCAGCCCTGGCCGTGCACGGACTGATCGCCCTGCTGCAGCAGGAACAGTGCGGTATCGGCCCCCTCGTCGATTGTCATCGGTGTTGCCTCACCATCGGCGGGCAGGTGCAGTGCGTCGTTCATGCGGCCTCCCGTGACCGGTGCAGGACGGCGGCCAGTGCCAGGCCCAGCAGCAGCACGCCCACCAGCAGGTACGGCAGGCTCATGCCGACCCGGTACAGCACGGTGCCCAGCAACGGCCCAACCACCATGCCCATGCCCTGCACCGCTGCGACGGTACCGGCGGCAGCGCCCTGCTCGTGGGCCTGCACCGAATCGGCGGCCAGCGCCTGGAAATTGGGGAACACGAAACCCATGCCGAACGCGGCCAGCGCATAGCCGGCCAGCAGCTGCCAGGGCTGCTGCACCCACGCGACCGACGCAAACCCGAAGGCGGAAATGAAGGCCCCCACCGCGATCCAGCGCGCCGGGCGGATGCCTTCGCGCTTCATCACCAGCGCCTGCGCGACGATCAGGCCAACGCCCACCGCTGTCAGGGCCAGGCCGGCCACGCGCGCACCTTCGGCGGGCGCCAGGTGCAGGCGGTCGATGGCGAAGAACCCCACCGTGACCTGGGCGATGGTCACCGAGATCATCGCGGCGAACACCGCCAGCAGTGGCAGGCGCAGGCGGCTATCGAACCACGCCAGGCGCGGCCGCGGGCCCTGTGCGGCGGCCACCGGTGGCGTTGCCGGCAGGCGCCAGGCCAGCACGGCCAGCGCCAGCAGCGGCAGCACCGCAGCCACGTACAACGCCAGGGAAAGATCACGCCAGGCCAGCCAGCCTGCGGCGGCCGGACCGATCACCATGCCGACCGCATTGGCACTGCCCAGCTTGGCCATCACCCCCGCACGCTGCCCCGGTGGTGCCTGGTCGGCGATCAGCGCCGCCGCCGTCGGCGGCACTGCGGCGTAGAACAGGCCGACCAGCGCACGCGCACCGACCAGGGCCAGCACGCACAGCCACACCGGCGGCAGCGTGGCCAACGCCACATCGACGAACACCGCCATCGCTACATAGATCAGCGCATAGGCCGCCATCGCCACCATCAGCACGCGCTTGCGGCCGATGCGGTCGCTCAGCGCGCCCCAGGGCCGTGCCGCCAGCATCCACAGCACGCCGGCAGCGGTCACCGACAGGCCGGCGTGCCATTCGGCCATGCCCAGCACGCGAACCACCGGGCCGATGACCGCAACGAAGGCCATCATCGCCATCGTGCCCACCAGGGCGGCGAAGACAAGCGCAGGAAGACTGGGAACGACCGCTCTGGAACGCATGACCACCACTACCAATCAGGAATGACGTCACGGGCCGGAACGGCCCGCATGATTGATCGGCTTGGTCTGCGCGGTGCGCGACGTGGCTATCACCGCAAATGATAACACCTCGCATTTTCATTTGTTGCAGCCACCGGCCGTGCGGTTCATGCACGGCCACTGCGCAATGCCCGGCTCACGCTGCGCGATGCCCCGCCGGCAGCGGCGCCGGCAGGCAGCCCAGGCCGCGCAGCGTGGTTTCCACCGCCTCGGCCAGCGGCGTGTGTGGCTCCGGCCCGATCACCGCACGCAACGCGGCGTTGTCCATGTGCAGCGGCACCCGCCACAGGTAGCGCATTTCCCGCAGCTCGCGCAGCGTGGTGTTGAACGGTGCCGCCAGCGCCAGCGACCACCAGGGGAAGCGCCAGACCGCCGGCCGCCGCCCCTGCACGCGCTGCACCACCTCGGCGATGGCCTGGGCCATCTGCTGGCCATCGGCATCCCAGTGCCCGGCCATGTGGAAGCGCGCGAATGCCGGCAGCTGCGCGCGCCGCTGCAGCAGCGCCACCAGCGTCCGTGCTGCATCGGGCAGGTAGGCCCATTGGTGGCCGATGCCCGGCAGGCCCGGATTGAACACGCGTGCCACCGGCAGGCCCGCCTTCACCAACCCCTGCGAGAACCAGTTGTTGCCCGGACGCGGGCCGAAGAAATCGCCGGCGCGCAGGATGATCACCCGCAGGCCCTCGGCGCTCGCTGCCTGCAGCTTCTCTTCCAGCGCCACCCGCAGCGCGCCCTTGCGGGTGGCGGGGTGTTGCGGCGCCTGCTCGTGCGGGTTGGCGAAGGCGTCCGGGCCGTAGTTGTAGACCGTGCCCGGCAGGACCAGGGTGGCACCGGCCTGGCGCGCAGCGGCGATGCTGTTGTCGATCATCGGCAGCACCTGCACCTGCCAGTCACGGTAACCCGGCGGGTTGACCGCATGCACGATCACCGCGCAGCCCTGTGCGGCACGCTGCACGTCGTCGGCGCGCAGCGCATCGCCCTGCACCCACGCCAGCCCATCGGTATCGGCGGGCAACCGCCGCGCCATCGCCCGTACCCGCCAGCCTGCCGCCTTCAGCGCCTGCGCGGTTTCACCGCCGATGCCGCCGGTCGCGCCCAGCACCAATGCCGTCTGCCCGTGGTTCATGTCGATTGCCTGTGCGTGTGTGGGCCTCCAGTGTCGGCAGCCCGGCAGCCAAAAGGAATTGACTGGATCGGCATGCCATCCATACATTTATGCATGGACAACCCCGCCCACTGGGATCTCTACCGCAGCTTCCTGGCCGTGCTCGAGGACGGCTCGCTGTCGGCCGCCGCACGGTCGCTGGGGCTCAGCCAGCCCACGGTCGGGCGCCATGTCAGCGCGCTGGAGGCCGCCCTCGGGCTGGCCCTGTTCACCCGCTCGCAAGGGGGGCTGCTACCGACCGACATGGCGCTGACCCTGCGCCCACATGCCGAGGCCATGCGCAGCCATGCCGCCGCGCTGCGCCGGGCCGCCGAAAGCCAGGGCAGCGGCGTGCAGGGCACGGTGCGCATCGCCGCCAGCGAGGTGATCGGCATGCTGGTACTGCCAGCCATGGTCGCGCGCCTGCAGCAGCAGCACCCCGGCCTGCGCATCGAACTGGTACTGGGCAGCCACCTGCACAACCTGCTGCGGCGCGAAGCCGACATTGCCGTGCGCATGACCCGCCCCGCGCAGGACCAGCTGGTGGCACGCCGGGTCGGCACGATCAGCGTCGGCCTGTTCGCCCATCGCGATTACCTGGCGCAGCACCCCGCACCGGCCACGCTGCAGGCGCTGGGCACGCACCGCCTGATCGGCTTCGACCAGGACACACCCTTCCTGCGCAGCGCCCGCCGGGCGTTGCCGCAGTGGGACCGCGATGCGTTCGCGACCCGCGTCGACAGCGATGTGGCGCAATGGATGCTGATCCGCGCCGGTGCCGGCATCGGCTTCTGCCAGCACGCACTGGCCGCGCAGGTGCCGGACCTGCAACCGGTCCTGGCCGACCAGCTGCAGGTGGCGCTGGACACCTGGATCACCCTGCACGAAGACCTGCGCACCAGCCAGCGCTGCCGGGTGGTGTTCGATGCGCTGGTGGAGACACTGGCCGCGCATGCCGATGCAGGCAGTGCGGCAGCCGCAATGGACTGAGGCTTCAGCCGCGCGTGCGCGCCGACAGCAGACCGCGACGCTTGAACCACGCTTCCAGCGGCAGCGTCACCAGCGGTGGAATCGCCGCCAGCACCGCCAGCACCGCCGCCCACCATGGCCAGCGCAGGCGGACGGCCGCCAGCACCGCCACCACCACGTACACCAGGAAGGCCACGCCATGCAGGCGGCCGAACAGCCACACCACCGCCTCGGTGGTCTGCGGCCCGTACTTCAGCCACATGCCGACCAGCAGCCCGGCCCAGGTGAGTGCCTCGGCAAAGGCAGCGAGGGCGAACACGCGCCCCATCGGATGCAACGGCGTCGGTGCAGGCATGGCAGGTTCCAGGCAATCACATAAACGCGAATGATACGCAGATGCGATGCCAGATGACCATGCCTGCCCGCTATGCCGCCAGCGCCGGCAGCACCTGCTCGCCCAGTTCGCGGATCACGGCATCGGGATCGCGCGCGCCGGTACCGAGGTTGAACATTACATGCGCCACGCCTTGGGCCTGCACGCGCTGCAGGTAATCCAGCAGACCGTCACGGCCCACCCGCAGACCCAGTGGCAGGGCCTGCGCCGGTGCCTGCGGATCGGCCAGCAGTTCCAGCTGCATCGACTGCACGAATGGCTTGCTGCCCGCGCCGCGCTGCTGCAACGCCTGCTGCCACAGGCCGATGCGCCCTTCCTGTGCGGTCTCTTCGCGGTGATACGTGGCCCAGCCTTCGGCCTCGCTGGCGATCCACTGCAGGCTCTGCCGTGCCGTCCCTACCACCAGCATCGGAATACGTGACGCCGGCGGTGGCAGCACGGAAAAGCCTCCCGTTGCATCGCGCACCCGCGCGTGTGCGTCCGGTTCGGGCGACAGCGCATCACGCAGCACGGCCCAGCGCTCACGGAACACCCGCCCCCGGCCCTCCAGGTCTTCACCGAACGCGGCGAACTCCTCCGGGCGATCGCCCGAGCCCAGGCCCAGCACAAACCGCCCGTCGCTGATGCGGTCCAGGCTCAACGCGGATTTGGCCACCTGCAGCGGATGGCGCAGTGGCAGCACGATCGCAGCGCTGCCCACCACGATGTCCTGCGTCGCCGCCGCCAGCATGCCCAGCCACAGGAAGGGATCATCCAGCGCGCTGGCGGTCGCGTCCGGTCCCTGCGGCACCATCAACGGCACATCCCGTGTCCACAGCGCGGCAAAACCCAGCGCGTCAGCCAACCGCGCATGACGGCGCGCCTCGGCGGTGTCGGCCAGGCCATGCCCACCGACCGGCGTCATCAGGCCCAGGCTCAACCGCCCCGGCGGAAACAGCGTGCCCGCAGCACGAGTAAGGATGCTCATGCCACAAGCCTAGTAGATCCACGCCATGCGTGGATGACCGCCCCGCAAACCCACACCGTGGACTGCGTCCTGTAGATCCACGCCATGCGTGGATGGCGCTCCTGCAATGTCACGCCCTGCGTGGATGACGGTTACCGATGCATGTGCACAGGCAGTCGTCCGCTCGACACATCAACCGGCGCCTGCGCATGATGGCCCGCCCCGCGAAGGAAGCGCCATGTATTCCATCCGCCCTATCCAGCCCGCCGACCATGCAGCGGCCGCACAGGTCTGCCGCACCGCGTTCACCGCCAGTATCGCCCCCACGCTGGGCACGCAGGGCATCACGACGTTCCACGGCATTGCCACCGCCGACGCGTTCGCCACGCGCCTGCAGCAGGACAATGCCGCCTGGGTGGCCGAACAGACGGGGCAGCTGGTCGGCGTCATCGAACTCCGCGCCGGTACGCATCTGGCGATGCTGTTCGTCGAACCGGCCCTGCAGGGCCTCGGCATTGGCCGGGCGCTCCTGCAGGCACTGCTGCCCTCAGTACGCAGCGATACACTGACTGTCAGCGCATCACTGACGTCGGTCGATGCCTACCTGCGCTACGGCTTCACCCGTGCCGGTGACATCGCCGAAAGCCACGGGCTGGTGTACCAGCCCATGCTCCTGTCCATGACCGGACCACGCACCGCAGCCCCGTAGATCCACGCCATGCGTGGATAGCGCTCCTGTAGATCCACGCCATGCGTGGATGCCCCACCTCAGATATACATCCCGCCCGACGCCTCAACGCGCTGCGCGTTCACCCAGCCCGTCGCCGGCGACAGCAGCGCGGCGGCCACCGGGCCGATATCGTCCGGCCGGCCGGCCCGGCCCAGCGCCGTCACCGATGCCACCGCGGCATTGGTCGCCGCATCGTCACGCACGCGGCCACCACCGAAATCGGTGGCAATCGCGCCCGGCGCCAGCGTGTTGGCGCTGATGCCACGCGCACCCAGTTCCTTGGCCAGGTAACGGGTGAACACTTCGATGCCGCCCTTCATCATCGCGTAGGCCGAGCTGTTGATGTGCGCGAAACGGGCCAGGCCGCTGGACACGTTGAGGATCCGCCCGCCATCGATCATCAGCGGCAGCAGCGCCTGGGTCAGGAAGTACGGCCCCTTCAGATGCACGGCCACCAGCGTATCGAACTGCGCCGGGGTGGTCTCGGTGATCGCCGCGTACAGGCCCTCACCGGCATTGTTGAGCAGGCCCTGCAGGCCGGCCCCGCCCCACTGGCGGATGACCTGCTGCACCTGCGTGGCGAAGGCCGGGAAGCCGGCGCTGTCAGCCATGTCCAGCGGCAGCGCGGCGGCGCGGCGGCCCAGCGCTTCGATCTCGGCCACCACCTGCTGCGCCGCGTCGGCCTGCGCGCGGTAGGTGAGCACGATATCGGCGCCATCGGCCGCCAGCGCCAGTGCGGCGTTGCGGCCGAGGCCGCGGCTGCCGCCGGTAACAAGGACGATGCGGGAAGAAGCAGTCATGGCAGATCACCTGTCCGGGAAAGTGTGGCCAGACTATTGGGATTGCCGCCACGCATAAATCGCGCGATCCTGATTTAACTGTTCAAACATGACGAACAATCCATGGACCGTCTCGATACCCTGCGCACCTTCCTGCGCGTGGCCGAACTGGGCTCGTTCACCCGCGCCGCCGACACCCTGGGACTGCCCAAGGCCAGCGTGTCCCAGGCCATCCAGCGGCTGGAGGCCGACCTCGGCACCCAGCTGCTGCACCGGACCACGCGCCGGGTGCACCTGACCGCCGACGGCACCCAACTGCAGCAGCGGGCGCACGATCTGCTCGATGACATGGACGAGCTGCAGCACCTGTTCCGGGCACAGACCGGCGAACTGACCGGCCGCCTGCGCGTGGACATGCCCGGCGGCATGGCCCGGCACCTGGTGATACCCCAGCTGCCCCGCTTCCTGGCGCGGCACCCGGCCCTGGAAGTGGAACTGAGCGCCACCGACCGCCGCGTGGACCTGGTGCGCGAGGGCTTCGACTGCGTGCTGCGCGTGGGCACGCTGGAAGACAGTACGTTGGTGGCCCGGCCCCTGGGGCACATCGACATCATCAACTGCGCCAGCCCCGGCTACCTCGCCGCCCGTGGCACGCCACGCACGCTGGCCGACCTGTCCGCACATGCCCTGGTGCATTACGTGGGCACGCTGGGCCAGCGCTCGCCCGGGTTTGAATACTTCGATGGCGAGCAGTACCGCAGCTGGCCGATGCAGGGCGCGCTGACGGTCAACAATTCGGACAGCTACAACGCCGCAGCGCTGGCCGGGCTGGGCATCATCCAGGTACCGGTGATGGGGGTACGCGAGGCGCTGGCCAACGGCACGCTGGTGCAGGTACTGCCCGACTGCGTGGCCGAACCGATGCCGGTCACCCTGCTCTACGCGCAGCGCCGCCACCTGCCACGCCGCGTTGCCGCCTTCATGGCCTGGCTGGCCGAGATCATCGCTGGCGATGTCGCGCGCCCGGCCTGACCGGGCGGCCACGCCGGCCTGCACTCATGCCGATACGCGCAGGCCTCATCACCAATACGCATCAGCCAGGGCGCGGGCAGCGGGCCCGGCGTTCCTAGAATGGGCGCAGGCGATGGCGCCTGCCTCTTCCCCTGGAAATTCCCGATGCGCGTTGCTGCTTCCGTGCTGCTTGCCCTGGCGCTGAGCGCCTGCTCCCCCGCCCCGACGTCTGCGCCCAGCACCAAGGCGGCAGCGCCTGCGCCAGCCACGGCGATCGCCTGGCGCCAGGGCGATGTCGACGATGCCTTCGCCGAAGCCGCCGAGAGCGGCAAGCCCGTGCTGCTGTACTGGGGCGCGGTGTGGTGCCCGCCCTGCAACCAGCTCAAGGCCGGCCTGTTCAAGGACCCGGCCTTCATCGCCCTGACCAGCAAGTTCGTGCCGGTGTACCTGGATGGTGACGAGGAAGGCGCACAGGCGTGGGGCGAGCGCTTCGGCGTGCGCGGCTACCCGACGCTGATCGTGCTGGACCCGCAGCGCAATGAACTGACCCGCGTGGCCGGTGGCAATGACAGCGCCGAGTTGACCCGTGCCCTGACCGTTGCCGCAGGCCGCCGCAGCGCGGTGGCCGAAACGCTGAAGATCGCACTGGCCAGCCCCGCCACGCTCAGCACCGAAGACTGGCAGGTGCTCGGCGACTACGGCTGGGAAGTGGATGCCAACCGCCTGGTCGGCGAGCGCGACCCGGCCCAGGTGCTGCAGCAACTGGCCAAGGTGGCGCCGGCACCGGCCCTGCAGCGCCGCTTCGGCCTGCTGGCCTTGGCCACGGCCAAGGCGCCCGGTGCATCGCCGACGCAGGCACGCGAACTGCTGCAGGCCGTGCTGGCGAACCCCGATGAAGTGCGCCGCAACCGCGAACTGCTCGGCTATGCCGGCGTTGCGCTGGTGAAGCAGGCCAGCAGCGGCCCGGCCAGCACCGCCACGCTGGGCCAGCAGCTGCTGACCGCACTGGAGCGCGCCGATGCGGCCCGTGGCAACCGTGCCGACGATGCGCTGGGCCGCGCACTGACCGAAGTGGCACTGGCCCGGCAGCAGCGCCCGGATGCGCCGCTGCCGGCGGCCCTGGTCACCACCGTGCACGCACGCGTGGCCGCCGCCGATGCAGCGGCGAAGGACGAACACGAACGCCAGGCCACGATCAGCACCGCCGTGCAGGCGCTGCGCGAGGTGGGCGATGATGCCGGCGCCGAAACACTGCTGCTGGCCGAGCTCAAGCGCAGCCCGGCGCCCTATTACTACATGCCCGACCTGGCCGAGCTGGCCGAGAAGCGTGGCGATACGACCGCGGCGGTGGACTGGCTGCACAAGGCCTACGACAGCGCCAAGGGCCCGGCGACGCGCGTGCAGTGGGGCGTGCTGTACGTGGAGGGCCTGCTGCGCCTGACCCCGCAGGATGCCGCCGGCATCGAGCAGGCCACCGACAGCCTGATTGCCGAGCTGGGCACGCAACCGGCCGGTTACCACCAGCGCACGCGCCAGCGCTTCGAGCGCCTGGCCGGCAAGCTGCAGGACTGGAGCCGCACCCACCAGGGTGGCGAAACGCTAGCCCGGCTGCAGCAGCGCATGCAGCAGGCGTGCGGCACGCAGGCCGAGGGCGCTTGCCACGGCTGGCTGCAGGGCTGACCGGACCGGGCCCCGTTGCTGACCGGCGGCCCAATCCTCTGCATGAAACCATTGACCTCAACAATGGTTGAGGTCGCATAAATCATCTCCCCGGCCGCCCCACGCGGCCTCCCCTGGAGATGGTTTCAATGTCCTACACCCTGCCCCCGTTGCCGTATGCCGTGGATGCCCTGGAACCGCACTTCGATGCGCGCACCATGGACATCCACCACAGCAAGCACCACCAGGCCTATGTCAACAACCTCAACGCCGCGCTGGAACAGGCCGGGCTGCCTGCCACGCAGCCGGTGGAGGCGCTGATCGCACAGCTCGATGCGCTGCCCGAACCGGTGCGCGCGGTGGTGCGCAACAACGGCGGCGGTCACGCCAACCACAGCCTGTTCTGGAGCGTACTGAGCGCCAATGGCGGTGCACCACAGGGCGAACTGGCGGCGGCCATCGATCGCGATCTCGGTGGTTTCGACGCCTTCCGCACGGCCTTCAGCAAGGCGGCGCAGACCCGTTTCGGCAGCGGCTGGGCCTGGCTGACCAGCGACCGCGATGGCACCCTGCGGGTGGAAAGCAGCCCCAACCAGGACAACCCGCTGATGGGCGCGGCGGCCGGGCAGTCCGGCAACACCCCCATCCTTGGTCTGGATGTGTGGGAACACGCGTACTACCTGCACTACCAGAACCGCCGCCCGGACTACATCGGCGCGTTCTTCAACCTCATCCACTGGGATGAAGTCGGCCGCCGCTACGCCCAGGTGCGCGCGGGATGAACGCCGGCGACAGCTACCATGCCGGGCCATGGGCGGGGGTCTTTCCCCTGCCCGAGCCGGTGCCCTCGGTGGCGATGCCGCCGCGGGCACTGCGCCGCCTGCTCGGGCACTACCCCACCGGGGTGGCCATCGTCTGCACCCGCGATGGGCAGGGCCAGCCCGTCGGCCTGACCATCAATTCCTTCGTGCCGGTTTCGCTGCAGCCGCCGCTGGTGCTGTGGAACCTGGCCCTTCACGCGCAGAGCCTGGCCACCTTCCAGCGCGCCCCACAGTTTGCGATCAGCGTGCTGGGCGCGGACCAGGCCGCCCTGGCACGGCGCTTTGCCGATGCACAGGTGCGCCACCGCTTTGACGGCGTGGTGCTGGAGGGTGACGACGATGCCCTGTCGCCACCGCGCATTGCCGGTGCGGTGGCGCAGCTGGTGTGCACCCGCCATGCGCAATGGCCGGTGGGCGACCACCTGCTGCTGGCCGGGCGCGTCATCGCCGTGCACGAACAGGGCGGCGCGCCGCTGCTGTTCCATCGCGGCCGCTTCCAGGCCGGTCCGGCGGAACTGCTGAGCGAGATGCGGCCATGAACATCGCGGCACTGGAAGCGATGCTCACTGCGGGCAAGGACAGCGCACTGCTGCGCTTCGGCCTGGGCAAGGCCTGGCTGGATGCCGGCAACCCGGTGATGGCCGCCACCCACCTGGGCCGCTGCGTGGCACTGGACCCGGCCTATTCGGCGGCCTGGAAGCTGCTCGGCAAGGCGTGGCTGGCCGGTGGCCAACCGCAGGCCGCGCGCGAGGCGTGGCAACGCGGCATGAACGTGGCCGGCAGCAAGGGCGACCAGCAGGCGCGGCGGGAAATGCAGGTGTTCCTGCGCCGGCTGGACCGGCAGGCACTGCCCGGAAACGAACCGGCCGCCCTGAAGGCGGCCGGATAGGAGGATGTCAGCCTGCGGCGCTTACCCGGCGTTGGCCGGTGCCGGCACCACATCCGGCATCGGTGCACGCTGCGGCTTGGACGGGAACGCGTGGCGCAGGATGCGCCACACCACCTGGCCGAACTGGCGCGGCAGCGTGCCGGTGTTGTAGTGCTGGCCGTAGCGGCGGCAGATCTCCTTCACCTGCACCGCGATGGCCGCATAGCGGTTGGCCGGCAGGTCCGGGTAGAAATGGTGCTCGATCTGGTGGCTCAGGTTGCCCGACAGCACGTTCATCACGAAACCGCCACGGATGTTGGACGAACCACGCAGCTGGCGCAGGTACCAGTGGCCACGCGATTCATGGCGCAGGCAGTCCTTCGGGAAGGTCTCCGATTCGGCGGTGAAATGGCCGCAGAAGATGATGACGTAGGTCCAGATGTTGCGCAGGCCATTGGCCACCAGGTTGCCCAGCATCACCGGCAGGAAGAACGGCCCGGCCAGCAGCGGGAAGAACACATAATCCTTGAACAGCTGGCGGCCCATCTTGCTGGCCACCGGACGGGTGTGACGCCACAGCGCACGCCCGGTCATGCGGCCCTGCAGCCAGCGGCCGATGCGCAGGTCCTGGATCGCCACGCCCCACTGGAACAGCAGCGCGAACAGCGGCGCGATGATCGGCTGCAGAAGATAGAACGGGCGCCAGCGCTGTTCCGGGAACAAGCGCAGCAGGCCGTAGCCGATGTCCTCGTCCATGCCACGCACGTTGGTATAGGTGTGGTGGCGGAAATTATGCGTCTTGCGCCAGTTGTCACCGGTGGCGACGATGTCCCACTCGTAGCGGTTGCCGTCCAGCTTCGGGTCGCCGGTCCAGTCGTACTGGCCGTGCATCACGTTGTGGCCCAGCTCCATGTTCTCCAGGATCTTGGACAACCCCAGCAGCAGCGTGCCGGCAACGCAGGCCGGCCACAGCAGCGGCGACCAGAACAGGGGCGAGAACGCCCCCAGGAACAGCAGCGCACGGCCCAGCACGCCGGACCAGCGCACGGCGGCGGCCACGCGGCGGATGTAGCGGGTATCGGCTGCGCCGCGTTCGCTCAGCACGCGGTCACGGATCGCGTCCAGCTCTTCGCCGAAGGCCTTCAGTTCGCTCGGGCTCAGGGCACGGTCGGTAGCGCGGGTCATGGCAGCAGCAGTCCTCAGAGATCCAGGGTCAGGTCGGTGGTCGGCGCGCTCACGCAGATCCGCACCTGCTGCGCAGGTTCGGCCTGGACGTCGCCGTTGCGCAGGTGGCGGCTGTGGCCGCTGACCTGCGCGCAGGTGCAGGTATTGCAGATGCCCATGCGGCAGCCATGCTTCGGCTTGATGCCCTCCGCTTCCAGGCTTTCCAGCAGGCTGCGGCCACGCGGCACACGCAGCTGGCGACCACTGCGGGCCAGGGTCAGCGCCACCTCGCCTTCGGCGGCGGCACCGGTCATCGCCGCCGGCGGGGTGAAGGCTTCGGCCTGGAAACCGGCCACCTGGTGCGCCAGGCGGCGGCGCGCGGCCGCCACGAACCCGTCCGGGCCGCAGGCCAGCACGTGGCGTTGCGCCAGCGGCGTGTCATCGCCGGCCACCTCAAGCGGGTGCGTGTCGATACGCGGCGACGGCACCTCACCCTCGCGGGTAGCCAGCAGGTGCACGCGCAGGTTCGGCTGCCCGGCGGCCAGGGCCCGCAGCTCATCACCGAACTGCTGTGCCGCCGTCGTGCGCTCCCAGTAGAACAGGTCCACCGGTGCGGCCAGCGGGCGCTGGCAGGCCTCGCGCAGCAGGCTGCGCATCGGCGTGATGCCGCTGCCGGCGGCCAGCAGCAGCACCGGCGCGGCCGAGGGCAGATGGAAATCACCGAAGGCCTGGTCCAGATGGAACAGTTCGCCCGGTTGTGCATGGGCCACCAGGTGCCGGCTGATGCGGCCGCCGTCGACCGCCTTCACGGTGATCGCCAGTTCGCGCCGCCCCACCTGGGTCGGGCTGTAGCTGCGCCGGTACAGGCGGCCATCCAGTTCCACGCCCAGGGTCACGTGCTGGCCCGCGCGCAGGCCGGCGAAGTGGCGGTTCACCCGCAGCACCAGCGTGGCCGCGCCCTCCCCGGCCGGTTCGCGTCGCAGCAGGCGCGCCATCGGCTCGCGCAGCGTCCACAACGGATTGAGCTGTCCGGCCCAGAAATCGAACAGGGCCGGGGACAGCCAGCGGCGGGGGGACAGCAGGGGCGGACGGGCGACAGCGTTCATGGAGCGCACTATACGGGTGCAAGGACACCCGTGTATACAGGTGTATTCTGCTCTGGATTGGGTATGATTCAGCCTTGCCCCGCCGGATGCCCCATGCCCGCCACCGCCCTGCCGCCGACCGAAGATGCCAGCAGCCCTGCCCGCCGCTCCGTGAGCCGCGAGGACCTGCTGGCCGCCGCACTGAAGCTGATCGGCCCGCACCGCAGCCTGTCCACGCTCAGCCTGCGTGAAGTGGCGCGTGAAGCCGGCATCGCCCCGAACAGCTTCTACCGGCAGTTCCGCGACATGGACGAACTGGCCGTGGCCCTGATCGACCTGGCCGGCAGTTCGCTGCGCACCATCATCGGCCAGGCCCGGCAGCGCGCCACCTCCACCGCCACCAGCGTGGTGCGCGTGTCGGTGGAAACCTTCATCGAGCAGCTGCGCGCCGACGACAAGCTGCTGCACGTGCTGCTGCGCGAAGGTGCCGTCGGCTCGGACGACTTCAAGCACGCGGTGGAACGCGAGCTGCACTACTTCGAGGAAGAACTGCAGCACGACCTGGTGCGCCTGGCCGCGCTCGATGGCGCCGTGCTGTACAAGCCGGAACTGGTGTCCAAGGCCATCACCCGGCTGGTGTTCGCCATGGGTGCCAGCGCGATGGATCTCCCCCCGGAAAAAGACCCGGAACTGGTGACGGAAATCTCCACGATGATCCGCATGATCATCGTGGGCGCACGCACGCCGGCCGCCTTCCGCCGCGGCTGAGCCACAGGCAACGCGGGGGCGGGCACTGCATCCCGGTCAGGCACTGCCATCACGCATCATGTATCTATTGATGATACATTAAAGACATGGACACGCCCTCGCCCTTCGACCAACCCGATGTCGTCGCCCGCTATGCAGAAGGTCCGCCGCGCGCGGTGCCGGGCTTCCATGATCTGCAGCGCAGCACGCGCCTGCTGCTGGCCGAAGGGGCCGGGCCGCAGGCCCGGATGCTGGTGCTGGGTGCTGGCGGCGGGCTGGAACTGAAGCATTTCGCCGAGCATCAGCCGGGCTGGCGCTTCCTGGGCATCGACCCGTCGCTGGCCATGCTCGACCTGGCCCGGCAGACCCTCGGGCCCCTGGCGGCACGGGTCGACTGGCATGCCGGCACCATCGCCGATGCGCCGCAGGTGCGCTGCGAGGGTGCCTGTTCGCTGCTGACCTTCCATTTCATTCCGCCCGCCCAGCGCCTGCCGACGCTGCAGGCGGTACGTGCACGACTGGCGCCCGGCGCGCCCTTCGTGCTGGCCCACCTCAGCGTGCCGCAGGCCGATGCCGGCGAGCGCCAGCGCTGGCTCGGCCGCTACGCCGCCTTCCTGGTCGATTCCGGCCTGCCTGCCACGCAGGCCGCGCGCGCGCAGGCACAGGTGGATGCACAGCTGCATATCCTCGATCCGGCACAGGAAGCCACGCTGCTGACCGAGGCCGGCTTCCGCGATGTCGCCACCTTCTATCAAGGCCTAGCGTTCCGTGGCTGGGTGGCCTACGCCTGAGCGGGACCGGGCCTGACTTCCGGCACGGCCGTACGCGCTTAATGTAATGTTATAACACTACTGGCGAATGACACTGCCGCCGCATTTGATGCGTCGGCTTATTGATATAGCAATTGCTATATCATCACCCGCACCTCCCCTTTCCCGCCCGCCAGGCCGCCCTCGCCAGCGCCCCTCCCACGGACGACGCCTTCATGCCGACCCTACCCGCTGTTCCCCGCCACCCGCTTGCCCTGGGCCTGGCCGTTGCCACCCTGCTGCCGCTGCCCGCCCTGGCTGCACCGCCCTCGCCTACCGAACTCGACCGGGTGCAGGTCAAGGTGACCACCGCCACCCGTACCGAGCGCCTGCTGTCGGATGTGCCGATCCGCACCGAAGTGCTGCGCCAGCAGGACATCGCGCTGCGTGCGGCCACCGACTTCTCGCGCGCGGCCGAACTGATCAACGGCCTGCGCGTGGAAAGCAACTGCCAGAACTGCAACACCAGCGAAGTGCAGCTGCTGGGCCTGCCCGGCGCGTACAACCAGCTGCTGTTCGATGGCATTCCACTGCTGTCCACGCTGG
This sequence comes from Stenotrophomonas sp. 24(2023), assembly GCF_030913365.1. Classification (NCBI taxonomy): domain Bacteria; kingdom Pseudomonadati; phylum Pseudomonadota; class Gammaproteobacteria; order Lysobacterales; family Lysobacteraceae; genus Stenotrophomonas; species Stenotrophomonas sp. 24(2023). The sequence goes on from NZ_CP133160.1 coordinate 4,434,177, forward strand.
GCAGCGTGTATGGCCTGGAACAGATCCCAGCCGGCTTCGTCGACCGCATCGAGGTGGTCAAGGGCGGCGGCTCGGCGCTGTACGGTCCCGGTGCCGTCGCCGGAGTCATCAACCTGATCCCGCCGCTGCCGGCGCGCAGCGGTGGCCATGTGCAGGCCGGCGTGGATGTGCTCAAGGGCACGCCGCAGAAGAACGTCGATGCGCGCGTGGACCTGGTCGCACGCAACGCCGATGCCGGCCTGTCGGTCGTCGCCCAGCGCAACTGGAACGATGGCATCGACTACAACGGCGACGGCTATACCGAAATCACCCGCAAGAACCTGAAGGTGGGGGGCCTGCAGGCGTGGTACGCACCGAACCCGGGCACGCGCCTGCGCCTGGACCTGCAGGTCACCGATGAAACCCGCCGCGGCGGCAACCGCCTGGACCAGCCCGAGTACCTGGCCAACATCGCCGAATCGCTGGACACCACCTACCGCCGTGGCAGCCTTTCCTGGGACCAGGAAATCAGCGCCACTGCCGATTTCCGCCTGGCCTATGCCTTCGCCGACATCGACCGCGACAGCTTCTATGGCGGCCTCGGCGACGTGGTGACCGACCCGCGTGCGCCCGGCTACGACCCCGCCCAGCTCGACCACGACGTGCCCGGCAGCGCGGCCTCACGCTCCTGGCGCCAGTACGGCCGCACCACCAACCCGCTGCAGTACCTGGACAGCCAGTTGAACTGGCGTCTGGGCGCGCATGCGCTGGCGTTCGGCGTGCAGTACAAGCACGAGGCGCTGCGCGATGACAACCGCACCGGCAACGGCCAGCGCCTGGCCCTCCTCGAAGACGCCCGCTTCCGCAACCTTGGTGCCTTCGTGCAGGACGAATGGGCGCTGCGCGAGGATGTCGACCTGGTGCTGGGCGCGCGCGTGGACAAGAGTTCGGAACTGGACAACGCGGTGTTCTCCCCGCGCATTGCCGCCGCCTGGCAGGCCACGCCGCGGCTGAAGTGGCGCGCCGGCATCTCCACAGGCTTCCGCGCGCCGGAAATCTTCGTCGAGGACGTGCACGTCGATACGCTGGGCGGCGAGCAGATCCGCGTACGCAACCGGCCCGGCCTGAAGGAGGAGCGGGCGCTGACCACGCTGTTCGGCTTCGACTGGCGCTCGGACCCGGCCAATCCGGTGTGGAGTTGGGATGCCACCGCGTCCTACGCGCGCATCCGCGACACCTTCGCACTGGGCGAAATCCAGCGCGGCGATGACGGGCAGTTGAGCCAGCAACGCTACAACGCCTCGGGCTCGAACGTGCTGGGCATGGAAACCAACCTGGGCTGGCAGCCTTCGCCGCAGTGGCGCATGACCGCCGGTGCATCGTGGTACCGCTCGCGCTTCCGCGAACCGCAGCGCCTCTTCGATGACACCGGCGATGGCGGCAGCACCGTGATCGAAAGCCGCGATTACCTGAAGACCCCGCGCTGGACCGGCCTGGCCCAGCTGACCTGGCTGCCGGTCGATGCCTGGGAGGCCTTCCTGGCTGTGCGCCACACCGGCCGCATGCAGGTGCTGAACAATCGCCTGGGTGAGCTGCATGCCACGCGCACGTTCTGGGTGACCGACCTTGGCGCCCGCTGGCATCACCACCTGGGGGCGGATGCGCAGCAGGAAGTGGCCGTCTCGGCCGGGGTCAAGAACCTGTTCGACCAGCGCCAGCAGGATCTGGAAGTGGGCGCGCTGCGTGACAGCGACTACGTCTACGGGCCACGCTTCGCGCGCTCGTGGTACGTGAACCTGCGCTATGCGTTCTGAGTGGCTGCTGGCACTGGCCCTGCTGCTGACCATGCCGGCATCGGCGGCCGACACCCTGCACGCGCAGGTGTCGGCCTCGCTGATGCAGCCGGCGGAACGCACGCTCGAACCGATGCAGTGGCCGCGCCCGCCGCGCCTGCTGGCACTGTATGTCGGCGCCAACTGGTGCGGGCCCTGCCATGCCTTCATGCCGACCCTGCGCGCGCTACGCGACGCCCTGCGCGAGGCCGGTGCCGATACCGAAGTGGTCTACATCAGCCAGGACGAAAGCGAAGCCGCGCTGCGTCGTTACATGCACCAGCAGCAGATGCCCTGGCCGGTACTGGACCCACGCCGTGCGGCGCGCATGCCGCAACTGCAGGCACTGGCCGGGCCGGCGCCGCCGAACCTGGTGCTGATCGATGCGCAGGGCAACGTGCTGGCCAACGGCTGGCACGGCCGCCGCTATGACGGCCTGCAACCGGTATTGAAAGAATGGTGGAAGCGGGCCTGCGCGCAGGAAGGCGCACGCTGCGCGGCGACGCCCCCATAGATCCACGCCATGCGGGGATGCGGCCTTCCCGGCGACAACGGGCACAGCCCGGTCAACCGGCCTCGCCGCCCTCGGCCTTGCGCACGAACGCCTCGAACAACGCCAGGGTCTGTTCGCTCACGTGATGCTCGATGCCCTCGGCGTCACGCCGTGCGGTGTCCGGGTCCACGCCCAGGGCCAGCAGGAAGCGCTCCACCGTCTGGTGGCGCTGGCGGCTGGCATGGGCCAGGGCCTCGCCTTCGGGGGTCAGGAACACGCCACGGTAGGGGCGCTGCACCACCCAGCCGTCACGGGCCAGCCGGCGCAGCATCTTGGCCACGGTCGGCTGGGCCACGCCCAGGCGGGTGGCGATGTCGACCTGGCGGGCCTCGCCGCCATCGGCCAGCAGGTCCGAAATCAGCTCGACGTAGTCCTCCACCAGCTCCATGCGGTGGGCTTCACGGACCTGCCGGAAGCTCTCGACCTGGCGCTCGGCCTCGATCAAGGGGGTGCCTTTGGGCGATGTCGATTCGTCCGGTGTAACCACGCGCCTGCCTGTCTGTGCCGATCATGTCGGGAAATGAAGCCTGAATTCTGGACCACCACGCCGATAAAGACGATTGTTTTACCTGGCTATGGGAATTAGCAAGAGCTATATTAGGCCCCATGAGCACCCTGGCGCCCCCTGACCCTTCCGCCCCCACGCCCGCCAGCCTGGGGGCGCTGAACGCCTCGGTGGCCGTTCCCGACAAGGGGCACTGGTGGTTCCGCCTGCTGGCCTTCCTCGGCCCGGGCTACATGGTGTCGGTGGGCTACATGGACCCGGGCAACTGGGCTACCGACCTGGCCGGTGGTTCACGGTTCGGCTACCTGCTGCTGTCGGTCATCCTGGTGTCCAACCTGATGGCCGTGATCCTGCAGGCGCTGTCAGCACGGCTGGGTATCGCCACCGGCCTGGACCTGGCCCAGGCCTGCCGCGCGCGCTACCCCCGGCCGGTGAACCTGGCGCTGTGGGCGCTGTGCGAAGCGGCGATCATCGCCTGCGACCTGGCCGAGGTGATCGGCACCGCCATCGCACTGAAGCTGCTGTTCGACCTGCCCCTGCTGTGGGGCGCGGTCATCACCGCACTGGACACGCTGCTGGTGCTGCTGCTGATGAACCGTGGCTTCCGTGCGCTGGAAGCCTTCGTGATCGCGCTGCTGGTCATCATCTTCGGCTGCTTCGTGGTGCAGATCGCACTGGCCGCGCCACCGGTGATGGAAGTGCTGGGCGGTTTCATCCCGCGCGCCCAGGTGGTGACCGATCCGCATGCGCTGTACATCGCCATCGGCATCATCGGTGCCACCGTGATGCCGCACAACCTGTACCTGCACTCGTCCATCGTGCAGACCCGCGCCTACCCGCGCACCGATGCAGGCCGCCGCAGTGCCCTGCGCTGGGCGGTGACCGACAGCACCATCGCCCTGACCCTGGCGCTGTTCATCAACGCCAGCATCCTGATCCTGGCGGCGGCGGTGTTCCATGCCAACGGCCGCTTCGACGTGGAAGACATCGAGCAGGCCCACCAGCTGCTGGCACCGATGCTGGGCGTGGGCGCGGCGGCAACGCTGTTCGCCATCGCACTGCTGGCCTCGGGCCTGAACTCCACGGTCACGGCCACCCTGGCCGGGCAGATCGTGATGGAAGGTTTCCTGCAGTTGCGGCTGCCGCCCTGGCTGCGCCGGCTGATCACCCGTGCCCTGGCCATCATCCCGGTGGTCGTGGTGATCGTGCTGTTCGGCGACCAGGGCGCGGTGAAGCTGCTGGTGCTGAGCCAGGTGGTGCTGTCGATGCAGCTGCCGTTCGCGATCATTCCGCTGGTACGCATCGTCACCGACAAGGTCACGATGGGCGCGCTGGTGGCACCGCGCTGGCTGGGCCGTGCCGCCTGGGTGATCGCGCTGGTGATCGTGGCGCTGAATGTGAAGCTGCTGGTGGATACCTTCACCGGCGGTTGAGTTCGTTGGCGGTTCATCCACGCATGGCGTGGATCTACAACGGCATGCGCATTCCACGCATGGCATGGATCCAAAACGGCATGTGCATTCCACGCATGGCGTGGATCCAAAACGGCATGTGCATTCCACACATGGCGTGGATCTACAACGGCATGCGCATTCCACGCATGGCGTGGATTCACAACGGCATGTGCATTCCACACATGGCGTGGATCCAAAACGGCATGTGCATTCCACGCATGGCGTGGATTCACAACGGCATGCGCATTCCACACATGGTGTCGATCCACAACGGCATGTGCATTCCACGCATGGCGTGGATTCACAACGGCGCGTGCATTCCACGCACGACGCGGAACCCGGGTAGAGCCAGGCCATGCCTGGCTGCAGGGTGCATCAGGCGAGGAACTGCGTGATCGCCGCTTCGATCTGCGCCGGGGACTGGAACCCGGCCAACCGTGTGCGCTCGTCGCCGTCACGGAACAACGCCAGGGTCGGGGTCTGGCGCAGGCCCAGGTCACGGAAGAAAGCTTCGCCCACCACTTCCAGCTGCACCCGCAACAGGGTCATGCCCTGCCCGATGCCGCGGGCGCCGACGCGCTGCAACGACATCTCCAGCATCCGGCAGCCCGGACACTGGTCCTTGTGGAAATCCACCAGCACCCGCGGGTGCTCGGCCAGCAGTTGCCGGTACTGCTCAGGCGTGGTGGCGTCGATGATCTGCATGGGTCGTGCTCCGGTAATGGGCCAGGACCGCATCGGTCCAGGCGATGATGGCCTCGGCATGGCGCGGGCCATGCGGCATCTGTTCGATTTCCAGCGGGGGGTAGTCGCTGTGGAAGAAGCGCCGCAGCCGATGCACGGCACCACAGTAGTACTCGGCCCCCCACTGGGTTTCCCCGGTGCCGAACACCGCCACCTGCCCTGGCTGCTGCCCGTGCGCGGTCGCCGTGGCTACCCAGGCCTTCATCTCCGAGGGCGTGCGCCCGGCGTTGTCGGTCCAGCTGCCCAGCAGCACCAGGTCGGCCTGATCGAGCGGCAGCGGCGGCGGCTGGCGCAGGTCATCCGCTTCCTGCCAGTGCACAATGTGCCCGGCCGCGCGACAGCGTGCCGCCACCTGCCGCGCCAGCTCGCGGGTGTTGCCACTGAGCGAGGCAACCACGATCAGGATCTGCAATCGCGGGCCGGCCTCACAGATCGTCGAAACCGTTGTCGACATTGGTCTTCTTGTAGCTGGCATTGCGCATCTCGAAGAAGTCGGTCTTGGTCTCGGTGAAGTTGTCCGCATAGGCCTTGATCCACGGCATCACGTTGTCGGTGGTGTCGCTGTACAGGCGCTCGATGCCGAGCATGCCGGCCATCTTGTTGGCGCGGTACTTCACGTAGCGCACCATCTCGTCCACGTCGATGCCATCGATGCCGTCCAGCACCTCGGATGACCACTGGGTCTCCAGCTCGATCGCATGCTGGAACGCGCCGTGCACGTAGTCGGTCAGCTCGTGGGTCTGCAGTTCCGGGTTTTCGCCGACGATGGCGCGGATCACTTCGCTGATGAACTTGGTGTGGGCCAGCTCGTCGCGGTTGATGAAACTGATGATCTTGCCGGTTCCGGTCATGCGGTTCTGCCGCACCAGGTTGTAGAAGTAGGCGAAGCCCGAATAGAAGTTGATGCCTTCCAGGATCGAGGACTGGATGAGCGATTTCAGCAGCGTCTCGGCGGTCTTCTCGCGCAGGAAATCATCATAGGACGCCATGATCGGCGCATTGCGCTTGAGGATGGTCGGGTGCGTGCGGGCGATTTCGAAGATGCGGTTCTGGTTGGGCAGGTCGGTGATCGAGGCCAGCACGTAGCTGTAGCTCTCGTTGTGGATCACCTCCTGCTGGCCGATGATCGCCGCGTTGGCGTGCGCGGCCGGGTCGGTGATGTACTCGGCCACGTTGTAGATGAAGCGGGTCTGCGGTGAATCCAGCGTGGCCAGCAGCCCGATGATCGAATCGTAGGCGTTCTTTTCCCGTGCATCCAGCTCGCCGTACTGGCGCGCGTCGGCCTTCATGTCCACTTCGTCGGGAATCCAGAAGTTGGTCGACAGCTCCTTGTAGGCGCGATAGAACGAGGGGTAAGGGATGTCGTTCCAGTTCAGGATGCCGCTGGTGCGACCGTTGATGATGCCGGTACTGCGGTTGGGGTGGCGGGGTTCCAGGATCTTGATGCGGTCCAGCGGCGTTGCCATGGTATGTCCTGTGGATGGATGGCGCCGGTCCGTGCCCGGCGGATTGTGCGGAGGCCGCGCGGTACGCTCGCCGGGCATGGCCCGGCGCTGCCGTGCGGTACAGGTGCCGATCAGCTGGCGCACCACTCGCATTCGCTGATGTCGATGTCGTTGGAGCGCACGTAGTAGGTGGTCTTCAGGCCTTCGCGCCAGGCCGTCAGGTGCAGCTCCAGCAACGTGCTGGCACGGATGGTGCTGGGCACGTACAGGTTGAAGCTGATCGACTGGTCGACATGGCGCTGCCGCCGCGCGTTCTGCCGCACGCTGGCGAACTGGTCCACCCGGTAGGCGCCCTTCTCGTAGTACGGCCAGGTGTCCAGCGACAGGCCCGGGGCGGCGACCGGGCGCCGGAAGTCCTTCTTTTCCTCGTAGTAGAACGCGCTGTAGATCGGATCGATGGATGCCGTGGACCCGGCAATCTGGGCCGTGCTCATGTTCGGCGCCACCGCCAGCAGCCAGCCATTGCGCAGGCCGTGGGCCGCTACCTGCTGTGCCAGGGCTTCCCAGGCCTGGCCGTGGTAATCGCGGTCACGGAAGTAGGCACCGCTGTGCCAGTCGCTGCCCGCGAACATCGGGTAGCTGCCCTTCTCCCGGGCCAGCTGCGCGCTGGCCTGGATGGTCAGGAAATTGATGCGTTCGTACAGGCGGTCGGCCAGCAGCTCGGCATCCGGGGAATCCCACTGCACGCGCTGCTGCGCCAGCAGGTGGTGCCAGCCGAACGTACCCAGGCCGATCGCACGGTACTTGCGGTTGGTGATGGTCGCCTGCGGTACCGGCAACGCATTGAGGTCGATCACGTTGTCGAGCATGCGCACCTGGATCGGGATCAGCCGTTCCAGCACATCGGCCGCCAGCAGATCGTCCGGGGCGGCGATGGCGCGGCCCAGGTTGATCGAGGACAGGTTGCACACCACGAAATCGCCGGCGCGGCGGGTGGTGACGATCTGGTCGCCGCTGACGATCTCCTGGATCATCCGCGTCGGGCTCATGTTCTGCAGGATCTCAGTGCACAGGTTGCTGGAATAGACCATGCCCGCGTGCTTGTTCGGGTTCTTCCGGTTTACTTCATCGCGGTAGAACAGGAACGGGTTGCCGGTCTCCAGCTGGCTGACCATGATCCGCTTGAACAGGTCAATCGCCTTGACCGTGCGGCGGCTGATGCGCTCATCGGCCACCAGCTCGGCGTAGCGGTCGCGGAAGCTGCCCGATCCACGCTTCTCGTCATGGAAATCCTGCAGGTACCAGCCCTTGGCCTGCTTCACCTCGTGCGGATCGAACAGGTACCAGTCGGCGCGGCGCTCCACCGCTTCCATGAACAGGTCCGGCACGCATACCGAGGTGAACACATCATGCGCGCGCAGGCGCTGGTCACCATTGTTCAGGCGCAGGTCGAGGAAGGCTTCGATGTCGCGGTGCCAGATGTCCAGGTACACCGCCACCGCACCCTTGCGCTGGCCGAGCTGGTCCACCGACACCGCGGTGTTGTTGAGCTGCTTGATCCACGGCACCACGCCGCCGGATGAATTGGGCACGCCACGGATCGGTGCGCCGCTGCTGCGCACGTAGCCCAGATAGGCCCCGACGCCCCCCCCATGCTTGGACACGCGGGCGATGTCCGTATTGGAGTCATAGATGCCCTGCAGGCTGTCGTCCACCGTGTCGATGAAGCAGCTCGACAGCTGCCCGCCCACCTTGCCGGCGTTGGCCAGCGTCGGCGTGGCCACGGTCATGTACAGGTTCGACAGTGCCCAGTACGCCTCGCCCACCAGCTGCATGCGCCGTGCACGACCGCGTTCCCCCACCCCGCCTTCGTTCTGCATCAGGTACAGGGCGATGGTCAGCCAGCGCTCCTGCGGCAGCTCGAACACATCGCGGCTGCCATCGGTCGCCAGGTACCGGGTGGCCAGCAGGTACAGGCCGTTGTAGGCGAACAGGCGGTCGCGCTCCGGGTCGATCATCGCACCGGCCTGCTGCAGTTCCTCCTTGGAATAGCAGCGCAGGATGTCATTGCTGTACACCCCACGGTCGGCCAGGCTCTCCTGCAGACCCACATAGGAGCCGTACTTCAGGCTTCCATCGTAGAAACGGTTGCGGCTGGCGCGCTTGTACAGCCGGCGCAGGTACAGCCGCGCGGCAAACTGCTCCCATTCGGGCGCGACCAGGTCCACGCGCGATTCGGCTTCGCGGATCAGCAGATCCACCAGGTCGTCCGCGCTGATGCTGGGCTTGCGTTCCACCATTGCCTGCACCGCATGCCGGTAATCGGCGACGTCCAGCTGTGGAAACTCGGCCTGGATCGCATCGATGGTGCGCTGCAGGCGCGCGGCATTGAACGGCAGGCGGCGGTTGCCCGCTTCCTTGGTGATCCAGGTGGCCACGCGTTCGCCCGCCGGGCGCACGTCATCGGCTGCGCCGGCCGGGGTGGCCACGCGGAAGGTACTGTCGGTCATGGTCATGCATCTCCAGGTGCGCGCGCACGATGACGCCGCAGCCTTGGCAGCCCCCTGCGTGATACCGGCGCACGGGGTGGTCGGGGTTTCATGCCAGGGCGCGGGAACGAAGGTCGTCGGCATCTGCCTCGCGCCTGCGGCCGGTATCCGGTCCGTGGGGGCGACCTGGGTCCGCGCGCTGGCGGCCGCGTCGACACGGCAAGCCTTCAGGGGCGGGCCGCGGGACGTTTGCAGCATCGTCCGGCGGCGGCGGCTGACCGGGAGTGACAGCCCCAACATAGGGTGGATTGCGCGGCGCGTCAACACAACATGCGGTATTTCTCGCCATCGCGACGATAGGTCGCAGGATGCCGTGTTGCATGCGCCACCCCTTGTCGGCAACGCCTCCGCCCCTACCCTGTCTGTTCCTTTTACTGCGTGGATTTCCCCCTATGCGTGCAGCGCTTTACAGCCGTTTCGGCGACCCTGCCACGGTGCTGGACACCGCACAGGCCCCCCAGCCCGTTCCCGGGCCGGGCGAGGTCCGCATCCGCACGGTGCTGGCCCCCATCCACAACCACGATCTGCTGACCATCCGCGGCCTGTATGGCTACAAGCCCACCCTGCCCGCCATCGGGGGCAGCGAGGCCCTGGGCACGGTCGACGCCGTCGGCGAAGGCGTTGCCCATGTCCAGCCGGGCCAGCGCGTGGTGGCCGCCTCGGTGCACGGTACCTGGGCCGAGGCCTTCGTCGCACCGGCGCGCATGGTGATCCCGATGCCGGACGGCATTGCCGATGAAACGGCCGCACAGCTGGTGGCCATGCCGTTGAGCGCGCTGATGCTGCTGGAGTTCCTGCAGGCCCGGCCCGGCCAGTGGATCGTGCAGAACACCGCCAACGGTGCGGTCGGCAAGTCGCTGGCGATGCTGGCCACTGCGCGCGGCATCAAGGTGGCCAACCTGGTCCGCAGCGAAGACGCCGCTGCGCAGCTGCGGGCACTGGGTATCGAGCACGTGTTCGTCACCGCCAGCGACGGCTGGAAGGCACAGGTGCAGGCCACGCTGGGCGAAGGCCTGGCGGCCGCCGCCGTGGATTCCATCGGCGGAGACGCCAGCGGTGATCTGGTCGAGCTGCTCGGCCACCACGGCACGCTGGTGTCCTTCGGCGTGATGAGCGGGCAGCCGATGCACATCCCCGCCGGCGGGCTGATCTACAAGGAAGCCACGGTGAAGGGGTTCTGGGGCAGCAAGGTCAGCACGGCCATGGCGGTGGAGGACAAGCGCCGGCTGGTCGGTGAACTGCTGCAGCGCGCCGCATCGGGTGAACTGCGGCTACCGGTGGACGCGGTGTTTCCGCTGGACCAGGTGGCCGAGGCCGCCGCGGCCGCCCAGCGCGGTGGGCGCGATGGCAAGGTGCTGTTGCGGGTGTAAGAAGCGTTGCCCGCACTGCAGCCCGGCGTGGCCTGGCGCTACCGGACTCGGTCCCGGATTCGTTAAGAACCTGTGATACATAACTGAATGCGTATTCGTCATTGGCTGCATCATGAGCCCCCATGCGGTACTGCGGGCTCCTCCACCCACTGGCGTTTCCATGTTCCGCACCACCCTTCTGGCCAGCGCCGTCGCGCTGGGCCTGGCGGCCGGCCCTGCTGCCGCTGAAACCTCCCCCACCGCCGATGCCGGCAAGGACAGCACCACGCTCGGCGCGGTGCTGGTGACCGGCTCGAACATCAAGCGCAGCGACACCGCCGGCCCCAATCCGGTGCAGGTGCTGACCCGCGAGCAGATCGAACTGAGCGGCAAGTCGACCCTCACCGACGTGCTGCGCAGCCTGTCGGCCAACGCCGGCAACAGCTATGACGAGCAGTACACCGGCAGCTTCGCCGCCGGTTCGGCCTCGATCGGCCTGCGTGGCCTGTCACCGAAGAACACCCTGGTGCTGGTCAACGGCTACCGTGTATCCAACTTCGGTTTCGCGCTGAACACCCAGGACACCTTCGTCGATCTCAACGCGCTGCCGATCAGTGCCGTGGACCGCATCGAAGTGCTCAAGGATGGCGCCTCGGCGGTGTACGGTTCCGATGCGATCGCCGGCGTGGTCAACATCATCCTGCGCCGCAACTTCCAGGGCGTGGAGGTCGGTGGCGGCCTGGGCACCGCCACGCAGGGCGGACTGAACGAACGCAAGGCCAACCTGCTGGCCGGCTTCGGGGATGTCGACCGTGATGGCTGGAACGTGCTGTTCGGCCTGGACGTGCTCAAGCGCGACCGGCTGGATGCGGACGAGCGCGCCTTCACCCGCAGCGGCGATTTCCGCGACAAGCCCGGCGGCCGCCTGGCCGGCTGGAACACCGCCGGCGGCAACTGGCTGGGCAACCCGCGCGCACCGCAGCCGTTCTCGCCGTGCCCGGACGGCAGCCAGCTGCGCCCCTACAGCGATTTCGGCAGCACCCTGCCCGGCCAGGCCTGCGCCTTCAACGCGCAGCCGTTCAAGACGCTGCAGCCCGGTGCCGAACGCCTGCAGGCCTCGCTGAGCGCGACCTACCGCTTCAATGAGCACGTCGAAGCCTTCGCCGATGTGCTGTATGCGCACAACAAGGCCGACCAGATCTTCAGCGCACCGCTGACCGTCGGGCCGGGCCTGCGCGCCTACAACGCCGCCACCGGCACCCTGGTGGACATCCCGGCGGTGCTGCCGGTGGGCAATCCGTACAATCCCGGCACCACGCCACTGCCGTTCGAGACCTCGCTGTTCGCGCTCGGCCCGCGCCTGAAGGACAACACCCAGGTGTTCTACCGCGCCCTGGCCGGCGTGCGCGGGCAAGGCGAACGCTGGGACTGGGAACTGGCCGCACTGGCCTCGGAAAGCGCACAGCGCGAGTACGTGGACAACTTCGTCAACCGCTACGCGTTCCAGCAGGCGTTGGCCGATGGCAGCCTGGACATCCTCGACCCGTCCAAGACCCCGCAGGCGCTGGACGCGCTGCGCCTGCAGACCAAGCGCCCGGGCTGGTACCGCCTGAGCCAGGCTTCGTTCAAGGCCTCCACCCGGTTGTGGAACCTGCCGGCCGGGGCGATCGGCTTCGCCTGGGGCGCTGAAGTGCGCCGCGAATCGCTCGACGCGCGCACCAGTGCACAGGTGCTGTCGGGCACCGAGCTGCGCCCGGCCATCAACGTGGTCAACGGCGAGCGCCAGGTCAGCGCCGCGTACGCGGAGTTCAGCATTCCGCTGCACCGCACGCTGGAACTGCAGCTGGCCGGCCGTGGCGACCATTACGATGATTTCGGCAATGCGTTCTCGCCCAAGGTGGCGCTGCGCTGGCAGCCGCTGGACAGCCTGCTGCTGCGCGGCTCGTTCTCGCGTGGCTTCCGCGCACCGTCACTGCCGGAAATCGCACCGGGCCAGACCGTCAGCTACGGCACGGTGGTCGACCCCTACGATCCGCTGCAGCCGGGCGGCAGCCGTGGTGTGACCAACATCCGCACCGGCAACCCGGACCTGCGCGCGGAGCGTTCGCGCAACTACAACCTGGGTGCGGTGTGGTCGCCCGATGGTGACACCAGCATCGGCCTGGACTGGTACCGCATCGAACAGGACAACCTGATCCAGCCGGACAACGCGCAGTTCATCGTCAACAACCCGGGCCAGTTCCCCAACCGCGTGCAGCGTGACGCGCAGGGCCGCATCCAGTTCATCACCAACCAGTACAGCAACCAGGGCGAGCTGACGACCTCCGGCCTGGACCTGGAAGCCAGCCGCCGCTTCCGCACCGATCGCCTGGGCAGCTTCACCGTGGCCGGCAGCTGGACCCACCTGCTGGACTACAAGCAGCCCTTGGTGGCCGGCCAGGCCCCCTACGACGGCGCCGGCAACAACCGCCTGGGCGCGCTGCCGAGCACCCGCGGCACCACCTCGCTGACCTGGGAGGTGGGCGACTGGACCAGCTCGCTGAGCCTGCAGTACATCAGCGGCTACGACCAGCGCGTGGCCACGGCCACCAGCAACCCGGGGCTGGATTCGCGGGTGAAGGCGTACCAGCAGCTGGACCTGTACGTGGCCTGGAACGGGTTGCCGAACACCACGCTGTCGCTGTCGGTGCTGAACCTGGCCGACAAGGACCCGCCGTTCGACCCGGCCGGCGGATCCAACGGCTTCGACATCACCCAGTACAACCTGCGCGGGCAGTTCGTCTCGCTGGGCGCACGCTACCGGTTCTGATCCGCACGGGGCGATGGAACCTCCATCGCCCCGCTGCCCCCTCACCGGCTCAGGTGCAGGAACTGCAGGTGCCGTTCGTACTGGCCGATGATGTCATTGATGATCTGCTCCCTGCTGAAACCCACCAGGTCGTAATCCTGGCTGCCCTCGAACAGATGGACTTCGGCGCGGTAATACCGCTGATTGCGCACGTTGTGCGAGGCGAACGAGGGCACGCGGTAGCCGGTCAGCAGCACGCGATACAGGAAATCCTGCTGTTCGCCGTGGTTCACCGACAGCGACATGTCACCGGCCTCCAGCTGCTCCTGTACCTCCCAGCCCTGCTCGCGCAGCTGGGTCGCCACGGCGTCCATTGCCGGCCGCACGTGGCTGTCCATGAAGCGGTACACCTCGTCACGCAGCGGGAAATGCACGGCCTGCCCCAGGCGCTGGCGCCAGCCCTGGTGATGGCGGCTGGCCCCGACCAGCGGCGTGGGCCGGTACTGCAGCGCGCGCCGCCGGTGCGCCTCGTCGGCGAAGGCCTTGCGCAGGCCCCAGGCCATCATCAGCAGCACCGCCGAGAACGGCAGCGAGGCCAGCACCACCGCCGATTTCAGCGCATCCATGCTGCCGGCCAGCAGCAGGCCGGCGGTGACCACCGCCGTCACCGTGCCCCAGAACACGCGCAGCCAGCGCGGGCCGTCGTCTTCGGGCGCACCGCCGTGCGATGACAGCGTGGACAGCACCACCGCACCGGAATCGGCCGAGGTGACGAAGAAGATGAAGCTGATGAACACCGTCACCGCGATCACCGTGCGGCTCCACGGGTAACTGTCCAGCAGCGCGTACAGCACGGTCGGCGGATCGTCGATGGCCAGCTGCGCCAGCTGCTGCTGGCCGTGGTGCAGCACCTGGTCCAGTGCGCTGTTGCCGAAGATCGACAGCCACGCCAGGGTGAAGCCCAGCGGGATCAGCAGCACGCCGAACACGAACTGGCGGATGGTGCGGCCGCGCGAGATGCGGGCGATGAACAACCCCACGAACGGTGCCCAGCCGATCCACCAGGCCCAGTAGAACACCGTCCAGCTGCCCATCCATTCCGGGCGGCCGCCGTAGGCATAGACATCGAAACTCTTGCCGACCACGCTGCCCAGGTAGTCGCCGGCATTCTGCATCAGCGTGCCCAGCAGGTACTGCGTGGGACCGGCGAACAGCATGAACAGCACCAGCGCGATGGCCAGCAGCATGTTGATGTTGGACATCCAGCGCACGCCCTTTTCCACCCCGGACACCGCCACCACGATGGCCGCGCCCATCATCGTGGCGATCAGCGCGACCTGCACGCCGTGGGTATGCGGCACATCGAACAGGTGCGACAGGCCGGCGTTGAGGTGCAGCACGCCAAAGCCCATGTCCGCGCCGAGGCCGAACACCGTGGCGACGATGCCCAGTGCATCCACCGTGTAGCCGATCGGGCCGTTGATGCGGTTGCCGATGAGCGGGTACAGCGCCGAGCGCAGTGCCAGCGGCAGGTTGTGCCGGTAGGCGAAATAGGCCATCGCCATGGCTGCCAGCGCGAACACGCCCCAGCCATGCAGGCCCCAGTGCAGGAACAGCAACTGCATGGCCTGGCGCGCACCGGCTTCACCATCGGCAGCCGCCCCCTGCGGCGGTTGCAGGTAATGGGTCAGCGGTTCGGACACGCAGAAGAAGAACAGCGTGATGCTGATGCCGGCGGCGAACAGCATGCCGGCCCAGGAGAGGTAACTGAATTCCGGCTCGTCATGGTCGGCGCCCAGCTTGATGCTGCCATACGGCGACAGCGCGGCCACCACCACGAACACCAGGTACAGGGTCATCGCCAGCAGGTAGTACCAGCCCACGTTGGCCGACGCCCAGCTCTGTGTCTGGTTGAGCAGGGTGCCTGCACCGATGGGGTACAGGCTGACGAAAACGGCGAACGCCACCACCACGATCGCCGCGAAGGCGAACACGGGCCGCAGGGTCCGCACCGGTGAGGAATGAGGCTCCAGTGCTTCCATGGGCGGCCTTTCTCCGGGTCGATCTGGGATTCAGCCGATGGAGTGTGGCGATGCTGCGGTGCACAGCGGATGAAAGCCGGATGCCGGCAGCGGCCCCGGTACGTGCGCGTCGTGGTATCACGCGCGCGCCGGCGTGCCCGCACGGGACGTGGCGGAGGCCAGCTGCAGTCACCCCGCCCTGCGACGAGAAAGCAGGACGACATGCGATGCAACCCGGCCTCCGCCCTCCCGCCTGGCGGCAGCGCCCCCGGACGCTGCCGTCAGGCCAACGCGCGGCGCAGCACCTGCACGCTGCGCCCGACCCCCTGCGCACGGTGCCCGCCCAGCCTGCACAACGCCGGCAGGTAGCGCAGGCGCGAGACGGCCTCGCGCAGCTGCTGCTGCACTTCCGGCGTCGCCTGCCGCAGGCAGTGGCCGATCACTGCGACATAGGCCCCTACCGGCAGGGGCGCATGGCGGATGCTGCCACTGATGAACAGCAGCCAGTCACGGGCCTGTGCCTGTGCCAGGTCCATCACCTGCAGCGGATCGTCTTCCAGGTCGATGAAGCGCAGCTGGCCATCCTGGGCCACGGTGATGTTGCGCGCCACCGGCTGGCCGATGCAGCAACCGGCGCGGTGCGCGCGCAGCAGCTGGCGCGCGGCCTGGCGCAGCAGCGCTTCGGCCTTGTGGTCATCGGCGTTGCGCAGGCAGTGGGCCAGGCTGGGGCCGCCATCTTCCAGCAGCAGGGCCGAATCGCTGTGGCCCAGCACGCGCGGGACCGGAATACCGCGTTCGGCCAGTTCCAGCAGGCGCCGCAGTTCCACGTCGCGGGCCTGCAGCGCCGACAGGCGCGGTGGCGGGCGCAGGCACGGCACCCGCAATGCACGGGCCGTCAGGCCCAGCGTGCCGAGCAATACCCGCCGGCGCAGTCCATCGTGCTGCTTTAGCCAGACGCGTCCGTCGGCAAGGTGAAGGGGTTCGGCCATGTCTTGCAACTCCTGCCGGCAGGCACAGCGCCTGTGGTCCGGGAACGTCTGGCGGGTGGAACGACAGCTGCCGGCAGACGGCGCTCGCGCAGCACTTCCGGCATGGAAGCAAGGCTACGCGCCTGCGGTGGCAGGGATTGGGCAATCCTGTTGGGCTTATGTAACCAATCGTGACAAACCCGGCCGGGCCGGCTCAGTAGGCCACGGCCCAGGTCAGCTGGATGACATCCAGCCCCGGATTGGGCCGCTTGATGCTGGCATTGGAGTAGTGCGACCAGCGCAGCGACACGCGCTGCCGGTCGTCCACGCGCATGCCCACCCCGAGGTGGTCGCCGAACTGCCAGGCCGTGCTGATGCGGCGGCCGCCGACGCGGGTCCGGTCGAACACCGTCGCTCCCACGCCCGCTTCGACGAATACGCGTGGGTGCAGGTGCCAACGGAACAGCGGAATGGCGTTGGCCTGCCAGGCGTGCTGATGCTGTTCATCGTTGCCCTGCCAGCGCGCCAGCCCCAGTTCCAGCGTCAGGTCCACACGCTGCCCGCTGCTGCCCTGCCAGTGCCACTGCGGTGCGCTCTGCCACAGCAGCGAGGCCCGCCGGTAGTCGCCCAGCCCCTCGCCTGCCTGTACCGCCACGGCGGGACGCTCGCTGGCCAGTGCAGTGGGAAGGTGCAGCAATGCCGGCAGCAGCAGGCAGGCAACGGACGAACGGAAACCACGCAGGAACTTGCGGGATGCAGGCACGGGAACACTCCAGGCAGGCGACCGCACGCCGCCGCGCCGCGCAGGTGCGCAGCCGTGCAGGCATCGGTCGGGGTCAGGAAGGCAAGCGCGGCAGGCGCCTGCGGCGCACGGAAGAACCCGTGCCGCCGTGCACTACGTTAGGCAGCAGGCCGGGCGCGTTCCTCCACGCCCGGTCGTGCCTGTGTAAGCGAATGTCAGTGTGTTACCGGCCAGCGGATGACAAAACTGGCACCGCCCAGTGGACTGTCCTCGACCACGGCCTGGCCACCATGGCAGGCGGCGATGCGCGCCACCATCGACAGGCCCAGACCGACACCGCCGGTGCCGCGCTGGCGGCTCTGGTCCAGGCGGGTGAAAGGCGCGAACACACGCTCGCGGTCAGCGGCGGCGATGCCGGGGCCATCGTCACAGACACGCAGTTCCCACTGCGCACCGCGCTGCTGCAGGTCCAGCTGCACGACCGAGCGTGCGTGCGCCAGTGCATTGCGCAGCAGGTTGGACACCGCCCGTGCCATGTAGTGCGGATGCAGCTGCACCTGCGCCGGTGCGGCGTCTGCCCGTCGGCAGCGGATACCCGCCGGCTCGGCATCGCGCAGCAATGCCTGCACCTGTTCGTCCAGCCAGGGTGCAGCGTCGATGCGTTCCTGGGGCAGCGCGCGCCCGGCATGTTCCAGCCGCGCCTCCAGCAACAGCTCGCCCACCAGTGCATCCAGCCCGCGCAGGTCCTCGCGCATGTCCAGCACCAGCTGCCGCCGTGCCACAGGATCGGGCTCGGCATCCAGCAGGTCCAGTTCGAAGGACAGCCGTGCGATCGGCGTGCGCAGCTCGTGCGATACGTCGTTGGTCAGCTCGCGCTGGCGCGCGACCAGGGCCGCGATGCGTTCGCCCATCTGGTTGAACTGCCGGGCCAGCGAGGCCACGCTGGAGCGCGCGGAAATCTGCGCGCGTGCCTGCAGGTCGCCCTCGCCCATGCGCCGGCTGACCACGCGCAGCCGCTGCAGGTCGCGCCAGGTCGGCCATACCCAGAGCAGCAGGCTCACCCCGACCGCCAGCAGCAGC
Organism: Stenotrophomonas sp. 24(2023); assembly: GCF_030913365.1. NCBI lineage: Bacteria > Pseudomonadati > Pseudomonadota > Gammaproteobacteria > Lysobacterales > Lysobacteraceae > Stenotrophomonas > Stenotrophomonas sp. 24(2023). Next base: position 4,452,186 of record NZ_CP133160.1, read on the forward strand.
ACCAGCGCGGCCTGGGTCCAGGTCCAGGCATCGATCATCATGCCTTCGGGCAGGCTGACCTGCAGCCACTGCGCCGGTGTCTGCCCATGGGCGGGCAGCGGCAGCAGGAAATGCTCCTGCTCATCGCGCGACAGGAAACCGAAGCGCTGCAACTGGCGGGCATCGGCCGGGGCCGGCGCAACGTCGGCCTGCGCCAGCAGGGCCAGGCCCAGCCCGAAGTGTGGCTGCAGGCGGGCCAGTTCCGCCGCGCGCCCCGCCGCATCAAGCCCGGCCAAGCGCTCTTCGAGCATGTGTACCTGGCCGCGCACCGCCTCCTGGTAATACACGTCGTTGCGCTCATCGAAGCGCCCCTGCAGCAGCAGCGGCACCAGCCACAGGCCCAGCGCGAAGCCCACCGTGCACAACAGCAGCAGGCGCAGGAAGAAGCGCAGCACGTCAGGCGCCGGCAGGCACGAACAGGTAACCCTGGCCGCGCACGGTCTTGATCCGCGCCGGGTCGCGCGGATCATCCTCCAGCTTGCGGCGCAGCTTGCTCACGCACATGTCCACGCTGCGGTCCAGGCCATCGAAATCGATGCCGCGCACGCTGTTGAGCAGATCATCGCGGCTGAGCACTTCACCGCTGCGGCTGGCCAGGGTCCACAACATCTCGAATTCACCGGTGGTCAGGTCCAGGCGGCGCCCGTCCAGCTCCACTTCGCGGCTGCGCCGGCAGATGCGCAGGCGATCGAACTGCAGGCGCTGGCCGGCCGGTGCGGCCTGTGCCGGCCGCCGCAGCAGCGCGCGCAGGCGCGCGAGCAGCACCGGCGGCTCGACCGGCTTGATCACGTAATCATCCGCGCCCGATTCCAACCCCAGCACGTGGTCCAGTGAACTGTCGCGCGCGGTCAGCATCAGCACCGGCACGTTGCAGAACGCACGCAGGTCGCGGCACACCTGCAGGCCATCGCGGCCCGGCAGCATCAGGTCCAGCACCACCACATCGGGCTGGCTGGCCTGTACGGCAGCGCAGGCGGCATCGCCATCGTGCACGCACTGCACCGCATAGCCGTGCGGTTCCAGATAGCGGGCCACCAGGCCCGCCAGTTTCAGGTCGTCTTCCACCAGCAGCACTTTGATCATGGCGATCCTTTTCCACAGGCCACGGCCCTTCCATGGCAGCGCTGGAATTCTAGCCTGATTGCACCGGCCGCTCCGGGCAGCGGACGATCATGCCGTGCTCAGCAGCAGCACGGCGGCCGTGACCAGCGCGATGCCCAGCCACCCGATCGGCCGCAGGCGCTGGCCGAACAGCACACGCCCACAGGTCGCGGTGCCGATCACGCCGATGGCACCCCACAAGGCATAGGCCGTGGCCAGATCCATGTGGCGTACCGCCTGGCCCAGCAGTGCGAAGGCGATCCATACCAGCACGATGGCCGCGATTCCCCAGCCCGGCCTGCGGAATCCTTCGGACCTGGCCACCATCATGTTCGCGGCCACATCGATCAAGGCCGAACAGACCACGAAGAACACTGCCATGGCGTTCATGCGTGCGCCTCCCCGAGCGTGACGCAGACGATGCCCAGCACCGCCAGCGCCAGGCCAGCCACCTGCTGCAGCGACAGGTGCTCGGCGAACACCAGCACGCCGACGAGGGTCAGCAGGGTCAGGCCCAGACCTTCCCACACCGCATAGGCCACGCCAACGGCAATATGCCGCACCGACAACGCCAGAAAGTAGTACGACAGCGCCAGTGCGGCGGCCATCACCAGATAGCCGGACGCAACACCGGTACGGGCGGCGTAGGCCATGAACGAGGTGCCGACCACTTCGGCGATGATGGCCACCAGCAGGCAACCCCAGGCGAGCCATGCGCCACGGGCAGGAACAGAGCGGGACATGGGAACTCCTTGTGGCCCCCGCGGGCCAGGCGCTGCCAGGCGTACCCGGCCCTTGCCGGGCCGGCGCCACAGGCAACCGGTTGAACCACGCTGTGCGTGGAGGGATTCAAGTCGCCCGCAGACCGGGGCGACGGGGTCCAGTATCATCGCCTTTTACGGCCTTACAAAGATGGAACCCATCGATAGAGGCGATGGATCGATGCCCTACTCCCCCGAATCCCTGCAGGCGTTCGTCGAGGCCGCGGCGCTGGGCTCGTTTTCCGCGGCGGCACGCCGGCTGCGCAAGACGCAGAGCACGGTCAGCACCGCCATTGCGCACCTGGAAGCCGAACTGGGCGTGGACCTGTTCGACCGCAGCGGGCGCTACCCGCAGCTGACCGAGGCCGGCCACCAGGTCCTGGGGTATGCACAGGAGATCCTGGCGGCCGACCAGCGCCTGCAGCAGCTCAGCATGCGCCTGGCCGCGCCGGTGGAACCCCGCTTGACCCTGGTGCTGTCCGACGTGTACCAGCTGGACCCCGGGCAGCGGCTGCTGCAGCGCTTCGCCGAGCGCTTCCCGGACATCGCGCTGGAATGGCTCGATGCCGAAGGCCACGACGTGCTGCGCAGCGTGCTGGACGGCCGTGCGGACCTGGGCCTGCTGCCGCGCCAGGATCAGTACCCGGCCGAGCTGCAGGTACAGCCGCTGGCCCACCACAGTGAACTGGCGGTATATGTGGCCAGGTCGCATCCACTGGCGGATGCCGGCCGGCGCGCGGCCGGCCAGCTTCCCCGCCATCGGCAGATACGGCTGAGTGCACAGGCCGACCACCAGCAGGCGGCAACCGGCACGTCATGGAGCGCATCGGACTACCTGATGGTGATGGAAATGGCCGAGGACGGGCTGGGCTGGGCCCAGCTGCCGCGTGCGCTGGTGCAGCGCTATGACCGGGGCCAGCTGCTGGAGCTGGCGCTGCCAGGCTGGCCGCATCGCGTGCACAGCGATCTGGTATGGCGGCGCGACACCCCACCCGGACCGGCAGCCCTGTGGTGGGTTGAAGCGTTCGGCTAGTACACCGGGATGGCCGCGGAATCAGCGCCCTTTCCTGCGGCAAGGGCGCTGGCCCCGGAAACGTGCCTCAGCGATGCGCCAGTGCGTACGCCAGCGCGGCACGAACCGCCGCCACCTGGGCATCGTTGCACTGCTGCTCGGTCGCGCGCGGGCTGTCCGGATAGACCTCGGTGGTCGTGGTGTACGTCGCGCCGGTGATGCCCGCGCACAGCGACAGCTTCGCCAGCGGGTACTCGATCACCCCATGGGCCACCACCGGCGAGCCGATCATCTCGCCCTTGTCATCGGCCGGTGCGATGTGGGTAACCGCCTCCACCGCCGCGATCACCGCCTGCTGGAACGCCGGCTGCGGGTTGGCGCTGTCGTCCACCAGATAGAACCCATCGGGAATGGTGCCCGGCTCGAACGGCTTGCCATCGCGCGCGGCCAGGGCCGGGCGGAACTCGCTCTCATCGCTGTCGGTGGTTTCGTGCAGATCGATGTGCACCACGAACTGCGCCTTCAGCGGTGCGATCAGTTCGATCAGCGCCGTGGCCTCACGGGCCGGGCCATCGGCGCGGAAGTTGCGGTTCGGGTCGATCGCATCGAAGTTCCAGCGGTTGATCCGCTCGAAACCCCAGGGGTTCACGCACGGTGCCACCAGCAGGTTGAGCGTGCCGGCGTAGTCCGCTGCGTGCTTCTCGAGGAATTCCAGCGCACCCATCACGCCGCTGGTCTCATAGCCATGCACGCCCCCGGTCACCAGGGCTGCCGGCAGCGCCGGGTTCCAGTCGGCGCTGCGCAGTGCATACAGCGTGTAGGTGTCGCCGGCATAGTCGAGCTGGCCATAGGCCACCTTCTGCAGGCCCGGCGCCGCCGCCAGGGCCTCGATGCGCGGCACCACCTCCGTGTCGTAGCGGCGCAGGCGCTGCTGGCGGGCGCGCCACTGCTCCCGTTCGGCCGCCCCCCACGGCTGGCCAGGGGTTCCGACGGGGTAGAAGGCGGCGCTGGGCATGGACCATCTCATCAGGAAGAAAACAGGCGGCCACTCTAGCATCGGCGCTCGCCGTCACGGCCGTGGCTGAACAGGCGGCGATTCCAATGGCAATCGGGATCGTTAATAATTCGCATTTACGCTCTCACTTCCTTCCACGCGTCCTTTTCCTGGTCCCGTCCCCGCTCATGTCCGCCTTGAACCTGCGCCCCACCCGTGGCGCCTGCCTGCCGCTGGCCGCCGCCATTTCCCTGTGCCTGGCCACCGCCGCCCACGCGCAGAGCGCCGACACCTCCCCGACCACGCTGGACAGCATCCAGGTCTCCAGCAGCTGGCTGGGTACCGGCCTGCACGACAGCGTCAAGAGCTTCGCCGGTGCGCGTACGGTGGTGGACCGCCAGCAGATCCAGGCCAGCGGTGCCGCCAGTGTCGGCGATGCCATGCGCCGCATTCCGGGCGTGCAGGTCACCGACAATTCCGGCACGGCCGGCAGTTCGGTGTCGTTGAACATCGGCGTCCGCGGCCTGACCGGCCGCTACTCGCCGCGCTCGACCGTGCTGCTGGACGGCGTGCCGCTGGCGGTGGCCCCGTATGGCCAGCCGCAGCTGTCGTTCTCGCCGGTGAGCCTGTCCAACATCGAATCGATCGACGTGGTGCGCGGCGGTGGTGCCGTGCGCTATGGGCCGCAGAACGTGGGCGGCATCATCAACTTCAGCACCCGTGCCATTCCCACCGAGCCGGGCCTGCATGGCGAGGCCAGCGCACGCTATACCGGTTATGACCACGGTGGCGGCGACAACACCCAGTACAGCGCGTTCCTGGGCGGCACCGCCAGCAACGGCCTGGGCGCCGCCCTGCTCTATTCCGGTCAGGACGGCACCGGCTGGCGCAAGGGCAGCGACGACCGCTTCAACGACCTGGCCCTGAAGTTCGCCTATGCACTGGACGAGCGCCAGGAACTGCGCGCCAAGCTGTCCTACTACGATGTCCGCTCGCTGACCCCGGGCGGCCTCAACCGCGCGCAGTTCGAGGCCGATCCGTTCCAGAACACCCGCCCGAGCGACTTCTGGAAGGGCCACCGCGCCGGGATCGACCTGGGCTACACCAACAGCCTGTCCGACACCCGCGAATTCGAGGTGCTGGCGTACTACAACGAAAGCACCCGGGCCAGCCAGCTGGTCAACGATGCCCGTACCCAGGATACCGTGCAGCCCCGCGACTACCGCGTGCTGGGCATCGAACCGCGTTTCACCCAGCGCCTGCAGTGGGGCCCGAGCGTGCACGACGTGACCGTGGGCTACCGCTTCCTGCGCGAGCGCGGCAACGACCGCAGCTATACCGTCAACCGCCGCACCGGCGTGCCCAGCGCGACCACCCGCTTCGACAACGCCACCGACGCCCACTCGCTGTACATCGATGACCGCATCGCGCTGGGCAAGTGGCGCATCACCCCGGGCGTGCGCCAGGAGTGGATCGACATGGACCGCCAGCAGGCCGGCGGCACCGCCACCTTCAGCAGCCGCAACAACAAGGCGCTGCCCTCGCTCAACGTGTCCTACCTGCTGACCCCGCAGCTGACCGTGTTCGGCAACTACACCACCTCCTTCGGCCCGGTGCAGAACATCCAGCTCAATTCGCAGAGCGCGACCAACCCGCTGAACCCGGAAGTGGCCAAGACCACCGAACTGGGCGCGCGCTGGCAGGACGGAGCCCTGCGAGCGGAAGTGACCGTGTTCAAGATGCGCTTCGACAACCAGATCCTGCAGGTGCCGGGCGTCACCCCGCCGACCTTCCGCAATATCGGCGCCACCGACCACAAGGGCGTGGAAAGCGCGCTGGAATACCACTTCGCCGAGGACAGCGCCCTGGCCGGCCTGGAGCTGTACGCCAACTACACCTGGACCAAGGCGATCCAGCAGTCCGGCGACAACCGTGGGCTGGACGTGCCGTTCTACTCGCGTGACACCGACAGCATCGGCGCCCGCTACACCCTGGCCACCTGGACCTTCAACGTGTCCAGCACCCACCAGAGCGGCCAGTTCGCCGATGCGGCCAACACCTGGGTGGAAACGCCCGACGCCCGCGTCGGCCGCGTGCCCGGCGTGCGCCTGGTCAATGCGCAGGTCAGCTGGGAACTGCCCTGGCAGAGCGGCACCGAACTGACTCTGGGTGTGAACAACCTGGCCGACAAGCGCTGGTACACCCGCAACGTGGACGGCAATGCCGGGCGCATGGTCGGTGCCCCGCGCACGTTCTACGTGCAGGGCCGCTACCGCTTCTGAGGCGCTGCCGCCTGAACGGGTGAGGGCCACTGTCACGGGGGCGGCGTATCATGCGCCCCCATGCCTGCCCCTGCGTCACCATCACGCCTGCACCTGGCCTTCCAGGGCCTGCGCCTGCGCCTGCGTGGCAGCGACCTGTGGTTCATCGCCCTGGCGCTGCTGGTCGGCCTGATTGCCGGCGGCCTGACCCTGCTGCAGTCCGGCCTGGCCCACGCCCTGCAGGGCTGGCTGTACGGGCTGGACGATGAGGTACGGCTGAGTTCGCTACCTGCGCTGGGCTTCACCGCCCTGCTGGTGCTGCCGCTGGGTGGCCTGCTGGTGGGTCTGGTCAGCCTGGCCGCCAGCCGCCTCAAGCGGCCGCTGCTCGATGCCGTGGAAGCCAATGCCCTGCACGGCGGCCGCATGTCGATGCGCGACAACCTGATCGTGCTCACCCAGACCATGCTCTCCAACGGCTTCGGCGCTTCGGTCGGGCTGGAGGCCTCGTACACCCAGATGGGGGCCGGCAGCGGCTCGCAGCTGGGCCGGGCCATGCGCCTGCGCCGCAACGACGTGCGCATCCTGGTCGGTGCCGGCGCCGCCGGCGCCATCGCGGCGGCCTTCGGGGCCCCCCTGGCCGGCGCGTTCTACGCCTTCGAGATCGTCATCGGCGCCTACACCCCCGCTGCGCTGGCGCCGGTCGCGCTGGCTGCGTTGGCCGGGGCCTTCGTCGCCGACCAGACCGGCATTCCCGCCTACCTGCTGCCGGCGGCTTCCACCATCGATGTCAGCGCCACCGACTACGCCCTGTACGGCCTGCTGGGCTGCACCTGCGCGATGGTGGGCATCGGCATCATGCGCCTGATCGCCTCCATCGAAGGCACCGTCAAGCGCAGCCCGTTGCCCCTGTGGGGGCGCCCGGTGGTGGGGGGCCTGCTGTTGATCCCGCTGGCGATGGCCAGCCCGCAGGTGCTGTCCTCCGGCCACGGCGCGCTGCACCTGGACCTGACCACGCACCTGCCGCTGCTGTGGATCGGCAGCCTGCTGCTGCTCAAGTGCCTGGCCTCGGGCATCTCGCTGGGGTTCGGCTTCCGTGGGGGGCTGTTCTTCGCCTCGCTGTTCATGGGCACCCTGGTGGGTACGCTGTTCGCCGGCCTGCTCACCTGGGCCACCGGCGTGCCGGTGCTGGACCCCACATCGGCGGCACTGGCCGGCATGGCCGCCCTGGCCGCTGCCGTGGTCGGTGCACCGATGACCATGGCGATGCTGGTACTGGAAGGTACCCACGACTTCCTGCTGACCAGCGTGGTGATGAGCGCGGTGCTGGTGGCAAGCACCCTGGTGCGGCAGTGGTTCGGCTATTCGTTCTCGACCTGGCGCATGCACCTGCGCGGGGAAACCATCAAGAGCGCGCGCGATGTGGGCTGGGTGCACAACCTCAGCGCCGGGCGGATGATGCGCAAGGGCGTGGCCACCGCGCCGGCGGACCTGGACGTGGCCAGTTTCCGCCAGCGCTTCCCGCTGGGTTCCAACAGCCGCGTGGTGCTGATCGACAGCGAAGGCCACTATGCCGGCATCGTGCCGGTGCCACGCCTGTTCGGCGACGGCGTGGACGCCGGGGCCGCCGTGGGCCAGTACGCCGAGAACCGCGACGTGGCGCTGCCGGCCAACGCCGACGTGGTCAGCGTGATGCAGCGCTTCGACCAGACCCAGGCCGACGAACTGGCCGTGGTGGCCGTCGATGGGCAGGTACTGGGCGTGGTCTCCGAAGCCTTCGTGCGCAAGCGCTATGCCGAGGAACTGGACAAGCGCCAGCGCGAACTGATGGGCGAGCGGGTCGACGACACCGATTGAGCCCCCCGGCCACCGCAGGTGGGCGGGGCTTACCGTCATCTGTTGCGGGTAGACTCCGGCCATGCGCTTCGTCGAAACCTTCCAGTCCGGCCCCTTCCTGGACACCGTGATCAGCCTGGTGGCGGCCTTCGTGCTGGGCACGCTGATCGGTGCCGAACGCCAGTACCGGCAACGTACCGCCGGCCTGCGCACCAACGTGCTGGTGGCGGTGGGCGCTGCCGCCTTCGTCGACCTGGGCATGCGCATCGCCGGCAGCGCCGAGGCGGTGCGGGTGATTTCCTATGTCGTCTCCGGTGTCGGTTTCCTCGGCGCCGGCGTCATCATGAAGGAAGGCATGAACGTGCGGGGGCTGAACACCGCCGCGACCCTGTGGTGCTCGGCCGCCGTCGGCAGCTGCACCGGTGCGGACATGCTGGCCGAAGGCGTGCTGCTGGCCGTGCTGGTGATCGCCGGCAACACCCTGCTGCGGCCGCTGGTCAATGCCATCAACCGCATCCCGATCAACGAGGCGGCCAGCGAAGCCACCTACGAGGTTCGCCTGAGCGTGGATGCCGATGCCGTGCCCCGCGCCCGCGAGCGGCTGGTGGAGATCCTGGAGGCCGCACAGTACCCGGTGGGCGACGTGCAGCTGGTGGAGCACGCCGACGCACCGACCGATGTCATCGCCGTGCTGGTCAGCACCGCAGTGAGCGCCGACGAGCTGGACCTGGTGGCAGCACGGCTGGAACACGTGCCGGGCGTGCTGCATGCCACGTGGGAAGTCAGCACGCGGGATTGAGGCGCGCGGCATGGCCGGCGGATGAGGCGTGCCGGGGTGCACGGCGAACGCGGGCGCCAGGGCGCCCGTCGATGGAAAGCACGGTGCATGGCGGTTTCCCGCACAACAGCCCTCTGCATCGCACGCGCCTACCCCAGCGCTTCACCTGCATCGGCCAGGCGCGATTCGATCAGCGCCATCCACTGCTGCAGCATGTCGATCAGCACATCCAGTTCGCCATCGGCGCGTTGCGCGCGGCCGCTGCGCAGGCTGGCCTGGGTTTCCTGCAGCTGGGCCAGGAAGCCCGCCACGGTTTCCGCCTGCAGGATCAGCCCCGGGTTGCGCCGGCCGGGAATCCGCACGACCGCGTGGTTGCCCAGCTGGCCGTACACGCTCAGGGTGGTTTCCGTCTTCATGGACAGTTGGGCGTTCATGCTGGCACCTGGAAGAAGAACCTGGTCTGCCGGCAGGCGTGGAGAGACGGGGGAGACGTTGCCACGGCCTGCCGGCCGACCAGGGGGGACGCGGGGGCCGCACGCCATGGCCAGCGACGTGCGGCAAAAGGAATCACGGCGCGCGGGCGACGCCGGAAATCTGCACGCGGCGGTTCGGTGCCAGGCACGCAATCAGCTCACGCTGGCTGCGCTGCGCGCACTGCACCAGGGGTTCGGCCGGCCCCCGCCCTTCGGCGGTGATGGCCGTGGCGGGCACCCCGCCGCGCACCAGCGCTGCACGCACGGCCTCGGCGCGGCGCTGCGACAGGCCCTGGTTGTAGCGGTCGCTGCCGATGCGGTCGGTGTAGCCCACCACATGGATCGACTGCACCTGGCTGGCCTCGCGCACCTGCGCCAGCACACCCTGTACCGCCGCCTGGCCCTCGGCGCTGAGGGTGGCACTGTCGAAACCGAACAGTGCATCGGCCGACAGCCGCAGCGGCTGTTCCGGCAACGGCGCGGGCGCCGGTGTGGGTGGTGGTGCCGGCGGGCGCGGCGGGTCGAGTACGGCCGCGCACGACGCCGGCTTCCAGTAGCCGCCCTGGGCAACGCCCTTCTTGTCGAACTGCACCTGGAACTGGCAGCTGAAATACTGCGTGCCCTGCGCCGTGCGGAAGTTGAACAGGTAGTTCCAGGTGCGCACGCCCCACATGCCTTCACTGAAGTGCGGCGTACCCAGCAGGTCATACAGCTGGCGCTTGTTCATGCCGGGCGCGAAGCGCCGCAGGTCGGACACATCCGGGTAGGTACCTTCCTTGAAATAGGCCTTGCCCGGGTCCGGGAAGACCACCGGGGTTTCATCGGCGGCGACAGCGTCGGCCTTGGGCGCGCTGCTGCGGCAGGAAGCCAGCAGCAATGCGGTGATGGCCATGCCCAGCAGCGCGGCCGTACGGGCCGGCGGCAGCAAGGATTGCAGGTTCATGGTGTTCCCCCTTGAAGTCGTGTTGCGTGCCGGGGCAGGCCTGGCCGGCCCCGGCTGCCGTTGCTGCCTGCGTGCGGTCACCACTGGATGCCCGCACCCACCGATACGCCACCGTCGCCGCGGCTGTTGGTCGAGCCGCTGAACTTGTAGATCCAGCGGCCACCTTCGGAGACACCGGAGATACCCACCGCCACGCCCGATTCGCCGTTGAAGCTGCCAGCGGCGATGGAGGCCATGTTGCGGCCCGCTTCGGTCGGCTGCGGCAATGCCGCCACCGCCATCGCCGACGCCACACCGGCCGATGCACGGTTGTCGGTCTTGCGCAGATCGCGGTCGAAGCCGTTGAAGCGCTCGTCGGTGTAGGCCTTGGACCAGTCCAGGGTCTGTGCCATGCCCGACTTCAGCTGATCGACGTTGACCGCATCGGTGCCGGCCGTGCCGGCGGCCACGTTGCGTACCGTGGTCGGGCCGGTGCTGGTGCTGCCCAGGGTGACACTGTTCAGGTTGGTGGTGCCGTTGACGTTGGTGTCGTAGCGGATCGTGCCCTGCTGCGAGGCCTGCAGCTGGCGCACATTGACCGCATCGGTGGCCTGCGTGCCGTCGGCCACGTTGGTGATGGCGCGCTCGGCCCCGGCACTGCCCACCGACACCGTATTGGCGCGGCTGGCGACCGAACCGGCACCCAGTGCCACCGAGTTGTCGGCCTGGGCCGAGGCCCCGTTGCCCAGCGCGGTAGCGTTGGCACCGGCGGCCTTGGAGCCGGCGCCGCCGGCAGCCGAGTTGGCACCCGTGGCCGAGGGGTCGGCCAGGTTCTGGGTGTTGTTCACCTGGAACATGCCGGACGTGCCGTTGTTGATGTTGGTGATGCGCTGGTCGGTATACGCCTTGGACTGGTCGATGGCGTAGTTCACGCCGTTCTGCAGCTGCCCGACATTGACGGCATCGTAGCGGTCCGAGCCATCGGCCACGTGGGTGACCTTGCGCTCGCCGCCGGTGCTGCCCACGGACACCTCGCCGGCCGAGTTGCTGCCGCCGGTCGCGCCATAGGCACCGGTGTAGCCGCTCTGTGCCCCGGTGCTGGCCACCGAACCGGCCCCCAGCGCCACGCTGTTGTCGGCGCTGGCATTGGCGCCGTCACCGATCGCCACGCTGGCCGCACCGCCGGCACTGGCCACCGGGCCCAGCGCTACCGCGTTGCTGCCACCGGCCACCGCCGGTCCCTTGGTGGAGTTGACCGCCAGGAACGGGCTGCCGCCGTTGCCGCCATTGTCGATGCGGGTATTGAGGTTCAGCAGCGAACCTTCCACCGCCGAGAACGCCACGGTGACATCGTGGTAGTCGTTGGTGAGGATCGAACCATCGGTGGCGATGGAGGAGATGCGGAAGGTCGGCGGCGTCCACACACCGGTGGTGCTGTTGAAGGCGGTGCTGCCACCGAAGTAGCTGGACAGCGTGGTGTGGGTGGCGAACAGCTGGGCACCATTGATCGCCTCGCTGCTGGTGGCGCTCACCTGCCCGGCCGCCAGGTTGCCGATGCTCACCGGCGCGGTGGCGGCAGCGCCGCCCAGGCTGATGCGGCTGCTGGCATTGCCGTTGGCATCGGCGTCGTACTTCACCGCCAGCTTGTCGATCTCCCCGGTCTGGTCGGCCACGTTGGCCAGCGAGTTGCTGACCGCATCGAAGGCACTGCCGACGTCACGATAGTCGCCGGTGGTGACCGCGCCGTTGGCGCCGATGTTGTTCAGCGTATAGGTCGGGGCCAGCACCACGCCGTTGCCATCGACGCTGGCACCGCCGCCCAGGTGCGTCGCCACGGTCTGGTTGGCGGCGAACAGCTGCGCACCGTTGATGGCATCGCTGCTGGCCGCGCTGACCTGCCCGGCTGCCAGGTTGCGCAGTGCGGTCGGCGTGCCGGCCGCCCCCAGCGTTGCGCTGGCCAGGTTGACGCTGCCATCGCCGTTGAGGTCATAGCGCAGTGCGCCGGCTTCCGATGCCTGCAGCTGGCCCAGGTTCACCGCATCGGTGGTGGCGGTACCGGCGGCCACATGGGTCACCTGGCGCTCGGCACCGGTGGCACCGATGGACACGGTGTTGGCCCGGTCGGCCACGCTGCCGGCGCCCACCGCGATGCTGTTGGCGGCCGTGGCCGTGGCACCGCTGCCGACGGCGATCGATTCCAGCCCGCTGGCAACCGCCTCGGCACCGTTGGAATTGATGCGCAGGTACTTGGTGCCACCGTTGCGGATGTTGGTGATCTGCGTGTTGAGGTTGGCCAGCGAACCATCGACCGCGTCGAAGGCATCGGTGGCGTTGTCGTACAGGCCCGACGCCACGGCGCCATCGACCGAGATCGTGCTGATCTCGAACAGCGGCGCAGTGAAGGCACCGGTGGCCGGATCGAACGCCGCGCGGCCACCGAAGAAGCGGGCCAGTGCATCGTTGGTGGCGAACAACTGGGTGCCGTTGACCGCTTCGGTGCTGGTGGCATTGACCGCACCGGCCGCCAGGTTGGCCAGCGTGGTGGTGCCGGTGCCGCCGCCGAGGGTGACGCGGCGGTAGTTCGGGTTGCCCAGGCCATCCAGATCGTAGGTGACCGCGGCACCGGCCAGATCGTCGATCTGGCTGATGGCGCCCTGCAGCTGGGCCACGTTCACCGCGTCGGTGCCGCTGCTGCCGGCAGCCACGTTGGTGATCTGGCGTTCGGCACCGGCGATGCCGACCGACACTTCGCCGGCCGACACCTGCGGGGTGTTCAGCCCATAGGCCGCATAGCTGGCCTGTGCGCCGCGCTCGGCCGCCGAGCGGAAGCCCAGTGCCACCGAATTGGCCTTGCTGGAGGTCGCTTCGGCACCCAGCAGCACCTGGCCGTTGGCCGTGCCCTTGGCGCTGTCACCGACGATCACCGAATGGCCCATGCGTGCCGCGTAGTCGGCCGTCGGCACACCGGTGGGATCGCTCGGGTCATTGGTGCCGTTGCCGGGGAAGGCCACGTTGGCATCCACGCGCGGCAGTTCATGGCGTGCGTTGGCGCCGATGACCACTTCGCGCGAACCATTGGCATAGGCGCCATCGCCCATCAGCACCTGGTAGTCCTGCGCTGCATTGACCGCCCAGCAGGAGATGTCGGCCAGGCCGATGTCCAGGCACTTGGCAGCCCAGGCCGGGGACTGGTTCGGCAGCAGCAGGCCCAGCAGGCCGTTGGGGTTGCCGTTGTTGATGTTGTAGATGTAGCTGTCGGAGGTGACGCCACCGATCAGCGTCAGGTGTGAACTGCCACCGGTCGTGGCGCCGCCCAGGCCGTTGAGCGTGTTGCCCACCGGGCTCAGGTTGACCACCGGAATGCCCAGCACGCTGGTGACCGAGTAGGTCTGCATCACGTTGGCGTTGCTCACACGCGTGTTGCCGTTCTTGAGGTAGCCATCGCCACCGAACAGCGCGCTGGTGGTCGGGCCCAGCAGCTGGCCAAGGCCGCCAACCAGGCCGCCGGTACCGACGATGACGCCGGAATTCGGATCGGCCGGCGCCGGTGCTTTCGGGCTGCCCGGCGGAATGGCCGAAGGCGAGCTCAGGCCCAGGCCACCCACGACACCACCGACCAGGCCGCCCACGGCATTGCCGATGCCATTGACCGCGCCGTTGACGTTGCCATTGAGCAGGTTGCCGACGGCACCGCCGAGGTTGTTCACCGCCGAGCCCACCCCGTTGAGGATGGTGCCCAGACCGAGCGACTGCGTCTGCGCCGCCGTTGCGGCGGTGCCGGCCAGCTTGAGGTTGCGGTCGGCCACCACCTCGGCGCCGTCCGGGCCCTGCACGCGGACTTTGCCGGCGGCGCCTGCATCCAGGCCGGCCGCCAGCGCGACATCATGCGTATCGGCGGGTGTTTCCTCCTTGACCGCCAGCTTCGCGGCCGCCGTCGCACCCACGCTGCCCTGCCCTTCGATCGCATTGCCGGCCAGCGCCAGCTTCGAATCGACCGTGCTGGAGACAGTGGCGCTGGCACCGGACGCGGCACCCACCACCGTGGCCACATCCGCCTTCGCGGCAACGGCTGCCGCAACCGGCAGCGGCGCAGCAGCTACGTTCGCCGAGGCATCCACCTTGGCGTTCAGCGCACCGTTGCCGGCGCTGCCAGCGCCAAGCTGGGCGCCGAGCCCCGCATCGACCGCAGCGGCCGGCGCAGTGCCTGCGCCCAGCCCCACCGTAGCGCGCACATCGGCCACCAGGCCCGGTGCCGCCACCTGCTGCGGGCGCGCACCGGCATCCAGCGTGACCTGCACCTTGGCCGGCAGCACGTCCTTCAGCACCGGCACCTGGGTGGTGTTGAGCTGCAGGCCGACGCGCGCGGACGGGTCGATGGCGGTGCTGGCCTGGGCCTGGCGCGCCGCAGCGGCCAGCGCCACTTCGGCGTCGACCTTCACCGGCATGGCCTGGGTGTACTTGGCGGCCAGCGCCTGCAGGTCGCGCAGGCTCTGGCTGGTTTCCGCACGTGCGGGTCCTGCGATGAGTGCGCACAGCACGGCCAGCGTGAGTGCGCTGGGGACCAGCAGCGCGTGGCGCTGGTCGATGGTCGAGGCGTTGCCTCCGTCGTTGCTGGCCAGTTCCGAGGCCACTACCAGGGCATTGAGCTGGCGGTTCCATACCCGCCGGAAGATGCGGTTCATGAGCATTTCCCCCGTGACGAACGTTATGAATGTCGGTGGACGTGCCTTTCGGCAGGTGACTGACATTTCATCCGTTGGCCATGCACCCGTGCACTTCATTCCGGCACGGCAATCGCGCATTCCGGCAAAACGACGGGGTTAATCGGCAGGCGAATATGCAGATTCGGCAGCACCGGCCCGCCAGGCCTTGTGCGGCGGCGCTCAGGCCTGCTGGCCCAGCTGCGCCGGCGCGCGCATCAGGGTATCGCGCGGAAGCTCGCCGAATACCTTCCGGTAATTATCGGCGAAACGCGAAAGATCCCACAGGCCGCAGCTCAGTGCGATGGCCTTGACCGAGCGGCGGTGTGCATCGGCCATCGACAGGCTGCGGCAGGCCGCGCACAGGCGCAGCATCGAGAGGTAGCGGTTGGGCGAAATGCCGAACAGGTCCTCGAAGGCATAGCGCAGCCCGCGTTCGCTGACGCCCGCGGCATCGCATATCTCATTCATGTAGATATTGCGGCGCAGGTTGAGCCGCATGAAATTCTCGGCACGCTGCGCGATCAGGTAATGGGTGCGGCGCGCCCGGCTGAAGCCTGGACGGTCTCCCGGGCCGGCAGCCAGCAACGCCTGCACGTGCTCGTGCAGCAGGCGCTGGGCTTCGTCGGGCTGCAGCGTCCCCCCACCCTGCGCCAGTACGTCGTGCAACTGGCGGTAATGGCACGCCAGCGGCCCGTCCGTGCCCGCCGGATTGAACAGGCTCAATGCCTGGCCCGAGGGCGGCGTGCGCAGCAGGCTCAGTTCGGAGAGTTTCTGCTGTACGCGGGCCAGCGGCACCAGCATGAGGGTCAGCCGCGTACCGGGGCTCAGCGTGAATTCGCTGATGCCCTCCGGCAGCACGGTAATGGCCATGCCCGCGCTCAACGGCACGCCGTGGCACCAGCTGGCGTTTTCATCCGTGGCGTGCAGGTAGCCGAGCATGGCCCAGTCCGGCGGCAGCATGAAGCGGCCACGGCAATGGAACCCGCAGGTGACGCTGCAGAACAGCACTTCGTCGTGCACGCGCGAACTCAGCGCCGCGCGCGGACCGTTGCCGTCGAGCAGCAGCAGTTCCACGTCACAGACCCGCAGCAGTCCGCTGAGGGTCGCCAGGTCCACCGACCGCAGCTCGCCATCAGCAATGTCGTCCACCCCACCATCCACCATGACAGTGACGTCCCCCCCGTTTGGCAACTCTCCCGGCCGCAGTGGCCGCCAGCCACCAGGCCTGCTTGGAGCACAATCCTTTGTCATGGCGGCACTTTCCCTGTCCTGCACACCCTCGAGAAAACACCCTTGTGCGCCCCGAGTATGCCCGATAAACCTTCAAAGCGGTCGCCCGCATTTAGTGCGGAAACAAGCAATACATGACGATACATCCGTGAAGAAAATGTCTACGCCAGTGGCATGGTTTTCGCATGCACGACATTGATTAATCCGCACGCAAATCGATCCAAATCGAAAATACGTGACAGGGTTGAATAATTCACTAAAGCAACACACAACTCTGCCGAATTTGCGTATATGTTCCAGTTGCGTACCGTGAGTATTCAGGTGAAAGTCGAATCACGGTGACGGCGCTGTATCGCAGGACCGGATCACCCAGGGGACGCCATGAACGCTTCATGCAATGCACCCGCAACGACCACCGGCCCGGCGCCGCGCGGTCGCATGCCTGCAACTGCCCCCAGGGTGGAAACGGCCGGTTCCATGCCGTGATGCGGATCATTCCGCAGCACCCCGCGCCAGGATGGCGCGACATCAGTGGATGGGTCCGGCGGAGCCGGAAAACCATCCTCCATCGCAGGTGTCGTATAGACGACTGACAGGTACAGGGAGACATTTGTCATGAACGCATCGATCCGCAGATTCCTCGTCGAAGAAGATGGCGTGACCGCGCTTGAATATGGCCTGCTGGCCGCCGTGATCGCCGGCGTGCTGGTGGTGGTCGCCAAGGACGAAATCGGGACCTTCTTCAAGAACCTCTTCGAGAAGCTCACCACCATCGTCGACGGCGCCGCCAGCTCGGCCTGAGTCCTGTAAACGCAGGAACGCATCTTCCGCGGCAGCTGGCGGCTGGCGCGGTTGATTCCATCAGCCTGTCCCCACGGGGACGACGGGGGCGTGCCATGACGTTGCTGGGATTGCTGGCCATCGGACTGTGCCTGCGGATCGCGATCAGCGATCTGTACGCACGTCGGGTGCCCAATGCCTGGCTGCTGGGCACATCCGCATTGGCGATGGTGGCGTTGCTGGCCGGGCAGTTCATCGGGCCACCCGCGGCCTGGATGCCGCACCTGCTCGGTGCACTGCTCGGCCTGGTGGCCTTGCTGCCGTTCTACGCGATCGGCTGGATGGGCGCCGGCGATGTCAAGTTCTTCGCGGTGATCGGCCTGTTGCTGGGCATGCATGCCCTGCTGCCGGTGTGGATCATCGCCAGCCTGGCCGCCGGTGCCCATGCCGTGGCCGTGCTGGCCTGCGCGCGCCTGCCGCTGGTGCTGCCCACGCCCCTGCAGCTGCAGTGGGAGCGCAGCCACCGCTACTGGCGCAACCGCCCCTCGGTGCAGCGCATGCAGGGCGCACGCCAGGGCCGCCAGGGCATCCCCTATGCCGCCTACATGGGCATCGCGGCAATCGGTTGGGTGCTGTGGACCGTGCACGGAGGTTCGCCATGAATACGACAGGCCGGCGCCAGCGCGGCGTCGTCACCATCGAATATGCCCTGATGCTGATGTTCGGGCTGGTACCGCTGCTGCTGTTCACGTTTTCCGGCGTCCTCATCATGGCCGCGCAGCAGACCCTGGCCACCGCATCGGCCGAAGGTGCGCGTGCTTCGCTGCGCTTTGCCAGCAACGATGAGCGCCGTGTCGCCGCCTGTGAAGCCGCACGCCGCTCGATGCAGTGGCTGCTTGAATTTTCCGGACAGTCCCCGAGCTGCACCGGCGGTGGCAGCGGCGCCATCGTGGTGTCGGCCGCCACCCCATGCACGGGGCTGCCAGCGGCCAGCTGCATCACCGTCACGGTGAGCTACGACTACAGGAACCATCCCTTCCTGCCCGGCACCGGGCGGGTCTATGGCTGGGTGATGAAAGACGTTATCCGCAGCGTCGCCGTCGCCCAGCTCGATCTTGGCAACAGCAACTGACGGCCGGTCCAGGAGACGGTCCCCATGCTCAAGCTGACCCGAATCGTTGCCATCGCCCTGATCGCCCTGGCCGTCGTGCTGGCGGTGGTTGCCCTGTTCGTCAGCCGCCGCGCCGCGCCGGCCAGCGCCCCGGCGCCGATCACGGCCAGCGCCGCGCAGGACACGCAGAGCGTACCGGTGGTGGAAGCCATTGCCCGGTTGCCCGCCGGCGAACCGATCAGCGCCGCCAGCGTGCGCGTGGCACGCCGCACCGCACCGGTGCACGGCGCGATCACCGATCTGTCCGCTGTGGTCGGTGCGGTTCCCCTGCATGATGTCGCCGAAGGCAGCCCGATCGTCCAGGGCGTGCTGGCCCAAGGTTTCTCGCTGCAGCTGCGTGCCGGCGAACGTGCCCTGGCCGTGCCGGTGGATGAACTGGTCGGCGCCGGCAACCGCATCCTGCCCGGTGATTTCGTCGATGTCTTCCTCAACCTGAAGTCGGCCACCAATTACGGCTCGGCCAACGAAGTCGCACAGACCCGCCTGCTGCTGTCACGCCTGCGCGTGCTCAGCTACGGCCAGCAGGACATCGCTGCGGCCGCACCGCCTGCGGCGACGGAAGACACCGCTGCCAACGACGACCCACGCGCTGCGGACATCAAGGGCGGCGCGCGCAGCAGCGGTACCAGTGGTACCGAAGCGCCGCCCGCGCGCAGCGCGGTGCTGGCCGTCCCGGTGGCCGATGCCAACCGCCTGCTGCTGGGAGCGCAGCAAGGCAAGCTGTTCCTGGCCCTGCGCAACCCCGCCGACCAGGGGGCACCGGATCTGGCCTTGTTCCCGCAGGCACGTGGCGTGCTGGCGCCGGTACGCGGGCTGGATGCCGAACAACAGCAGGCGTTGCAGCGACCGGAAAACAATGCGTATGCCGGCCTGGATGGCGACGCGCTGGCGGGCCAGCCCGGCGCTGCACGCCCGGCGGCCACCGCGCCGTCCACGCCTGCACCGCCACGGCGCAGCACACCGCGCAGCACCGGCATCGAAATCATCCGTGGCACCGGCGGCACGCCGTCCGGATCCCTCTGACCCTCCTCGAGACCGCCCATGAGTGAGCCCCGCCCGACTGCCCCCGGTTCCGCCACACGCCGCTTTGGCTGGCGGCTCGTCCTGTTGCTGGTGCTGTTGCCGGGCACGGCGCTGCAGGCGGCCGACGAGCTGGTGCTGCAGACCCGCGAACAGCGCCCGTGGACACTGCCGGCGAACCTGGAACGGGTGGCCATCGCCGATCCGGCCGTGGCCGACATCGTGATGCTGCGGGGGCAGCGCCAGGCACTGCTGGTCGGCAAGGCCCCCGGCAGCACGACCCTGCTGCTGTGGCACCACAAGCAGGCAGAGCCACAGCGCCTGCTGGTCCGCGTACGCAGCGCGGTGCAGGGCGCTGCCGATTCCGCCGGCAGCGGCCTGCAGTTCACCCAGCAGGACCAGCAGGGCCTGCTGCAGGGCACCACGCCGACAGCACTGGAACACATCCAGGCGCAGAAGGCCGCGACGATGGCCCTGGGCGACAAGGGCCAGCTGGCCGATACCTCGCAGATCAGCAGTGGCGGCGTGGTGCAGGTGGAAGTGAAGGTGGTCGAGTTCAACAAGACCGCCCTGCGCCAGGTCGGCGTGAGTTTCGGCAACAACAACGGCGGCTTCTCCTACGGACTGGTCCGCCCCGGCGGCAACTTCCCCGGCTACACCGGCGTCCTGCCCGGCATGAAGACCCCCCAGGGCGAGAACGAGAAGGAATCCCCGGTCTCCTCCGCCTTCCGCCTGCTGTTCGGCTCGACCAAGGGGCGCTGGAACGCCGATGTCGAACTGCTGCAGAGCAACGGCCTGGCACGCGTGCTGGCCGAACCCACGCTGGTGGCGCTGTCGGGCCAGAGCGCCAGTTTCCTGGCCGGTGGTGAACTGCCGATCCTCGAGCCCCAGGGCCTGGGCACCACCACGGTGACGTTCAAGCCCTTCGGCATCGGCCTGACCGTGACGCCCACCGTGCTCGGCCCGGACCGCATCGCCCTGAAGGTCGCCCCGGAAGCCAGCGACCTGGATTACAGCAACACCCTCAGCTACAACGGCGTGCAGATTCCCTCCATCAGCACCCGCCGCGCCGACACCACGGTGGAACTGGGGGATGGCGAGAGCTTCGTGATCGGCGGCCTGGTCAGCTCCACCGTGGCATCGACCGTCAACAAGATGCCGCTGCTGGGCGACCTGCCGATCATCGGCACGTTCTTCCGCAACCTGGACTACAAGCGCCAGGACAAGGAGCTGGTCATCATCGTCACCCCGCGCCTGGTGCAGCCCCTGGCGCGCAACACCGAACTGCCGCTGCCCGGCGAACGCGAGGCCAAGCCCAACCTGCCCGAATGGGGCGCGTGGCTGATCGGCCCGGCCGGGCCGGATGTCCTTCCCGGTTTCTCCCGCTGACCCCATGCCAGGATCGTTCTGTCCATGCCGTATGCCACCGCACAGCCGCTGCATCCCCAAGGACCCGCCATGAACCTGGTGCTGTTCGGGATGGACCGCGACCTGCTGCCGCGGGTGGCCGCCAAGGTGCCACCGGGTACCCAGCTGCATTGGCAGGACAGCCAGCAACCGACCTCCGCCCAGGACCTGCAGCGCGGGCCACAGAGTCTGGTCCTGCTGGATTTCCGTCCCGAGCACGCCACCGCGTCGGCGGCGCTGGCCCAGCAGCTGCAGCAGGCGCAGCCGGAACTGCTGCTGGTTGCCGTGGGCGGCACCGGCGCCGCACAGGTCGAGGGCGTGGTGCTGGCCCTGCGCGCCGGCGTGCGTGACGTGCTGGACCTGGACAGCGACAACGCCGGCGTGGAAGCCGCCCTGCGCCGCGCCCTGTCACCGCGCGCGGCCGCGCAGCCGCAGGCCGCGCACAAGGCGCGGCTGGTCGTGCTGCTGGGCGTGCGCGCCGGGGTTGGCACCAGTACCCTGGCCGCCCACCTGGGCGTGCTGGCCCAGCAGGCACGGACCCTGGCCCAGGGGGACGACAACACCCGCGACGGGCTGCTGATGGAGCTGGCACAGCCGGCCGGCGACCTGGCGCTGTATCTCAACCTGGACAGCCGCTTCCATTACGAGGACGCGCTGCGCAACGCCAGCCGCATCGATACCACGCTGGCCCGTACCGCGATGGCCCGCCATGACAGCGGGCTGGTGCTGCTGGACCGCGCCAGCGGTGGCGAGGCTGTTCCGCCGTCCGATCCCGGCGCCCTGCTGCAACGGCTGCGCAGCGTGTTCGCCAGCGTGCTGTGCGATGCCGGCGGCTGCCCGCTGCGGCAACTGCCTCCGCTGTTGCTGGAGCAGGCCGATGAAATCTGGCTGGTGGCCGATGCGGCCATCGGCACCCTGGTTTCCCTGGACCAGGCGCTCAAGCACCTGGCTGGCCAGCGCGACCGTGAAAAGCGCCTGCATCTGGTGGTCAACCGCCATGACGACAGCAGTGGCCTGCCCCCCGACCAGATCGCCCGCCGCTTTGAACTGCCCCTGCTGGCCACCCTGCCCGAGCGCCCGCGCGTGCGGGCCGCGGCCAGCCGTGGCCAGCTGTTGCTGCGTGACGCCCCCCGTGACCCGTATCTTCGTGCACTCGCCCCGCTTGTTGCGCGGCTGGACCCGGCAGCCTGCCCGGTCCAGGCCAACGGCCTGCGGGAAAGACTGGCTTCTGCCCTGGGTGGATTGCAATGGAAGACAAAGTGACCCCGTTCCCGCATGCCGCTGCACGCACCACCGGCCTGGACCACGGGGCCGGCAACCTGCCCTTCGCGCAGACCGAGCAGTACCAGAAAGTGCTCTCGGCCGCGCATGAGCACCTGCTCAACTGCATCGAGGACGAACGCATCGACATCGATGCCTGGGCACCGGACACGGTGGCGCGCTGGGTCGAAGTGCAGACCGTCGGCTTCATCCAGGAATGGCGCATCCCGATCAACGAAGAAGAAATGCAGGTGGTGGCCGAAGGGCTGGTCAAGGAGCTGACCGGCTTCGGGCCGCTGGACGACCTGCTGCTGGACCCGACCATCGAAGACATCCTGATCAACGGCTTCAAGGATGTGCATGTGTCCCAGGGCGGCATGCTGCGGCGTGCCACCCAGCGCTTCACCGATGACACCCACCTGCTGCGCATCCTGCGCCGCATCCTGGCCCCGCTGGGGCGGCGCCTGGATGATTCCAACCCGATGGTCGACGCGCGCCTGCCCAACGGCGGGCGCCTGAACGCGATCATCTCGCCGCTGGCCGTGGATGGCCCGATGGTGTCCATCCGCAAGTTCCGCAAGGACCCGTTCACTCCGGACGAGCTGCTGGCCAAGGGCACCTTCGATGCACCGATGCAGACCCTGCTGCGGGCGATGGTGCTGGGCCGCTGCAACATCCTGGTCTCCGGCGGCACCAGTTCCGGCAAGACCTCGCTGCTCAACGCGCTGGCCAGCTACATCCCGGTCACCGAACGCGTGATCAGCGTGGAGGACACCGCCGAGCTGTCACTCAACCACCCCCATGTGGTGCGCCTGGAAAGCCGCATCGGCGGTGCCGAAGGGCATGGTGCGGTCAGCATCCGCGACCTGGTGCGCAACAGCCTGCGCATGCGCCCGGACCGCATCGTGGTCGGCGAAGTCCGGGGGGCCGAAGTGCTGGAAATGCTGCAGGCCATGAACACCGGCCACGACGGCTCGATGGCCACCATCCACGCCAATTCCCCGCGCGACTGCCTGTACCGCATCGAGATGCTGGCCGGCTTTGCCGGCTTCCAGGGCAGCGAGGACAGCCTGCGGCGGCAGATCGCCAGCGCGATCGACTTCATCGTGCAGATCTCGCGCCTGGGCAGTGGCCGCCGGGTGCTGGTATCGATCACGGAAATCACCGGCGTCAGCGACAACCTGATCTCCACCCAGGAAATGTTCCGCCACGAAGTACAGATCGATGGCGACGGCCGCGAAGTCGATCGCTGGGTCGGCCTGGGCTTCCACCCGCATTCGCACAAGCTCGAACCGTTCCGCCAGCTGCTGCGCGATTCCCTGTACGGAGGCTTCTGATGGGAACAGGCCTGGTCCTGCTGCTGATAGCCGGTGCCACCGTGCTGGTGGCCGCCGCCCTGTGGCTGTGGGGCACCGCCAGCAACCGCGAACAGCAACAGGCCTCGCTGCAGCATGCCGAACAGCAGCTGACCCGCAGTGGCCCGATCACTTCACTGGCCAGTGACCCCACCCGTGCCGGCGGTGCCCCACCTGCGATGCCGGCAGCCAGCGCGCAAGCGCCACGCAGCCTGCCGTGGGATGGCGTGCTGCAGCGTGCCGGGTTGCCCGTCGGCTGGAAGGTGCCGGTGCTCCTGCTGCTGCCGGGCATCGCGCTGGCCCTGTTCGGCATGGCCCGGCTGGGCACCGCGTGGATGCTGCCGATCACCCTGCTGGTCTACCTGATCGCCTGCGGCCTGTGGATCGTGCGCCGCATCACCCGCCTGCAACGGCGCCTGCTGCACCAGCTGCCGGATTTCCTCGACAACCTGGTGCGGCTGACCGCACTGGGCAACAGCCTGCAGATGTCCTTCCAGAACGCCAGCACCCAGACCACATCGCCGCTGCGCGAACTGCTTGACACCACCGTGCGCAACGCCCGCAGCGGCATGGACCTGGACCGCGCCCTGCAACAGGCCGGCCAGCCCTACCGCATGGAAGTGCTCAACGTGCTGGCGGTGGTGCTGGGTGTGAGCGTGCGCATCGGTGGCCGTGCCGACCAGGTGCTGCAGCGCATGGCCGATTTCATGCGCGACCTGGAACAGGCGCAGCACGAACTGGCCGCCACCACCTCTGAAACGCGCATGTCCGCCTGGGTGCTGGGCCTGCTGCCACCGGCCTGCGCGGTGCTGATGGCCATCACCAACCCCGAGTTCTTCCAGCCGGTGCTGCACGATCCGCTCGGCCACAAGGTGCTGGGCCTGGCCCTGGCGCTGGAACTGATCGGCGGCGGCCTGCTCTACAAGCTGGCGAGGTCGATATGAACGCCGCCCTGTGGTTCGCTCTCGCCCTGCTGCTGCTGGCTGCCGGCGTAGCCCTGCTGGGGCTCGGCGGCTGGGTCCGCAGCGGGCGCGAACAGCGCAGCGAAAGCGCCCTGCGCAGCGCGCTGCGGGGACAGGCAGACGCCGCGCCTGCCGATGCCGGCGCAGGTGCAAGCCCGGGCACGGGCCAGCTCACCCTGGGCTGGCTGGCCGCGCTTGGCCAGCGTTTCAGCGGCGGCCAGATCGAAGCGGCCCTGCTGGCCCAGGAGGATCGCCTGCTGCTCGACCTGGGCGGCTGGAACACCCGTCGCGGTGCCGCCGTCTACCTGGCACTGCGGCTGCTGCTGGCGCTGATCGTGCTGCTGCTCGCACTGGGCCTGACCGACACCAGCGGCCTGTCGCGGTTGATGGTGGTCATCGGTGCGCTGGCCACCGGCCTGCTGCTGCCCAAGTTCCTGCTCAGCGGCTGGGCACGGCGCCGGCGCCGCCAGGTGGAACGCGAACTGCCCTTGCTGATCGACCTGCTGCGCCTGCTGCAGGGCGTGGGTTTCAGCATGGACCAGAGCCTGCAGATGCTCGGCGACAAGCTGCGCGATGCCCTGCCCGTGCTGGGCCAGGAAATCCAGGAGGCCAACGTGGCCTACATGCACGGCCGCAGCCGCGCCCAGTCGCTGCGCCGGCTCAACGAGACCTATGCCGATGAAGACCTGGGCAGCCTCGTGCAGCTGATCCTGCAGGTGCATGCCCACGGTGGCGCGGTGCAGGAACCCCTGCGCCAGTTCAGCCTGCGCCTGCGCGAAGCACGCCGCAACACGCTCAAGGAAAAGGTCGGCAAGCTCTCGGTGAAGATGACCGTGGTGATGATGCTGACCCTGCTGCCGGCGCTGATGCTGGTCCTGGCCGGACCGGCACTGGTGGCGCTGGCCAATACGCTGACCAAGATGGGATGACGCCGATGCATGCTTCCTTCCGCTGCTGCCTGATGCTGGTGCCCCTGCTGGCGGCCGCCTGCGCATCCACCCAGAACGGCTACCGCCAGGGACCGAGCCTGGCCGAACCGACCCCGGCACCGCAGGACCAGCGCACCACCTACCTGGACCTGATCGGGCGCATGCAGGCACAGGGGGCCTGGTATGCCTCGCTGGCGCACGTGGATGCCTACCGCCAGCGCTTCGGCGACAGCCCCGCCCTGCGCCTGCTGCAGGCCGATGCCCTGCGGCAGACCGGGCAGGTCGATGCCGCCCAGGCGCTCTACCAGGCGCTGGGCAGCGGCGCACAGGCCGGCGCCGCCGCGCACGGGCTGGGCCTGATCGCCGCCGCCCGCAACGACGATGCCGGCAGCGAGCAGGCTCTGGCCCGCGCCTCGCAGCTGGAGCCGCTCAATACCGATTACCTGGGTGACCTGGGCTTCGCACGACTGCGCGATGGCCAGTTCGAGCAGGCCCGCGAACCCTTGGCCAAGGCACTGGAACTGGCACCGGGCAATGCGCGCGCTGCCGCCAACCTGGCGTTGTGGGCCACCCTGCGCGGTGACACCGCCACCGCCGAACGCTTGATGCAGCAGGGCAACCTGGGCGAAGAAAGCCGCCAGGGCGTGGCGCAGCAGGCGCAGCAGATCCGCCAGCGCTTGCAGCAGCGTGCGCAAGCCGCGGCTGCCGCGGCAAGCGCCGCCGCCCAGGCCACGCCAGCCGCCCAGACCGCCACCGCCACCACGCCGCGCCGCCTCGCCGCCGAATCGCGTACCGATGCACGCAGCACAGGCCATGCCGAAACCCGCCTGCCACCGTCGATGCTCGAACGGTTCCGCGCCACCGACACCGCCCCGGAGAACCGCCCATGACCCGCCTCCTGCTGCCCTGCCTGCTGCTGGCCCTGGCCGGCACCGCCCATGCCCAGCAGGCGCCATTGACCGGGCGCATGCTGGGCGGGCAGGCCCCTGTCGCCGCACCCGCGCCCCCGGCCACCGCACCGGCGGCCGAGACCTACCCCCTGCAGCCCGATACCGTGCCGGTCGCGCCACTGCAGCCGGCTGCCGTGGACACGTCCCTGCCCAGCGCCTCACCGGTCCCGTCGCGGCACGCCCCGCAGATCGGCGATACCACCCGCAGCCTGCTGCGGCTGCAGGCCGCGGGCACGCAGGCCGGCCGCCGCCTGCCGATCCTGGGCGACCAGGCCACCCTCAGCTATGCGCGGTACCTGAAGAGTTTCGAACACGAAATTCCCGACTTCTTCGAAAACAAGGTCGATTCCTCCTCCTCAGGCGGCTTGTCCGGGAGATAACGCCATGAACGCCACCAGGTCGACAGCAACCCGAAGCCACCAGCGCGGCGGCATGTCGGTGACGATGATGCTGGTGATGCTCGGCCTGGTCGCCATGCTCGGCCTGGTCGAATTCGGCTACGTCTTCTGGGCCAAGCGCGATGCACAGAAGGTCGCCGACCTGGCAGCGATGGCCGGTGCGCAGCGCATCGACCTGTGCGTGGCCAGCAACAGCGACAACAGCGCGGCGCGCTTCAACGCCGTCAACCAGAACCGGTTCCCCGGCACGTTGACCATCCAGTGTGGCAGCTGGAAGGAAGGCCGTGCAGGCGACCGCTTTAGCAGTGCCGTGGATGCCGACAATCCGCGCAACGCGGTCAAGGTGGTGGCCGAACGCAGCGTGTTGCCGTTCTTCCATCAGGCCACCGGCCTGCCGACCGTGCGCGCCCAGGCGATCGCCAAGCGCTCGCCGCCCACCGCCGTGTTCTCGGTGGGCTCGCAGCTGCTGCGGGTCAACGGCAACACGCCGCTGGGCTCGGTGCTGAAGCTGGTCGGTGCCAACCTCGATGGCACCACCCTGCTGGGCTACGACGGCCTGGCGCAGGTGAAGGTCACGCCGAACGGTCTGCTGCAGGCACTGGGCATCCCGGTCAACGTCAACATGGGCGTGGGCGAATTCAACGATTTCCTCGCAGGGCGCACGGTCAAGCTGGGCCAGATCCTCGATGCGACAGTGAAGCTGCTCGGCCAGCAGGGCGTGGCCAACATCAACCTGTCCGCACTGAACAACGCGCTGGTGGTCAACGGCGTGGACATCAAGCAGCTGGACGTCAAGCTGGGCTCCGATGCCAACGGCGGTGGCCTGTTCGCCCGCGTCGTGGCCCCCGATGGCACGATCTCCGGCGCGCTGCAGGCCGATGTCAACCTGCTGGATCTGGTCACCACCAGCATCAGCATCGCCAATGGTGGCCGTGGCGTGGCCATCAACAACCTCAGCCTGCTGGGGCTCGTCACGGCCAAGGCGGCCGTGGTCGAACCGCCCTCGATCGCGATCGGTGGCGTCGGCGCGCGCGCCTACACCTCGCAGGTGCGGCTGGTGCTGGACGTGGACACCAACAACATCCCCCTCGCTGGCGGACTGCTGAACCTGCTGGGCATCCGCCTGCACCTGCCCATCCATGCCGACGTCACCAATGCGATGGGCACGCTGACCGCGCTGCAGTGCGGTACCACGCCCCCTACGGCCAGCATCCGGGTCGATGCCACCGTGCTGCGCGCGTGCGTGGGCAAGGTGGCGCCGGGCGACCTGTTCTCCAAGCGCAACGTCTGCGATGACACCTTGCAGCGCGAACAGCTGCTGACCCTGCTCGGCCGGCCACTGGTCAATGACTACGTCAAGATCGCCGCGCTGGCCGATACACAGACGCTCACCGTGCCCGCCGGCGAAACCCGCTCCACCCAGCCCAACGCGCTGGCGGTGGGCAGCACGGTCAGCGCGCTGGTGGATGAACTGCTGCGCGTGCTGTCCAACCTGCTCAATCCGAACAACAGTGTGGCCACGCCGTCACAGGTGGCCAACGACCTGGCCGACCGGTACCTGAAGCTGGCCAATCCGGGCAACGGCTTCTACGACGCCAACAAGACCATCAAGCTGCTGCGCGAGGGCGATCCGGCCACCAACCTGCAGCCCCTGGGCGACTGGACCGTGAAGGACGGCGTGCCCTACGCCTGTGGCCTGCTCAACCTGGCCACCTGCCACCGCGACGGGTCGGTCTGGGATGGCTACCGCGCCACCGTCACCGGCGAAGGCCTGGGCGTGCTCGATGGCGTGCTGGGCTCGCTGCTGGGCGGGCTGGTGATCAACCGCTGCAACAGCCTCGTGTCAGCGCTGCTGGCCTACAACAACTGCGTGAAGGGCAACCTGGCCGCCTACCTGCAGACCAAGCCCGGCGGGCTGACCGACCCGACCGGCGGCGGGGTCACCACGCCGGGCAACAACAGCGCCTCCTGCAGCGGCCTGCTGTGCGTGGTGCTGTCGCCGGTGATCAACGCCCTCAAGCCGATCCTCAACAGCGTCGGCACGCTGCTGATGAACCTGCTCAGCAGCGTGCTGGGCCTGGAACTGGGGCGCACCGACGTGCACGTGCAATCGATCCAATGCACCCCGGCCCAGCTGGTCTACTGAGCCGGGCCGGCGGGGCGTTGGCGGCCCGTGAACGCATGCTAAACTCGGCCCGGGGAAACCTGTTCACCTCAACCCACCTACGTCCGTGGATGGTCAATACATGCGAGTAACTTACGGGGACACCGCCCGCTCCGCCCTGCGCCCGCTGGCTGCCGCCGTGGTGGCGATCACCGTGCTGCTGGCCGCACCGTCGGCGATGGCCGCACGGGGCGACCGTCAAGCCGCTGCCGAACCGGCGCGCCCGGCACCGGTCGTACGCAACACCGTGGACGAGCTCAAGCAGCTGATGGATTCCAGCCAGCTGCTGGAACTGCGCACCACCTACAACGGCAACTATGGCGCCAGCCTGCTGTTCAACAGCAGCACGCTGACCTACTACGTCGCGCTGTTCCAGGAAAAGAACTTCTGGCGCGTGATCAAGACCGATGCCGTCGACAACGCCGAACGTGTCTACCGTACCTTCGTGCAGCAGACCGAACAGCTTTCGCAGGTGTACATCGACACCACCCGCCTGGAAGCCGGCAAGCGCTACACCGAGCGGCTGGTGGCCTACAACGAAGAGCGCCTTCGCTCGCTGCAGCAGGAAATGGAACAGCAGCAGGCCCAATCGGCACAGGTCAGCGCCGCCCTGCAGCAGGCCCAGCAGCAGGCGGTCAGCCTCAGCACCGATGTGCAGAGCACCAACAGCCAGCTTGACGCCCTGCAGCGCCGCATCCAGGTCCTGCAGGCCGAACAGGGCAACCCGGAGCTGAGCCTGCCCAAAACCGATGCACCGGCACCGGCCGCCAGCAGCCACGACGGCCACTGAGCCGCAGCGCAGGCGTTGTTCGTGGACGGCACCTTCGGGTGCCGTCTTCGTTTCCAGGCTTAGCGGCAGGCTGCATGCACCGCGTCATCCAGTTGCCGGCGCTGCAGGTAGTCCAGACGTTTCGACGCGGCCAGGCGCTGGCCACGCAGCCGACGCGCCTCATTGCACGCGGCAGTATCACTGGCCCAGCCGATCACACCGCCCTGCCCCGCGGTTGACACCGGCGCACGCCGCATCGGCTGTGATCGACCGCGCACGCTGCGTGGCCGGGGCGAAGCCGGCGCCGCCGTGATCCGCGGCTGCGATGCCTCAACGGGAATCTCCCATCGCCATTCGGCCTGCCCCTGGCAGGGCGTCTGCTGGTACACCGGCGTGGCACCGCCGATGCACTTGTAGACACGGGACTGCGCACCGGCATCCAGCGCCAGCAGCCAAAGCAGCAGCATCCATCCACATCCCTGCATGTACCCCGCCTCCGGCCGTCCAGAATCGAGAGGCCACGAGCGTGCGCGGGACAGCCCGCGCGATACCAGAGCGGATTACGCCATGTGCGTGCCGCTCATCCACGCATGGGGTGGATCCACCGGGGCCTGACGTGCATCACGTACACGCTCCTGTCGATCCACGCCACGCGTGGATGCCTTTCCTCACCGCAGCCGCAACAGCAGGCTGCCACCGGCACACAACGTGGCCAGCGACGCGACACCCATCCAGCCCCATTGCGCCAACGCCAGGCTGCCCAGCGCGCCACCACTGGCCATGCCGACGAACATGCCGGTGAACAGCAGCGCGTTGAGCCGGCTGCGCGCCGGCGGTACCAGGCCATAGACCAGCGTCTGGTGCGCGATCAACGCCGACTGGAAACCGAAATCAAACAGCACGGTACTGACCACCAGCACCGGCAGCAGCGCCACCATCGGCAGCCACGCATCGGTCAGCAGCAGCGCAAAGCCGATCAATGCCACGCCGATCGCCAGGCGTGCCACGGCATGACTGCCCAGCCGATCGGCGTATCGCCCCGCCACCGGTGCCGCCAGCGCACCCGCGGCACCGGCAATGCCGAACGCCCCTGCCGCCGCACTGCCCAGCCCGAGGCGGGCATGCAGCATCAGCGCCAGCGTCGACCAGAACGCGCTGAAGCCCACCGCCAGCAACGACTGGCTGGCCACTGCGCGGCGCAGCTGCGGCTGCTGCCGCCACAGCGCCCACAGCGAGCCCAGCAGCGCGGGATAACGCAGGGTCGTGGTCGGCGCGAAGCGCGGCAGCGCGCGGGCCAGCACCAGGCCCATCAGCGCCACGGCCACCGCCGCCAGCACGAACAGCGTGCGCCAGCCCCACGCCTGTGCCACCAGGCCGCTGACCACGCGCGACAGCAGGATGCCCAGCAGCAGGCCGGTCATCACCCGGCCCACCACCTGCCCGCGCCGGGCCTCGGGGGCCAGCGTGGCGGCGGCGGGCACGATGTCCTGGGCCAGCGTCGCCACCAGGCCGATGACCAGACTGGCCGCCAGCAGGCCCGGCAGCTGCGCGGCCATCGCCGCCGCCGCCAGCGCCAGGGCCAGCAGCACCGACTTGCCCAGGATCAGCACACGGCGGTCGAAACGGTCACCCAGCGGTGCCAGCAACAGGATGCCCAGCGCATAGCCCAGCTGGGTCAGGGTCGGCACCAGCCCGGCGCCGCGCTCGCCAGCGCCCAGGTCCTGGGCGATCAGGCCCAGCATCGGCTGGCTGTAGTAGAGGGAGGCCACGGCAAAGCCGGCCCCTGCGGCCATCGACACCACCAGGGGTGCGGACGGGCCAGCGACCGCAGGCGCGGCCACTGAAACGGACGGTGTGGACATGGAAAAACTCATGGGGGAGGAAATGCGGTGGCTAGACTGCGCCCAGCCTCCCCATACCTGTAGTAGGCTCGCAGGCATACTGGTCATACGCACGACGCATGCAGGATTCCGCCACCAACGCCGATCGCCTGGAACTGCTGCGCACCTTCCTGCGCATCGTCGATGCCGGCAGCCTGTCGGCCGCCGCCGCACAGCTCGGCACCACCCAGCCCACCATCAGCCGCCGCCTGCAGGCGCTGGAGCGCCAGCTGGGCCTGCGCCTGCTGCAACGCTCCACCCATGGCCTGCAGCTGACCGAGGAGGGCCTGCGCTGCCAGCGCCATGCCCAGCGCGTGCTGGACGAATGGGAATCGCTGCAGGCCGAACTGCAGGGTGAGCCGGACGTGCTGCGTGGCCACCTGCGCATCCTGGCACCGCATGCCTTCGGCCAGGCCCAGCTGGCCCACCCGATGCTGGCCTTCCTGGCCCGCCACCCGCAGCTGAGCCTGGAGTGGATCCTGGAAGATCGGCGGCCGGATTTCATCGCCGAAGGCATGGACTGCGCGATCTGGGTCGGTGACGTGAAGGAATCGCGGCTGGTGGCCCTGCCGCTGGCGGAGGTGCCGCGCATCGTGGTGGCGGCGCCGACACTGGCCGATCCGGCGACGGTCACCACGCCACAGCACGCCCAGGCCCTGCCCTGGGTCTCGATCACCACCTTCTACCGCGAACGGCTGGTGCTGCATGACCAGCGCGGCCACGCGCACACGCTGACCTTCGCGCCCCGGCTGCTGACCGACAACCTGTTCGTGGTGCAGCATGCGGTACGCGCCGGGCTCGGCGCAGCGGTGGTTTCCGCCTGGCTGGTCGCCGATGATCTGGCCCAGGGGCGGCTGGTGCAGTTGCTGCCCGACTGGGAGGCGCCGCCGCTGCCGGTCCACCTTGTGTTCCCGGCCGACCGCCAGCAGCCCTTGCGCCTGCGGGCCTTCATCGAAGCGATGAAGGCCGCCCTGCCCAGCCTGCACGGCATGCGCCCGGCCCCGCTGCCACCGCGCCCCTGACTGCCGGCAACCGCATCCACGCATGGCGTGGATCTACCCATGGCCCATGCGGCCGCAGGTGGATTCACCAACGGCGCACACGGCCGATCGAAGGCTCATCCACGCATCCGCTGGATTCACCAACGGCGCACACGGTAGCGCCAGGCCATGCCTGGCGGAATGCCTCCGTCGCACGGCATCTGACCGAAGGCTCTATCCCCGCATGGCGTGGCTCTACCGCTTTGCGTTCCATTCCGCGACCTTCGCGCGGGTGTCGGCCAGCATCGCGTCCAGCGCCTTGCGGTCATAGACGGTGCCACGCAGGATCACCGTGTCGATCTTTTCCGTCGCTGCGATGTCCTGCAGCGGGTTGGCCGTCAGCAGTACCAGGTCGGCAGCCTTGCCCTGGCCGATGCCACCATAGCGATCCATCTGCCCGAACCAGGCCGGGCCCGAGCGCGTCGCCGCCGACAGCGCCTGCGGCGCGCTCAGGCCTTCCTTGACGAACAACTGCAGCTCCTGGTGCAGGCCGATGCCAGGGTAGTTGAACGAGTTGAGGAAGCCGGCATCGGTACCGGCGATGATCGTCACGCCGGCCTCCTGCAGCAGCGGCAGCACCGCCGCCACCTGGTGGTACTGCGCATGCCGCGCTTCGATCTGCGCCGGGCTGGCCTTGGCCGCACGCTCCACCCGCCAGGTGTAGGTCGCACGCAGGCCCGGGCCGATGTAGGCCAGGTAGGGATCGTTGGCATGGTCATGCTGGTCCAGGAAATCCAGGATGCGCCCACCGTTGAGGGTCGGTGTCACGAATACGCCGCGACGGGCGAAATCACGGTAGGCACGCAGGGCGGTCTCCCGGTCGAAACTGCTGTCCAGGCGACGGTTGGCTTCAGCGCGGTCGATGCGGCCCGCGCCGAAATCCGCGGCAATCTTCGCCTCGTCCCGGCTGCCGGCCTTGAATGCATAGTCCAGGTGCTCGATCGATGCCAGCCCGGCATCCACCGCCTGCTCCACGGTCAGCGCCATCGGGATATGGCCCGACGCCCGGAAACCGGCCTGGCGCGCGGCACTGGCCGAATACAGGAACAGCTCCGGGGTCAGCGTGCTGTCGGTGATCTTCACAAAATCGACCTTGTCATGCTGCAGGCGGGTGATCGCCTGATCGACGTCGGCCCTGCTGCCCACTTCGATCGTGCCCTTCCACACCGGCTTGATGCCTTCGATCTTGGCACCGGAGGTGAGCAGGCGTGGACCGAACAGCGTGCCGGCGGCGATCTCGCCGCGCCACTGCAGCACCTGCTGCGGCAGGTCACCCGAACAGTCCCGCACGGTGGTGATGCCATGGGCGATGTACAGCGGCAGCAACGCCTTGTTCTCCTCCACCAGCGCCGGGCCACCACCGAAGTGCACATGCATGTCCCACAGGCCCGGTATCAGGTAACGGTCACTGGCATCGATCTGCCGGCGCGCCTGCCACTGCGCGCGCACCTGCGCGTCCGGCCCCACCGCCACGATGTCCTCGCCGCGGATCACCACACTCTGCCCGGGCAGCGTACGTGCATGCTCGACATCCACCACGGTGGCGTTGCGGATCAGCAGGTCGGCGTTTTCGGCTGCCTGTACCGCCATGGGCAGGCCGGCGGCGGCGAAAGCAAGGGTCAACAGGGCAAGACGGGGCATGGACAACATCCTCGGGAACACGTGCAGGTGCACGGATGGGAAGGGGAAAGCGTTCAATGATCGGCGCCCGCCGCACGCAGCAGGGATACGATCGCGTGGTAGCCGCGCTGGCGGGCATGGGCGAGCGGGGTCACGCCTTCCCCATCGGCCAGCATCGGGTCTGCCCCCGCTGCCAGCAGCGCCTGCACGATCTCTACGTGGGCCGGGCCGCCGTCGCTGAGCACGATGGCTTCCAGCAGCGCGGTCCAGTGCAGGCGGTTGACGTGGTCCACTGCGACGCCGGCCTGCAGCAGCCGTTGCACGGTGCGTACATGGCCACGCTCGGCGGCCGGTATCAGCGCTGTGCCGCCGTAGCGGTTGGTGCTGGCCAGGTCCGCGCCATGCTGCAGGGTCAGTTCAAGGATGGCGTCCAGGCCGCGCGCACCGGCATACAGGTAGGGACTGTCCTGGATCGCATCCTTGGCATTGACGTCGGCACCGGCCTGAACCAGCACCCGGGCCGCATCCACGTGGTTGCCATGGGTGGCCAGCAGCAGCGCCGTGCGGCCCCGGGCATCGCGGGCGTCGATCGGGGCCCCGGCCTGCAACGCCTCGTGCACGGCCCGCGCATCGCCGAGGCTGGCCGCTGCCCGCAGGCGTTGCCCGGCATCCCCGCCAGCGCCACTGGCCGGCAGCACCAGCGCCATCAGGCACCACAGCAGCAGGCGATAGGGGCGGGCGCGTCGGATGCGCATGGGCGGGCCTCCTGGGGCGAGGGGGCGACGGCATTGCCGCCCCCGGACCTGCATGGTAGAAGTCCGCCCCATACATCCAGAAATTAAATGTTCAAATGGAAGACAGTGGCAAATCGAATAGAACCCTGTTCGACCTGGACTTGCTGCGGGCCCTGGTGATGGTGGCCGACTGTGGCAGCTTCACCACCGCCGCCACCCGCCTGCACTCCACCCAGTCCACGGTCAGCCAGAAGATACGGCGGCTGGAGGACCTGGCCGGGCATCGCCTGCTCGAACGCAGCCATCGTGACGTGCAGCCCACCGACGCCGGGCACACCCTGCTGGGCTATGCGCGGCGCATGCTTGACCTCAACGAGGAACTGCTGCAGGCGCTGGCCGGTGCCACCGTGGAAACCGCCGTGCGCATCGGCGTGCCGGAGGATTTCGTCAACCCGCAGACCACCGGCATGCTGGCCGCCTTCAGCCACCGCCACCGGCAGGTCAAGCTGGAAATCAGCAGCGGCCTCAGCCGTGATCTGGCCCATGGCTTCGACCACGGCGAGCTGGACCTGGTACTGGTCAAGCAGCGCCGCAACAGCCGGCCGGCCGTGCACTGCCGGCACGAGCCGATGCACTGGATCGACAGCCAGCGCAGCGCCTGCCTGCGGCTGGACCCGCTGCCACTGGTGATGTTTCCCCCCCGGGGCCTGTACCGCGACGAGATGATCCAGGCCGTGGAAGCACTGGGGCTGCGTTGGCGCATCGCCTTCACCAGTTCGTCCCTGAGCGGCATCCAGGGAGCAGTGGCCGATGGCATCGGCATCAGCCTGCTGCCGCGGCGGGCCGTCGGCGCCGGTCACCGCATCATCGACGGCCAGCGTGGCCTGCCGGTCGTTGATACCTACGAGATCGGCCTGCTGCACCGGCCCGACGCAGGCGATGCGGTGCGTGCGCTGGCAACGGCACTGTGGGGGCAGGTCCGGCGGGAGCCGGACTGAACGGCACGGCACGTGGCACGCCGTGGATACGCCTGAACGGGTACCATAGGCCCCTGTTTACGCTGTGATGCTGCATGGGCCCCACCGACCGCCACGATCGTCTCCGCCGCTGGCAGGCCGCGTCGCTGCTGGCCGCTGCGCCCATCGCCAGCCTGTCCGCGGCCGATGCGCCGGTGGCTGCGCCGCCATCGCCCCCGGGCCAGCAACGTGTGGCGCCCTCGGCGCTGGTGGAGATCCTGCACCAGCGCATCCTGGCCGGGCGCAGCGCCACGGCCACCCTGGAAACCTGGTGCGCCGAGCATGGCCTGGCCGAACAGGCCCGCGTGCGTGCCGTCCGGGTGCATGGCCAGGACAAGCCGGCGCCGCCAGAGGTCATGGCGGCACTGGGCGCAACACCCCAGACGCCTCTGCGTTACCGCCGGGTGCAGTTGGCCTGTGGCGCACGCGTGCTGTCCGAGGCGGACAACTGGTACCTGCCCGAGCGCCTGAGCCCGGCCATGAACGAGGTGCTGGACAGCACCGACGAACCGTTCGGCCGCGTGGTCAGCCCGCTCGGTTTCCAGCGCCAGACCCAGGCCGATCAGACGTTCTGGCCGCCGCGTGGCAGCGGCGACCATGCCACCGTGCTGGAAGTCCGCGCGCTGCTGCGCGACAACCAGCAGCGTCCTTTCAGCTACGTCATCGAATCGTACCTGGCCCAGGCCCTGCCCTGACCCGGTAACGCCGGGCCATGCCTGGCGGATGCAGGCATGACCGGGAACGCCCCATCCACGCATGGCGTGGATCTACCACAGGGTCATCCCCGACCACACCCGCCATCCACGCCATCCACGCCCTGTGTAGCGCCAGGCCATGCCTGGCGGATGCATCAGGGGCGTGTGCGCCGTCAACGGAACCGGTAGTCCGCCTGCAGCCAGAACTGGCGGCCGTACGGGTCGTAGTTGCCCACCGGGTAGTAGGGCCAACCGCCGCCGTTCCTGTCCGCCGGCGGATTGCTGTTGCGCAGGTTGTTGACGATCACGCCCACCGACAGGTTTTCGCCGAACTGGCGGAACACGCTGCCGTTGTAGGTGATGTAGGGCGCGATGCGGCCGCTGCCATCGCTCTTGGGCAGCGAACCGTAACGGTTGCCATACAGCGTGGCCGTCCAGTCGTTGTACTGCCAGGTGATACTGCCATTGGCCTTGCTGCGCCACTGGAACTCGTCCAGCGAATTGCGCACGTCACGCAGCGGGTCATCCGAGAACTGCCGATACTCATGCGACAGCACCAAGCTGTAGGCCAGGCGCGTGGTGAAGCGGCCGTAGCGCCCGGCATCCAGCCGCCAGTTGCCCTTCACGTCCACGCCGCGCACCGACTCGGACGCCGCATTGATCGGGTTGATCAGCACCCGGGTAACCTGGTCCGGCTGCACCGCCGCGTTGGACGGGTTGCGGATCACCCGTGCCAGCGCATCCACGCAGACCGGCGAGCTGATGTCGCGCGTTTCGCCGCCAAGCGTGCGGCCCAGGCGGCAGTCGGCTTCATCGCGCAGGATGCGGCTGCTGTCCAGGTTGGTCACTTCATTGTCGATGCGGATGTCGTAGTAGTCCACGCTGACATCGACGCTGGCCAGTGGCGACCATACCAGCCCCAGGCCGTAGGACTTGGCGGTTTCCGGCTGCAGCTGCGGATTGGCGGTGCTGGTGAAATCGATCGACAGATTGTTGTAGTCGCAGTTGTCATACGGCTGGCCGGCGGTGCGGCAGCGCCAGTAATCGGTCAGGCCGGGGTTGTAGCCGCGCGTCTCGGTGGCGAACACATAGTTCATGTCCGGCGCACGGAAGCTGGTGGCGGCACTGCCGCGCAGCAGCAGGCTGTCCAGCGGGCGGAACTCCACGCCCAGGCTCCAGGTGGCCTTGCCGATATGGTTGCCACCGGCACGGTACTGGTCATAGCGGCCCGCCAGCGTGGTGGTCAGCTTTTCCAGCAAGGGCAGCTGCAGTTCCACGCCGGCGGCATAGCGGTCACGCTCCCCGCCGGCCGGCACGCCCGCGCTGGTGTTCCAGAACACGCCCTGCCCCAGCTGCGGATCGGGACGGTTGCTGTAGCCCTGGCTGCCCGCCTCCACCACGGCCGCCAGCGCGGCATCGCCTCCCGGCAACGCGAACAGGCGGCCGTTGACGCTCGCACTGAACGTCTGCAGCCAGGCGGCATTGCGGCTTTCCTGGGTGGAAGACAGCTGCCCGTACTCCTGCGGTGTCAGCGCCTGGTACAGCCGCGCCGGATCGGGCGCATACACCGGCACGCCATTGCGCGTGCCCAGCTGCGGACCCAGCAGGTAGTCGTTGATGCCCGCCAGCAGCACCGGGCGGCGCGTGCGGTTCTCATACCGCGAGCGGCCATAGCTGGTCTCGTACTGCCAGTCGCTATCACCGATCTGGCCCTTGGCACCGACCGTGAACGACCAGGAATTTTCCAGGAAGCGGTTGGCATTGGCCTGGCGGCTTCCGATCTCCTCCGGCGCGAAGCGGCGGTACCAGGTCTCCAGTGCCGCGGTGTTCTGGTTGTAGAAATACGTGCGCGCCGAGGTCCAGGTGGGCGCACGGGTATTGTTGTAGATGCGTGCACTGCCCACGGCAACGTCGGCGAACAGTTCGTTGCGCTCATCCAGCGCCCAGGTCAGCGACCCATAGGCATCAAGATTGCGCTTCTCGGTCTGCACCGACCAGAACGTGGCCGGGGCGGTGTTGCTGCCGCAGTAATTGCCCTGGCGCGGGTTGCTGGCCAGGAACACGCTGTCGCCATACAGCGCGCCGATGTTCGCGCAGGCGGCGCTGCCCGGGTCGATGTAGCGGTTGCTGCTGGCATTGCGGCGGTAGGCCACCGCCGTCGCCAGCGGCGTGATGCCGCGCGGATCATCGGCCAGCGAATCCATGAAATCACGCTGCGAGGCGAAGATCGCCTTCCGGTTGCCCAGCTCCAGGCCAAACACCCCATGCCAGCGCTCGCCATTGCCACCGCCGACCACCTGCACGCGCTGGTTGTCGCCACCGCCCTGTTCGGTGCCACCGGCACGCACGTTGATACCCACACCGTCGTACTGCCTGCGCAGGATGATGTTGACCACGCCGGCGATGGCATCGGAGCCATACACCGCCGACGCACCGCCGGCCAGGATCTCGATGCGCTCGATCAACGCAGTGGGAATGTTGGCCAGGTTCACCACGTTCACCGAACCGTCGTAGGCCAGTGGATAGTCAGCCTGGCGCCGGCCGTTGACCAGCACCAGCGTGCGGTTCGGGCCCAGCCCGCGCAGGTTGATGGTGTTTGCCGCCGGGGTGAAGGTGTTGCCGAAATCCTCGCCCTGTACGTTGCCGGTATTTTCGGTCAGTGCACTGAGCGCATCGAAGGCATTGCGGTAGCCCTGCGCGTCGATCTGTTCGCGCGTGATCACGGTGACCGGTGACGGGCCTTCAACGGTAGCGCGTGGAATGCGCGAGCCGGTGATGGTGACTTCCTGCAGGGTGGTCGGTGTGGCATCCCCGGCGAAGGCCGGCGCGGTGGCGAACAACAGCGATGACAGGGCGAACGCCAGCGGACGCGGGCGCAGCCCCAGGGTGTGGATGGACATGGGGTACCTGGAGACGGGGGGTGGTCCGGGGCCGGCCGGTGATGCACACGGCCGGAAACCCCGGTACTGGGCAGTGTCCCGGGTGACGGTTACAGACGGAAATGATCTGGCCTGATGCGCTTATGGCGTAACGACCTAAGCCCAGCGTTGACGGATTTGGCCCGAATACAATGTTTTCGATTGCCACTCCGGTGGCATGCGCGGCATCGTCAGGTCCCATGACTGCCTCCCTGCCCTCCGTTCCCCTGCTGCGCCCGGTCCTGCGCCGGCACCTGCTTCACCTGCGCCACGGCGACACCGTGCTGCGCCCGCTGCAACGCGTGGACCTGCCGATCTGGCGCCGCTTCCATGAGCGCGTGCGGCGGCTGCAATGCCACCCCCATGATCCCGCCGGCGAAGACCGCTTCCTGGCCAGCGTGCAGCGCTCACGCCTGCAGCATGCCGACGATCGCCTGCTGCTGGGCGTGTTCGAGCAGCAGCAGGACCGCCTGATCGGCCAGCTCTCCGTGCAGCTGGAATGCATCCACGCCCAGCGTGCGCAGCTGGACTGGCCCTGTCGTGCGTTGCTGATGGATGCCATCCAGCTGCGGTCGGCGATGCTCGCCCTGTGCCGGTTCCTGTTCGAGCAGGTGGGCCTGCACCGCGTCTGCCTGCTGCTGCCCCCCGCCGGCCACGACCATCTCAGGGAGGCGCTGCTGGCAGCCGGCTTCCGTCGTGAAGGGGTGCTGCGCGGCCATCACCGCGCCCCCGACGGCTGGCAGGACCGCTGCCTGTATGCACAGACCGCCCCGGACTGGCCGCCGGCGGCCTGATGCGCCTCAGCGCACGCGCTCCATCGCATCGTGCGCGCCGGTCAGCACCGTGCAGGCGTGGTCCTGCAGCTCCTCGGCACTGGCATCGTTGCCGCTGGCCGGATCAACCCGCGTGGCCAGCAGCACGAAACCCGGCCCGCCCTCGACCGCATCGCGCCCCACCACCGTCACGCCCCATTGGCCAACGTCGGCGCCGGCCAGGTCCTGTGCCAGCAGGTTCAGCGGGTTGGCCCGCAGCTGCTCGCCCGGCAGTGCGCGGGCCTGGTAGATGTGGCCGCGCAGGGGCTGGGCCAGCGGCGCCCAGCGCGTACCGATCGCGCCCGCCTGCGCATCCAGCACCTGCAGCACGTCCGCGCGCAGGCAGTCGATGTGGATGTGCAGCTGGTGCTGCGAGCGGCCCTGCGGGGAATTCAGCGACAGGCTGGCCACATTGCGCGGCAGCGGCCGGCCCAGCGCACGCTCGGTCTGCGCGCGTGCCTGCCAGGCGGCAGCGAAGTAGTTCGGTGCGCCGCGCTGGTACAACTGCGGGCTCTCGATCCCGCTGACCCGGTCCATCGGCATCAGCAGGAACTGATAATCCCCATGCCGGTCCTTGACCAGCACATCGCGGCGGTCAGGTGCCGGCTCCACTGCCAGGCAAGGCCCCTGCGGCCCACCGGCTGCCAGACAGTCACGCTGGATCAGCCGCCACAGGGCATCGGAGGCGGCGGGCGGGGCCGGCGTGCTGGCACACGCGGACAACAGCAGGCAGGGCAACAACAGCAACAGACGGGACACGGCACTCACGGGGCGACAGCGCGGCGCGTAGTGTAGACGGCATGGCCCCGCCGCGCGCGCCGCCCGGCCCCCTCAGCGCCCCATCGCCGCCCCCAGCTGCTGGAATGCCCCGCCGATGGTGGGAATGTTGGCCGGCGGCAGGGTGGCCGGGTCCTGGCACACCTGTGGCGCGATGCCGGCCACGTTGAACACCTCCCGGTAGCGCAGGTAGCCATAGGTGCTCAGGGTCGGGATGTTCAGTTCGGTCCAGCGGCTCATGTAGAAGCCGGCCAGCGAGTCATGGGCATAGTTGTCGAACAGCACCGCGCTGGCCGCCGGCACCGGTGCCTTGTCCAGCACCAGATCCAGCAGCGTACTGGTCTCGGCGGGAATCCGCGCGTAGTCGTAGGCCGGCTGCGAGGCGCGCTGGGCCGCCTCGAATACTGGCCGCCCGGTCCTGCGCCCTTCCTCCACCCGCTGCTGGGCCTGCGCCATCTGTGTGCGGTGGGCGGCCATGTCCCGGCGCCCCTGCCCGAGGTTGTCCACCATACGTCCGAAGTCACGCTGCGCGTTGTTCAGATCGTCCTTGTCCTCGCCATCTGCCTGCCGGTAGAACGGCTGCTGCTGCAGGTTCTCGGCCCCCGGCTGGTAGCGCAGCCCCTTCCACGCCACGTACTGCCGGCAGTGCGCGCGGATCTGCTCGGCATGGTCGCCCGTACCGACCCCATGCCCGGCCAGCCAGGCGTTGTAGTCCCTCACCAGGTCCGGGTGGCAGCCAAAGTGCAGCGCCGGGATGGCCTGGGTGCGGAGCTCCTCGATCGTCTTCAGCAGCACGCCGGCCTTGATCGCCTCATGGTGCATGTCGATGAGCGTGATCTGCGACAGCTTGGCCGTGCCATCGGCCTTGCCGCCCACGACATCCTTGCCCTGCCCCCCCGGCGAATATCCGCCGCCGACATCCGAGTGCATGCCCGGGTACAGGCTTTCGCGCCCGCCGCTGGCAAGATCCAGCGGGAAGTTGATGCGCTGCTCGTGCAGCGCGGCGAAGTGCACGCACTGCTTCACCTCCGGGTGGATGCTCATCATCTCGCCGGCGGCCCAGTCCAGCTTGCCCTTGAACACCCGGCTCATGCCGGCGATGCCGACCGAAGCCACCGTGTCATACACCCCCATGAAATTCAGCTGCAGCGGAATGCCGGCAATGTTGTAGCCACACCCGCTGCCCCACACCTCGGCCACCTCGTACAGCCGGTGCACGAAGGCACGCGCCTGCGCCGAGCCACGGGAGAAACCGAACACCGAGACGTGCACGGCGGTCACCCTGCGCTGGTGCTGCTTGACCACGTTTTCCAGGCGGGATGCAATGGACTGCATCATCGCGCGGCGCAGCGGCCCTTCCAGCAGGCGGGTGCGGCTCATCGTCGCCACCAGCGCATTCATTTCTTCGTTGGATATCAGATCGCCTGATGTCAGGTAGGCATGCACCGCATTGATGATCTGAAGAATGGCCCAGTGGATGCGATGCGCACCGTACTTGGCCGCCGCCGCACCCAGCGTGTCGCCTTCCTGGCTGGTATCGCCCACTTCGGCGAACGGTGTTCCGACCCCCGGGACGTAGAAGCTGAAAAAGCCGTTCTGCTTTTCATCCAAGCGGGCATCGAACAGGCGCGCCACGTTGCTGTGGCCATTGCGCGCAAGCTGGCTCTGCGTGCTGCGGGTCTTGCCGTGCACATAGGTTCCCGCCCACAGCCGGTTGTTGCCCGTACCGTCGAAGAAGATGTTCACGTGGACCTGGCCCTGGCATTCCGAGCCCGGGCTGCGCAGGCAGGCCAGTGCAGCAGCCCGGCGCTGTGCTTCGGCGCCGCTGAGGCGACGCAGGCCGTCGGCCGGCATCGGCAGCGGTCGTGTGCTGACAGCGGTCATGGTGCCTCCTTCTTCGCATCCAGCAGATCCTGGCGCACCGGGTTCTCGCCTTCGCGCAGGCCCGCCTCCGGCCCCGTCAGGGGGTAATCGGGATGGCCCAGGTACAGGTGGCTGACATACACCTTCACTTCGCCGTTGCGGAGGAAATGGACCGCCATGTGCCCAGCCCTCTCATCGTAGGCTGGCAACGGCACCGTGCTCTGCTGGTAGGTCTTCAGGTCATGGCTCCAGCGCACGTTCACCTCCAGGCCGGGGCGCCAGACCGCGGGAATGACGATGCAGCACACCATCGATCCCCCGCCGCTGTGCGCATCGACCGAGCCACCGCTTTCCCCGTTGAGCATGAACTCGTAGATGGGGTTGTCGGTGTGGTTGTAGCCCACCACACCGGTTGAGTTGCTG
Source organism: Stenotrophomonas sp. 24(2023) (assembly GCF_030913365.1). Classification (NCBI taxonomy): domain Bacteria; kingdom Pseudomonadati; phylum Pseudomonadota; class Gammaproteobacteria; order Lysobacterales; family Lysobacteraceae; genus Stenotrophomonas; species Stenotrophomonas sp. 24(2023). The sequence goes on from NZ_CP133160.1 coordinate 4,495,236, forward strand.
CGTTCCTGCGCCTGGCAGCCCGGCAGCACCCCCACCAGGATGCTGAACAGGCCCAGCAGGCCGATCTTCTTCAGACGCATGATTCCTCCCGGATCTCTCTCATGATGCCGTCGGCCAACAGCGGCAGCGATCGTGTGCTGACAACGTTCATGGTGCCACCTTCGTCGCGCCCAGCACCGACGCAGCACAACACACTCCCCCTCTGCCGCTTCATCGCCATTCTCCCGCTTCGGCTGGCGGCGCTGGCGCGTGAGCGGCATCGCCATTCCACAGCGGCGTACCGCTCGACCAGATGTCCTCGGGCAGGTTGATCACCCAGTCCGAAAAGGGTTGTTCATGGACATCGCGATGCCCTGCCATGCGCTGCACCACCGCCGGGTGCGAGCGGAAGCCACCGGAGGTGTACAGCGCCAGCAACGCATACTGCACGTGGTCGTCGGTCTGCTGCACACCATGCGCCAGCGTGTCCTGTACGGCGGTGCTGACGAAGGGATACAGCGCCCGGCGGTCCAGCCGGCGCATCTCATCGGGAATCACCCGCCGCAGCTGGGCGATGACCACGTCCGGCTCGCACGCCTCAAGCAGCGCCTGGTACTGCGCAGGATCCAGCTGCAACGGTGGCAGCGCAGGCAGCTCACCGTCGGGCAGGTCGGTGCAGTCCAGTGCGTGCAGATCGCCGAAGCGGTCGTAGTACTGCCCGCGCTGGATGCCCTGCAGCAGTGCTGCGCGCTGTGCCGGTGTGAAAACGTCCATCAACGCAGGCAGGATGCGGGTGTCGTACCAGCGCAGCAGCATCTCGCTGCCGCCCTTTTCCGGCACCCGGGCCAGGTGGAACGCACGGAAATGCCGCGCAAGCGCCTGCAGGTCCAGCGCGCTCCAGTACAGGCTGACCGCCGGCCTGTCGGCGGCCAGCCGCGCGATCTCCGCCGCCAGCGCCGGCGACGCGTCGGTGCCGGTGTCGGGGTATTCCACCAGCAGGGCGGCGATGTCGCCCAGGCTGGCTTCGGCGTGGCCCTCGAACAATGAGCAGTAACGCGCCCCGAGCCGCGACAACCGTTCGTCGAAATGCGGCCGTTGTGCGCTGTCGATGACGGCATAGCGCGGCATCAGACCAGCACCCCCGGCGTGCCCTGGCGCATGGCATCGAGGATGCAGCTCCTGCAGCTGCTGCGCGGCATCTGTGGCAGCGGGTAGTCGCGCTGGGCCGGGCCGACGAACGATTTGCGCTGCGCGTGCACGGTGATCGTGCCCGGTGCGTTGATGATGATCTGGCCGCCGGCCAGGGTCACGCTGGCGCCGCCGGCGGTGGCGATGTGCACCACCTTGCTGGCCGCCATCTCCAGCGCCGCCTGCCCGCTGGTGGCACGCAGCGCCTGCCGCGCCTGGATCTGGATCGCATCGGCCTGCGCGCGGATGTCGAGCTCGCCGCTGCCGGCCACCGCGCTCAGCGCCGTTGCCGCCGCAGCGCCATTCTCCACCGCCGCCGCCAGCACCCCCAGCGCCTGCCCGGCATGCAGGCGGGCACCGCCCATCACGCTGGCATCGCTGTGCTGCCCGCTGGCCAGCATCAGCCCTTCGCCCGCGCTCCAGTGCAGCGCCTGTCCGCCTACCTGCACGACGCCCTGCGGCGCAGCCAGACCCAGCACTGGATCACCACTGTGCGGCACGCGATCCTGGCCCCCCTCGGCACGGTGCTCCAGTGCCTGATCGCGCGCGCCGGCAAAGTCGCTACCGGCCACGGTTGTCGCCGCGATGGCGTGCAGCGCCGGCACCGGCGCGTGGTCGGGCACCTGCCGCGAGCGGCCCATCGCGCCGGTGCCTTCCTGCAGCGCCAGCGGGCTGGTCTGGTGGGTACGCGCGGCCTGGGTGAAGCGCGCGCCCAGTGTTTGCAGCTGCGTCAGCAGCGCCGCCGGCTGCACCGCCTCGCCTGCCGGTGACGGCCCGCGGCGGCCATACGCGGTCAGCCAGCTGCCCGCCGTCGCACGCATCACGCCCCAGGCATCGCTGCGCAGCTCGAAGCCGGTCCCGCGCAGGCTGCCCACGTAGTTGTCCGCCTGGTGCCGCAGGTGGCCCAGCGTCAGCTGCGAGGCCTGCTGGCTGCTGGCCAGCTGCGTACGCAGCTGCTGGTCCGAATCGTCGAACAGCAGGTGGTTGCTGCCCTCGCCGCCGTTCCATTCGCGCGAACGCACGCCCCACAGGGCGCCACCGTGCCGGTGTGCATTGTCTCCGGCGCCTGCCGCGTGCCACGCCGGGGCCCGTCCACCACTGAGGTTGGCCTGGGCGCTGGTGCGTGCATCACCGGCCTGCCCGTACAGCGTCGTATCACTGTCGGCGCCGCTGCCACCCGGCGTGGGCGCCACGCCGGCTTCGCCGCGGCCGTTGTACAGGGCGCCGAGTACCACGGGACGATCGATATCGCCTTCCAGGAACGCCACCAGCACTTCCTGGCCGATACGCGGCAGGAACTGGCTGCCCACGCCCGGACCGGCATAGCGCTGCGCCACCCGCAGCCAGGCGCTGTCGCCGGCCTGCGTGCCCTGCTGGAAGTGGAAGCGCACCCGGATACGACCGTGCGCATCGGCGTGCAGGTCCGTGCCATCGCCGCCCTGCCCGGCCACCACGATCGCCGTCTGGTAGCCCGGTGCGGTCGGGCGCGGATTGCGGCGTGCGCCGGTGCCGTCCACCAGCACCGGGCGCCAGCGGCGCTCGCGGGCGATGGCGGTGAAGCGCTGCGCATGGCCATGGCTTTCCGCCTCGGCCTGCAGCCCCGCTGCGCCGACCTGTGTAGCGGCCAGCGCGCGGCGCAGGTCAACGGGCAGGTTGTTCACGCCCACCGTGTCCACCTGCACCAGCAGCACGGCGGCGGGCACCTCGCCCGGCGTGCCGGTCAACTGCCAGACCTGGCCCGCATCAGCGCTGCGTACGCTGCCACGACCATGCCACAGCCGCGTCTGGGCCTCGCGGGCCTCGGCGGCCAGCCGCGCATGGTGTTCCAGCTCCGCCGTGTCGGCAAAGGCGTGCGCCCCCACTGGATCGTAATCTTCGCGCGGCGTGGTGCCACCGCCGTCCACCGGCAGCTGCCCCACGATCGATCGCACCGTGCGGTAATCACCGCTGTGCAGCTGCAACCGCGTGCTCTGCAGCCGGCGCTGCTGCCCCAGCTGCTGCACGCCATCGCTGGCCTCGCTAGCATCGGCACGATGGAAGCGGATACCCCCGTCCTGCTGCGAGCGGGCCGCCTCGGGCAGCAGCGTGGAATCGGCAAACACCACCAGGCCATGCCCGGCAGGCGCATCATCGCGTTCCTCCACACACCAGCCCAGGCCTTCTTCGGCCAGCAAACGCTGCACGAACGCCAGGTCCGTCTCCCGGTACTGCACGCAGTAGCTGCGGGGTCGCGAGGCCGCCAGCACGCCCTCGACCTCGTCGGTCCAGCGCCACTGTGCGTGGGGCGCATGGCCGGCAAACACCGCATCGATGATGTCGCGCACACGCTGTTCCTGGAACACGCGGCTGCACACAGCCTGGCCAAGCCACCAGGTCCAGTCATCGAGCGTGACGCGATACCGCACGAGTCCGCCGTCGGACTGCACCTGCTCGGCCGCCGCGATCACGCCATGCCGCGTCCACGGTTGGCCATCGGCCTGGCGCACGCGCAGGCAACCCGGCTGCCCCAGCCACTGCGCCAGCGGCAGGGTGGCATCCATCGACAGCAGTTCGATCCGCAGGTGACGCCCCTGCGACAGCGCATCGGTTGCGTGCCAGCGATCAACCACCACCGCCGGCGATCCCGGTAGTTCCACCGTGTACAGGCGTTGCTCGCCGGACAGGCCGGCCGCCTGCACCATGAGCTCGCGAATCGCTTCCATGGCGCTCCCAGCGTTTGCCCCGTCGGCGCACCGACGGCGTTTCCTTGCCCCTGCAGGGCGACGGTAACAGATGGCAAACGACAGCGCACGCCCGTGGCATCACGCCACTTTAACGTTATGGATCAATAGGTTCCGTAGGACACTTCGACCACCAGCGGGCTGCCGCTGGCGCCGGCCGGCTGCAGGGTGAACCGGTCCAGTGCACTGCTGTCATCCCCCAGCGGCGTGCTGCGGAACTGCAGCTGCCAGGACTGCCCGGCCGCGGTCAGGGTGCCGTCCGCCTGCAGCTTCGCGTCGGGGGGCAACAACAGGCCGCCCATCTCGCTGTAGGCTTCGACGGCATCATCGAATACATAGCTGACCAGCTCGCCTTCCCGCCGCATTTCAAACACGTGCGGCTCCCACGGCCGGCGGTCGCTGCGCTGGTTGTGCAGGTCCATTACCCATTCGTCCGGCAGCTGGTAGACCTTGCGCAGCGCGGTGTCATCCAGCGCAGTGCTGGCCACCCGCAGGCAGCACACCACCCGCTTGCCCTCCCGGTCCAGCACCGCATAGCGGGTGCCGCGTGGCGCGTCGGCCGGCAGCAGGGCGAACGGCACATCGCGTAGCGCCGGTTCGGCACCGTCCCGCGAATCGAGGCTGCGCCATCCCCCGAACGGCGGTGGCACGGCGCCCTGCACGGACGGCGTGGCGAGGCACAGCAGCAGCGCCAGCCCGAAGGCCCGTCGTCCGGTTTGTCCGTTCATGCCCGCCCTGTCCTTGCACCGGGGCCATCAATGGCCCATTCCTGCGAGCATGCCATGGGCCCGGGCTGCGTGCCAGCACCCTCGGCCGGTGCTGGATGTACTAGTTCATGTACTGGGTCGGGTGCCCCGTAAACCGTTGTCCGTCAAAACCGAAACAGAACCGCCCCTGTTCGAACGCGCGGTAGACCAGCAGTGCACCGCTGACGCAGAAGGTATCGCTGTCCACGGCAGTCTCCACCGTGCCCTCGCTCGTGGCCCCACCCGTGCCGGCCAGGCGCCCGGAAAACGCATCGATGGGCAGTGGAAACACCGTGCCATCGCGGCTGTCGATCAGCACGATCGACTGCTGGAAGTACGCCTTGCGCTCCTGCAGCACGGCAAGGAGGTAATGCCGGTTGAAGTTGGGGGCCTGGGTGCGGATGGCGGTCTCGATCTGCGCGCGGTGGTCTGCATCGCAGAAGTCGACAGGACTGTAGGCGAAGGAGCAGCCCGAGTGCGGGTAGTTGATGATCACCCCGGCATACGGTGCATTGCCGGGCGGGCGGCGGTGCGTTGCCGACGCGCCATCCGGCGAGGCAGCGGAGGCGCCCGGTTGGCCCGGCTGCTGCGCCGGCTCACCCTGCCCCGCCGCACCGTTGCGGCAGGCAACGCCCAGGCAGGCGAACGCGGCAAGCACAAACGCCCAACCGGCCCGCCTGCTGAAGCGGCCTCGGATCCTCGGTTGGCGCGCATCGCCCCAACCACCGCGCTCCCGTTTCACGGCAGCCGGGCGTCAGAGCGCCACGGCGGCCAGGCGTGTCCCATCAATAGGTCGCATAGGGCACTTCGACCTTCAGCGGCGTTCCGCCCGCTGCCGGGCGCAGGGTAAAGGTCACCACCGTGCCATCGTCGTCGGCCAGCGCATGCTGCCTGCGCTCAACGCCATAGCGGACCCCGCCGATTTCCAGCGTACGCGGTGCGGCCACGCGGGCGTTGGCCGGCAGCAGCAGCCCGCCGCCGTTGCCGGCGTTGTCACCGAATCGATAGCCTGCCAACGCGTCCTTGGCCACGGCATGCTGGACCTGCGGCCGGTAGGGCGCGGCATCCAGGTTCCAGCCATTGGTCAGGTCGGTGATCCACGGCCCGGGAATGTTGTAGGTCGACTCAAGCGCCGCCTCGTCCAGCACCGGCCCGTCCACCACCAGGCAGCAGACCACCGTGTCCTTGCCCGCGTCATAGACCGCCCAGCGGCTGCCCGGCGCAGCCTTGGCCGGCAACATCGAAAACTGCGCGCTGCGCTCGAGCTGCGCATCGGACACTTTCCGCCAGGCCCCGGCCTGCACCGGCGCCTGCGGCGGCTGCGCCTGGCAGGCGGTGGTCAGCAGCAGGCCCAGCGCCAGCAGCGCGGCCGTCTTCAATCGTTCTTCCATATCAGTTGCCCGTCTTGGACCAGTGGGGATCATCTGCTTTGCTTTTGGGGCCGGCATAGTTCCAGTGCTTGACGTCATAGCTGGCACCGACATCGATGATGTCCTGCTTGCTGCTGATGGAAACGCTGGTGCCATCGGCCTTCTTCACCGACTTGCCGATGCCCCAGTTCGGGGTCAGCCGCATGTCGATGGCTTCGCCGCCATTGTGGTTGGAGTGGTAGGGCTTGCCGATCGCACCGGCCGCACTGTAGGCATCATCCATCGCCTTGGCGCCGGCCTTGGCCGCCTTCAGGTCCGGCTTGCCGCTGGCATCGAGGTGCTGCCAGTCGATGTTGACCGGCGCATCGCCATTCTGCGGCTGGAATGCCGGCACCTTCGCCGGGTCCATGCCCCTGACGATCTCGCGCGCGTAGTACATCAGGTACGAGCGCTGCGGCGGGCGCAGCGTGGTGTTGATGCTGATCGACACCCCGGCCGCCTTCAGCGCGGCGATGAACTTGGTGACGTTGGAGCGGAACGGGTCCTTCAGGTCGGACACCGAGGCACTCTGCATGAAGCGCTTGTGCCATTGTGCGCCGCTCTTTTCGCGCTGGCCGTTGTAGGCCTCGCCCTTGCCCGCCTGCGAATCGGCATTGGCGGTGGCCGCCGCGGAATGGAAATTGTTGAGCAGCCCGATCGGATGAAGGTGGAACACCTCCGGCGCGGCCGGGAAGCCCTTCACCTTGGGTGCCACGTCTTTCCACCAGCGCAGATGCTTGATACGCAGCTTTTCGGCCTTCCATTCCACGGCACCGTCGAGCATCAACGGGTCCAGCTCATCCCATTTGGCGTCCTCCCCGCCCCACTCGCTCTCGTAGCGCACGATCAGGCGGCTCAGCGCCTGCATCAGCAACGGCTGCTTGGCGGCGGTGTGCAGCTCGGCCTTGCTGATGTGGCCGTTGCCATCGCTGTCCAGCAGCGCGTGCAGCTTGCGGACCAGCGCACTGCGCTCCACCTTGTCCGCGCGCATTTTGTGGTCGGTGACTTCATGGGCCTGCACCACGCCCATCTTCACCAGCGTGGCCGACATCATGTCCACCGGCTGGATGCCGCCTTCCTCCACGGTCTCGAAGCCGGGCCATGCCCACGGCGACTGCCAGCCGACCTTGGCCTGGCCCGTCTCGCACACCCAGCCCCGCCAGGTCTCGCCCGCCTTTTCGCCACGCGCGGTCACTTCCCACCAGCTGTGGCCGTCGGCGTCCAGGGCACGCTGTGCCGCCGGGGTGCGCTCCAGCTCGGCGCGCGACAACACGCGCGCCAGCCCGACAGTGCCGCCATCGGGCGCATCGGCACGCAACGGGTGCTTCTTCCACCATTTCATGCCACCGGCCGGGCATTGCCGCAGGTCCTTGCGCAGCACCCACATCGCCTCGCCCACCGGTACGCGCATCTCCCGGCGCAGGTAGTTGTGCTTGCGGGCCTCCTTTTCCGACTGCGTCCGCTGCGCATCGGTCGGGCCGACGAACACGCCGGTGAATTCGGCATCCTTCGCGTTGGCGTAGCTCTTGCTGCTGGACGAATAGGCGCCCAGGGCCTTGCGATCCATCACCTTCAGCTGCGACCGCTGCACCTTGGTCCAGGGGCTTACGCCGGAATCCTTCAGCTGCATCAGCGTGGAATCCGGGTCCATGGTGCCGTCGGCCGCTGCGGGCTGCTTCAGCCGCGCGCCCTTGTCGATCACGAACAGACTGCCACTGCCGGCGGGCAGCAGGCTGGCATAGCGGCGCGACTTGGCCAGGAACACCGGCAGGTCGTTACCGGCGAAGACCTCCATGTGCACCAGCGGCCGCGTGCCGCGCCTGGGCAGCGGCTGCGCATCCACATACTGCTGGTACTCGCCCACATGGCCCACCAGCGCACCGGCACCGATCGGGATGGGCTTTTCGGGAATCACCACCTTGTCCAGCTGCAGCGGCTGCACCGGGCCGGGATCGAGCTCGGGCAGGAAGATCCAACCCTGTGCTGCGGCCGGGTCGACCGTCTCACCCGGACGTACCGGAACCACCGCCCCTTCCAGGATGCGGTCGATCTGCGCCCAGCGGTCCTTGCGGTTCTTCACCGTGATGCGTGCGCCGCGTGGCAGCAGCCCCAGGCGTGTGGAACGGCTGCTCGCTTCGCTGCGGATGTTCAGCCCGACGATGGGCTGCGTCGCACCTTCAGTCATCGACATGTGCCTCCTGCACCACGTTCTCCCATTCGCCGTTGCGGCCCGGGCCCCAGCCCAGCATCGCCAGCGCATCGGCTTCGCCGGCCACCGTACCGGTGGTGCCGGCGCAGTCGCAGCCGATCACCTCCTCGCCCACCGGCTCGGCCAGCACGGGCGGGGGCGGCGGCACCTCCTGGGTGTCCTTGGCCTTTTCCCCCACCACGAATTCGCTGCCTTCGGCCCAGAACGCCGGGCGCGCCCGCTTGCGGTCGTCCTGGTAGCCCTTGAAATCCATCAGGTGCATGTACAGGCTGTAGAAGACCAGCTCGGTACCCGGCTCGGGGCTGTTGGCCGGCGCGGCGGCCTTGCTGTCGGCCGCGGTCTTGGTGGCCGGCGCGGGGGCCTTGGCCTTGCTGGCACTGCCGGCTGCGGCCGCGGCCGGCTTCGCCGCCGCTGCACCGGCATCCTTGGTGGCCGGCGCCTTGGCCTTGTCCGCCGCCGGTTTGTCGGCCGCCTCGAACTTCGCCTTGGCGTCCTCCGGCAGCTTCAGGGTATGCCGCACCAGCGTGAAACTGCTGGCATACAACGCCTTGCGCTGCACCTTGGGGAATTCGATCTGCTGGTAGCTGCTGTCCACCCGGTAGGCGACCACTTCGCCATCCTTGAGGCAGCGCACGCCCTGGGTCTGGTCCAGCACCGTGCCACTGCCGGCATCGAAATGGATGCCGCCGTGCCACAGGCCGCTGGCCCCCACCGGGTAGAAGCCATCGTCAACCCGGCCCAGTGCGCCCTCCTGCAGCATCGGCAGGCCCAGGTAGACCCCGCCATCGAAGGCATCGCTCTTGCCCTGGCGCGGGAAGGGATACATCCAGCTGGTCTGCGCCTCCACCGGGGCGCAGCAGCCCAGCTCGAACCCGGCGAACTTGCGCATGTAGCTGGAGACCTTCGTTCCGTTCGCATCGGCACCGTCAACGGTACCGCCGGTGCGCAGGAACGCCAGCACGCCCTTGTATTTCCACTTGCCGTCTTCGGGCTTGCCCGAGCCGTAACCCTTCAGGTGCGCCGCGGCGATCATGCCCGACTCGGTGACCAGCACGCCGTTGATGGTCTGGCCGATGTACTTGTCGGCGCCATATTTCTTGCCGTTGCGGCACAGCAGCCGCACCCAGTCGACGCCGGCCTGGTCCTGGATCGACACGTTGTTGAGGAAGACCTCGCGACTGGTCGCCCCGTTCTTGCCGGTCCATGTGCCGACCCAGTCCTGGAAGAAATTCCCGTTCGCGTCGGCGTGCTTCTTGCCATCGGTCTTGAAGTAGCCCAGATCGGTCAGCGCATCCTCGCCGAACTGGTATTTGCCGATGTACCCGTACTGGTTGATGATCTTGGGATCGCCACCGCCTTCGGAAGCGAACAGCTTGGTCAGGAAGGCTTTCAGGTCACCGGCGCTCATGGATCGCCCCCGCAGTCGCCATCGGCCTTCAGCGCCTCCAGGTCCACCGGGTCCTCACGCTCGATCACCGCGCGCTGCTCCGGGTCCGGATCGCCCGGCCACCAGGCCTGGCAGCGGGTCACCAGGCGCCCCACCATCGTGGCGCGCTCGGCGTCGAACAGCAGCGTCAGCCGCGTGCTGTTGCACTGGTGTGCCTGGCAGGCGGTGTAGTACCACCACGTGCGACCCTCCACCTGCAACGGGCGGCCAGCGGCGCTGGGGCCACTGAGCAGCCGCTGGCGCAGCTTCGGCCCGCCCGCCTGGCCCATGTCAGCCAGCAGCGCGTCGAATGCACCCGCCACCTTCGCGTCGTAACGGCCGCAGCCGTCCACGGCGTTGCCATCGGGCTTGACCAGCGTGAACAGGTAGGTGGCCAGCGGATTGTCTTCGCAGCGTGGCTGTGCCGCGTCGCCGGCAACCGCGCCACTGGCCTCGCCGTCCGCAGGCGTGCCGTCCGGGGTCATGCCGTCTCCGGCCGACACCCCTGCCGCCGGTTCCGGGGCAGCCGGCGCGGCCGGGCTGTCCACCGCCTCGGCGGACATGGCCGTGGCTGGCGATGTGGCAGCGGCATCGGTCGCCGCAGGCGGCGTTGTTCCGGAGGGCTGGCAAGCCGCCAGCAGCGCCACCAGCAGTGGCAGCGATACGAAATTCCTGTTCATGCGTTATCCCGAGAATCCAATGATCCGCTGCTGCTTCATGTCGCCCTGCACCCAGGCAGGCAGTTCCCGCTTGTAGTCGCTCGGGCCCTGGAACGATTTGCTCTGGGCGTGCACGGTGATCGAGCCGGGCGCGTTGATCACGATCCGGCCATCGGCCACCGTGATACTCGCGCCGCCACTGGTGGCGATATGGAGGGTCTTGCCGGCGGCCAGCTCCACGTGTGCCTGCACGCTGCCCGCGTGCACCGCGTTGCGCGCCTGCAGGCGGATCGCATCGGCCTGCGCCTGGATATCCAGCTCACCGGAACCGGCCGCAGCGGTGAGGCTGCTGCCGGCCGTTGCGCCGCCGCTGCTGGCGGCCGCCAGCATGCCGATGGCCTGGCTGGCATGAAGCCGCCCCAGGCCCATCACGACCGCGTCGCTGTGCGCACCGCTGGCCAGCAGCAGCGCCTCACCGACGGACCAGTGCGAGGCCTGCCCTGCCACATGCACCACACCGTCAGGCGCCGCCAGCCCCAGCAGGGGATCGGCGCTGTGCGGCACCCGCCCCTCGCCCGGCTCGGCACTGCGCTGCGCTGCCTGGCTGGTCGCAGACTGGTACTGATCGCCGCCGACCACCGTGCGCGCGCTGGCCAGCATCGCCGCCATCGGTGCACTGCGCTGTTCGATACGCGACCGCTGCGCCGCCTTGGCGCCTTCCTGCACCGCCAGCGGGCTGGTCTGGTGGGTACGCGCGGCCTGGGTGAAGGTGCCGCCCAGCGTCTGCAGCTGGGTGAGCAGCGCCGCCGGCTGCACCGCCTCGCCCGCCGGTGACGGGCCGCGGCGGCCATAGGCCGTCAGCCAGCTGCCCGCCGTCGCACGCATCACGCCCCAGGCATCGCTGCGCAGCTCGAAGCCGGTCCCGCGCAGGCTGCCCACGTAGTTGTCCGCCTGGTGCCGCAGGTGGCCCAGCGTCAGCTGCGAGGCCTGCTGGCTGCTGGCCAGCTGCGCGCGCAGCTGCTGGTCCGAATCGTCGAACAGCAGGTGGTTGCTGCCCTCGCCACCGTTCCATTCGCGCGAACGCACGCCCCACAGGGCGCCACCGTGCCGGTGTGCATTCTCTCCGGTGCCCGCCGCGTGCCACGCCGGGGCCCGTCCACCACTGAGGTTGGCCTGCGCGCTGGCGCGTGCATCACCGGCCTGCCCGTACAGCGTCGTATCACTGTCGGCACCGTTGCCACCGGGGGTGGGCGCCACACCGGCTTCGCCACGGCCGTTGTACAGGGCACCCAGCACCACCGGGCGATCGATATCACCTTCCAAGAAGCCCACCAGCACTTCCTGGCCGATACGCGGCAGGAACTGACTGCCCACGCCCGGCCCGGCATAGCGCTGCGCCACGCGCAACCAGGCGCTGTCACCGTCCTGCTGGAAATGGAAGCGCACGCGTATCCGGCCCAGGCTGTCGGCGTGCAGGTCGGTGCCCGCACCGCCCTTGCCCGCCACCACTTCACCGGTCTGGTAACCCGGTGCGATCGGGCGCGGGTTCAGCCGCGCGCCGCGCCCATCCACCCGCTGCGGGCGCCAGGGCACGCTGCGGTCAACCGTGTGGAAGCTGTTGCCGTAACCGGTCGCTTCGGCCTGCTGCCACAGCGCTGCATCGGCATCGGCGCACGGTGCCACGCCCAGAGCGTCGTCCAGCGTGCGCCGCAGGTCGGTCGGCAGGTTGTTGATGCCCGCATGGTCGATGCTCACCAGCAGCAGTTCGGGCGGCGTGGCGGCCGGTGCCTGCTGCAGGCGAAGCCATGTGCCCGACTGCAGGCCACGCACGGTGCCCTGCCCCTGCCAGCCGCGGCTGTGTGCCTCATGAGCCTGCGCATGCAGGCGTGCCTGCCGGTCCGCCGCCGCGCTGTCGGCGAAGGCATAGGCCCCCACCGCGTCGTAATCCTCGCGGGGCGACTGGTCGCCGCCGCCATCAACCGGCAGCTGCGCACCCACCACGCGCACGCTGCGGTAGTCATCGCTCTGCAGGCTCACCGAGGTGCTGGACAAACGACGCCGGCGGCCGATGGCCTGGATGCTGTCCGAGCGTTCGGTGGCGTCGCTGCGGTGGAACCGCACCCCGGCGCCGGCGCTGGCCGCCTCTTCCGGCAGCCCCAGGCTGTCGTCGAAGATTTCCATGCCGTTGCCGCAGGCTGCCTGCGCATCGGCATACAGGCGCCAGCCCAGCCCTTCTTCGGCCAGCAGCCGCTGCACGAAGTCCAGATCGCTCTCGCGGTACTGCACGCAGTAGCTGCGCACCCGATCGCCCAGGAAGGAGGCAACGCTGTCGGCCCAGCGCCAGCAGGCGATATCCGCATGGCCGCCGAGCACCGCATCGATGATCGCGCGCGTGTCCTGCTCCTGGAACACGCGGCTGTGGCGGGCATGCTGCAGCCACCACGTCCACGACACCAGCTGCAGCCGGTAGCGCACCAGCCCGCCGTCACTGCCCAGGCGGTGCGCATCGGCCACCAGGCCACTGCGTTCCCATTGCCCGCCGTCGGCGGTCCGCGTCACCAGCGTGGCACGGGTGCCCGGCAACGCACGCAGATCGATGTCCCCGTGCGTGGACAACAGGTCGACATCGGTCACCGCATGTGTGCCCAGGCCATCGTGCCCGCGCCAGCGTTCGACCGTGCATCCCTGCACATTCTGCGACTCCAGGCGGTACAGGCGCTGGGCATCACCGAGCCCGGCCAGTTGCGCCATCACATTATTCAGCTGATCCATGCCAATTCCAGAAAAAGAGACGCAGGCTGCGGCCGCAGTGCATCGGTATCCAGTGCGCCAATTTATCAGAAGGGGCGCTGCGTCAAAATCACGTCGCGCATTCAGTTAATCAATTGAGGTCTCTGTCACATAATCCGGCCTGATGGTGTTAACCCTGCGTAGACAAAGCGCCATGCCCTTCACGGTTGCACGCTAGAATCGCCGGACAGTTCCCAATGAGATTTGCCATGCTGGATCAGGACGCCCTGCTGGCCCCGATTTCGGACGACGCCCCGACCGGTGAAGACCTGTCGTTCTCGGCTGAGTTCGACCGGATCATCGAAAACCGTCGCGCGGACGACCCGACCCTGGACCAGGGGGCGTGGCAGACGGACATCAAATATGCCGACTGGAGCAGCGTGCTGCGCGACAGCAGCGACCTGCTGCAGGCACGCACCAAGGACCTGCGCGTGGCCGGCTGGCTCAGTGAAGCCGCCGCCCAGATCGAGGGCTTCAAGGGCCTGGCCGCCGGCTACCGGGTCACCGCCGGGCTGTGCGAACGCTACTGGGACCAGGTCCACCCGCAGGCACCCGATGGCGACCATGAAGAGCGCATCGGCAACCTGAGCTGGCTGCTGACCAATTCGCTGCAGTGGCTGCGCAATGTGCCCATTGTGGTGGCGCCGCAGGGCCGCTTCACGCTGGCCGACTTCGAGCATGCGCACGCACGTGCCAATGGCAATGCCGAAGACGACGGCCGCCCCGGCCTAGACGTGCTGGACGCGGCCCGCCGGGATACCCAGCACTCGTTCTACCGCCAGCTGGCCGACGAGCTTCCCGACTGCAGCCAGGCCCTGGTCGAACTGCAGGGTGCCGTGGACAACCGCCTGGGCCTGGACGGCCCCAGCTTCAGTGCGGTGCGCGAGCAGCTTGAACACCTGCAGCGCACCGTGCAGCGTTTCGCCCGCGATGCCGGCGTGCTGCTCGATGGCGAGACCGGCGATCTCGAGGGCGATGCCGGCGGTGACGTCTTCGCAGCGGCGCCCTCGCCGTTCGAGACCGTCACGCCGGTTGCGTCGCGTGGCCCGGGCGGTGCCCCGGGCACGCGCAAGGAAGCACTGCAGCAGCTGCGACAGGTTGCCGAGTTCTTCCGCCGCACCGAGCCACACAGCCCGGTGGCCTATCTGGCCGAAAAGGCCGCGCGCTGGGGCGAGATGCCACTGCACGTCTGGCTCAAGCGGGTCATCAAGGACCACGGCACGCTCGAGCAGATGGAAGAGATGCTGGATATCGGGCCGGAAGACTGACCCCTCGCGCAGAACGCCGGGGGCCACGCAGCCCCCGTTGTTTCCGGTGCGGGTTACTGGATCTTGAACTCGATGCGCCGGTTGCGCTGGCGGCCATCGTCGCTGGTGTTGTCCGCCACGGGCTCGTCCGGCCCCTTGCCGAGCACGTCCATGTGGCTGTTGGGGATGCCCTTGGACACCATGTAGTTCTTCACCGCCAGCGCGCGGGCGTGGCTGAGCGCCAGGTTGGATTCACGCTGGCCGACGTTGTCGGTATGGCCGATGATCAGGAAGCGGCTGTCCGGCATCTGCGCCATCTTGGCCACCATCTCATCCAGGATGCCCATGCCGAAGGGGGTCAGGCGGGCGCTGCCGCTCTGGAATTCGATGATGCGGTTGGCCAGGGTCTGGTCCAGCACATTCTGCTGTGAGCCGATCTTCAGCCCGTTGGTCACCGTGTAGCTGGTATTGCTGGCCAGGCTGAGGTCACTGGCCACCTGCTGGCGCAACGCCTCGTTGCCGACCTCACCGGAAATGCGCACGGACTGCCCGTTGACCTCCAGCTTGCCCGGCGACACGCGCTTCAGCCCCGGGTTGATCATGCCGGCCACGTAGTCGCCCCAGTTGGGCGGCGTTGCAATGGATTCGACCTGGATGCGATCGACCACCCGGTCGGTGCCATAGACCGCGCGCAGGTTGTTCAGCAGCTTGGCCTTGGTCGCCTGGTCGGGCACCACGCCTTCGATGACCACCGGCCGGTCGGCACCGGCCGCGGCAGGCGCGTTCTGTGCCGCCAGCGGTGCGCTGGCCAGCAGCAGCGACAGGGCCAGGAGCTTGGAAGAGGACAGGCGCATTGATCAGGTTCCCAGGAAAGTCTCGCCGAACAGCTTGCGCGCCGTGGCCAGGGCCAGGTCATCGCGATCGAGGAAGCTGCCGAAACGATTGAGGTTGTAGTCGCCGGGCAGGTAGTCATCCACCCACTCCGAATGCTGCACGCGGATCAGGAAATCCCCGGCTTCGGCTGGGTCCAGCGCCGCACGCAGCACCTGGCGGTCAGCACCGCTGAACCCGACCACCATGCTGGGCGCGGCATCGTTGCGGATCAGCACCGCCAGTTCGAAATCCCCACGGCTGATGAAGCTGGACACCAGGTCCAGCCAGAACGCGGCCACCAGCGGCCGGTAGGCCGGATCGCGCACCAGCGGGAACACCAGCGCCTTGTCGATATGCACATCACCGCCACTGAGTACCGGCTGCAGCAGCAGCCCCAGCGCGGGCAGCACCTGGCGCAGCGCGACATCGCCATGGCCGGCATCACGCAGGCGCCGTTCGAAATCGGCCACGGTGGTGGTTTCCAGGAAATCCTGGAAGCTGGCGTTGTAGTCCCCCGGATCGGTGCTGATGCTGAACCGCGCATCGGCCAACTGGGCCAGCGCCTGCGCCGCATCGCTGTCCTGGTAGGCCTGCCGTGCCAGGCGTGCCAGGCCGGACCAGGCGTTGGACATCGCCAGCGGGCTGCGCCCGATGAAGGGCAACGGTTCCGGTGCATCCAGCCGCAGCGCCGACAACAGCGGGAAGCGGCGTTCGGACGCGTCCCGGCTGGCCAGGAAGTGGCCACAGACCACGGTCTTGCTGCGCGAGCCCAGGAACGCGTAATGGATTTCAGAGGCCTCGTCGTAGCGCTTTTTCCAGTCCGGGCTCTGGCTCAGCAGGTCCAGGCTTTCGCCGGCCCAGCGGTCCAGCCAGCCCAGCAGCTGGTGGTTGTCGGCGGCGCGCACGAAGTCGCCGCGCGAGGGCACCTTGCCGAAGTAGGACACGCCGGCACTGACCACGCGGCTCATCGCGCACCTCCCGCCGCCGGGGCGGCCGGCGCAGTGGACGTCGGGGCCACCGGTGCTGCCGGCGTGCCGCCCGCCACCCGCTCGGGCAACTGCAGGCCACGCTGCCAGTCGCCGCCCTCGGCGGTGGCACCGGCACGGCGCACGATGCGCATCTCCACGGTCACGTCCACGCCGTTGCCCGTCCAGGTGATACGGCTGGAATCATCCAGGCGTTCATACTTGCCCTCGGCCATCAGACGGTTGAAGCCATTGGTGCCAGGCGCGCTGAACACCTCCACCGTGCGGCCGTCACCGGTGACCGCGGTGATCTTGACCCCCGGCACCTGCCCGGCGTTGGGGTACTGCATGGTGGTCCACTGCGGCGGCGTATTGCGGTAGCGCAGGCTCTGCCCGTCGATTTCCAGGGTGTACTCCAGCGCACCGGCTGCCGGCGAGGGCAGGATCTCGAAGATGGTGGTGTCCTGCGCCGCCCCGGCCGCCGAACCACTGACCCAGTTGCCATAGTTGGCCACCAGTTCGGCCGACAGGTTCACACCCTGCCCGGCCCAGCGGCGCGCCTCCAGCAGCGGGCCGCGCTGGATCACCAGCGTGCCCAGGGCTTCCTTGTTGAACGCCGCGATGCTGCCACTGGCGCCGAAGATGGCGGCGATATCGCTGGCGGCCGCGTCCACGTCCGAATTGAGGTTGAACGGATACTGCTGGCCCACGCGTGCCTTGAACGGGTCGTAGACCTGCGCCTTCCAGGTCTTGTTCACTTCATCCTCGGTCGGCGTGACCAACGCGGCGAACGTCTGCGTCAGCGGGCGCAGCAGCAGGGGGCGCAGCGCCTCGCGCTGCTTGTCGTCCAGCCCGGTCAGCACCTGCTCGTCCACCAGGGCCAGCGCCACACTCAGTTCGGAGCCTTCGTTGCTGAAGGTGTCCTGCATCAGCTTGCGCGTGCCCACGCCCACCTCGCCCTGGCTCTTGATGGCATTCAGGCGGGCGCGCAGCTTGGCCAGCGTATCGAAATAGGCGGTGATCACCGCCGGCTGGTCGCCACGCTCGCTGGTCAGCCGCGCGATGCCCTCGAAGGCCACGCCGATCGGGCCGACAGCCTGCGATGCGGCCGCGGCCGCCGGGTCCTTGCGCAGGATGGTGCGCTGGAACCACGCCACGAACCCCTTGCGTGCCTTGCTGGAACGGGCCTGTGCCGGCGGGTTGTCCCACACGGTCTGCTCGTTGATCTTCTCCAGCAGTGCGCGCAGCGGTGAGTTGCTGGCGTCACCCAGGCGGTTGATGCGCCCGACCGCCTCGTCAAAGGTGCTGAATTCGGCAACGCTCAGGCCCTGCACGAACTTGACCCACTCGCGGGCGTAATCCTGCTTGTACAGCCGCACCAGTTCGCGCGAGACATGTTCGGGGCTGCCGGCCAGCGACAGGTCGCTCTGCTCGGTCGTGCCCAGCACCCAGTCGGTGGTGCTCAACTGCGTGTTGGCCGCTTCCTTGATCGCATCCTGGACATAGTCTTCCCAGGCCTTGCGGGTGAAGGCACCGGAAATAGCGTAGCTGCCATTGATCAGGCGCGCATTGCGCTCGGCACCGACCAGGCTGTCGGCGGTGACCGTAGCGAAGCGCGCGCCGGCACGCGCCTTGATCTGCGCATAGACACGTTCCATCGCCGGCTGGCCCTTCATCACCTGGCCCAGCGCCTGCCGCGTGTCGGCCACCAGGGTGACCTTGTTCTGTACCTGCGGCCAGCCCGGCGCATCGGCCTGGGCCACGTAGAAGGTCATCAGCTTCTCGGCCGCACGCACCATCTCCTCACGACTCATCTGGCCGCGGTTGGCCTCCAGCCAGGTGCGCCAGAACAGCGTGAGCTGCTGCGACAGGTGGGCGCCCTCGACATACTTCGGGTTGCCCAGCATCAGGTAGGTCTTCAGCGCGTTGTAGGCGTCGTTGGTGCTGGTCGGCGAGGCGTTCTGGTACAGCACCTCGCTCTCGGCCGCGGCGCCCCCCCCCTGCCCCAGCTTCGCGCGGTCGGCGACCACCTGGCCCAGATAGTTCTCCAGGTTGGCCACGGTCGGATCCAGCATCACCTGCTGCATGCCGTGGTTGTACTCGCGCAGCAGCTTGTCGCGGATCGCATCGCCCTGGTACAGGCCAAGGCGCGTGGTGATGCCACCGTCCTTGCGGTAGCGGTCCAGCTGTTCCATGCGGTCCTGCAGCAGCAGCAGCGCGTCGATGCGCGACTTCAGGTCCATGCGGTCCTTCTGCACGCGCACGGCCTGGTCCAGGTCCTTGGTGGCATTGGCCACCAGCTGCGCATTGGTGGTGTACGACCACGTCCACATGCCCAGCGCGAGCGCGAGCACACCCACTGCGCCCAGGAACACGCCATAGCGCATGCGGTTCTGGTGCGGGCTGGAGTACTGCCGCACCAGGTCACGGTCGGCGAAGATCACCTTGCGGAACAGGTCCTTGAGGAAGAACGCGGTGTGCCCGGTCGGTGCCTCATCGACATTGGAGCCGCGCTGCAGGCTGAACTGCCGCCCCACGCGCTCGGAAGCATGGTGCACCGAACGCCCTTCCTGCAGTGCGCTGGAGAAGTAGAAGCCGCGGAACACCGGCTTGAACTGGTAGGGGTTGTCCTCGAACAGCGTGGCGATGAAGGTCCGCAGCGCCGGCTTGATGCCGGTGAACTCCAGCGGCAGCGACAGCAGGCCCGGCGACACCTCGCGCCCGCGCTGCATGGCCATGTGGGTCAGGCTCATTTCCTTGATGCCTTCGGCCAGCTCGTCGAAGTGCGCATCGAAGGCCGACAGGGCATCGCCCTGCTGCTGCACGTCGAACGGCAGCGTGGCACCCCAGACATGCTCGCGTTCGCCCGGGTCCAGGTTGCGGAAGAACTCGCTGAAGCCGGCGATCAGGTCGGCCTTGGTGAACAGCACGTACACCGGCGCGAACACTTCCAGCCGCTCGGTGATTTCCTGCACGCGCTGGCGCAGGTTCTTGGCCAGCTCGATCGCGAATTCCGGCTTGCTGCCGGACAGCTCGGCGAGGCTGGCGGCGATGATCACACCGTTGATCGGCGCACGCGGACGGTTCTTCTTCAGCAGGCCCAGGAACGTCAGCCATTCCATGCGGTCTTCCACGCTGACCGAGTAACGGCCGGCGGTGTCGAGCACGATGCCGTTGGTGGTGAAGTACCAGTCGCAGTTGCGCGTGCCACCGATGCCCTGCACCACGTTGCCGCGGTTGTCCTCGAACGGGAACTGCAGCCCGGAATTGAGGATCGCGGTGCTCTTGCCTGCCGCCGGGTTGCCGATGATGACGTACCAGGGCAGCTCATACAGCGCGGCGCTGCCCTTGAGCACGCCCATCCGCGAGGACTTGATCTGCTTGACCGCGTCCATCATGCGCGTGCGCAGCGCCTCGGTGTCGGCACGGTTGGCCGGCTGCGCGCTGGCAACGGCCTTGTCGGCCTCGTCCTTGACCATCGATTCGACGCGCTTTGCCGCGCGCCGGGCCAGGATCCGCTTGATGATCCAGACCAGCAGGGCCAGCGCCAGCAGGCCGGCCAGCACGATGGCCACCCAGATGCCGATCTGCCGCGCCTCGGCCTCACCGAACCAGGCCAGCGAACCGGCACCGATCAGGCCGATCACCATCCACAGACGGTAATCGCGCAGGTAGTAGCTGAAATTGCTCAAACTCATGCAGGCATCCAGGGGTCAGGTGGCCGGCGACGCGTCAGGCGCCGGCGTCGGGGAAGGAAGCAGGTCCAGCAACCCGAACAGGCGCTGCTGTGCATCGGCCACGCCGAGCAGCAGCACCGGGCCGGGCTGTCGATGCAGTTGCGCCTGCGCCAGCGCCAGCTGCGCCAGCGGCAGGACCGGCCCAAGCTCGCCGGCGCTGACGGCCAGGGCGAGACTCTGCGGGCTGAAATCCAGGTCCGGATTGAGTGCGGAAGTGATGGCCGCCGCATCGACCATCAGGTCGCCGCGGTGATCGGCATCGTGCAGCACGAACTGCAGGGCCGCCCCGTCGGCGGGCAACGCGGCCAGCCATTGGGTCGCCAGCGCCGCCAGCTGGCGGCGCTGTTCGGCCGGGCGGGTGGCTTCGACCTGGTCCGCCCGCAGCAGCTGCGGGCGCCACAGCCGCGCCGCGCCATCGGTGCCCAGCGCGGGACTGGCCAGCAGCACGCCGGCAGCGCCCTCGCCCGGCACCCGGCCGTCAGGCACCTGCGCGGTGGCCAGTTCACCACTGGCCAGCCAGTTGGCCACGATTGCATCATCGATGCAGGACGCACAGGCCAGCAGCAGGTGCCAACGCGCCGTGCCGCCGTCAGCCAGCAGGTCGATCAACCGGCTGGCATGCCCCCATGCCTCGCGGGGCCCATCCAGGGTCGTGACGCGCACATCGAAGCGCCGGGCATCCAGCCCTGCCTGTCCGGCCTGCGCCAGCAACCAGTCCTGGGCCCAGTGCCGCAGGGCATCGGACCAGATGGCCGGCACCACCAGCTCGATCGTCAGCACGTTGCCGACAGGGCGCTCGTCGCGACGGCGCAGCCCGGCCACCACCACCTCCTCGGCGACCTCCAGCGGTGGCAGCGCATTGCCGGCAGCCTCCAGCAGTTCATCCAGGACAGGCTGCAGCAGCGCCATCGCACGGCGCTCATGCGCGGCCGTATCGATGCCGTCCTGGCGCACCTGCAGCACGTCCAGCTCCTGCAGGTCTGTCGCCGCGCTCATCCGTACCGGCAGGTTGCGGGTATCGCGGAAACGCCCGTCCAGCGACGGGCGCGGCGGCGCCGCCGCCAATGCCAGCAGCGCCGTCGGCGGCAGGCCCAGGCCCAGGTTCATCGCGCTGCCCAGCAGCGCCACCGATGGCGGCACGGCCTTTCCGGCAGCCGGTTCGGCGGGCAGCGCGTCATCATCGGCCGCGGCCTTGTCCAGCGCCGCATCGACCCCGCGTCGCGCTGCACCGCGCAGCATGAAACCGGCCCCGCTCAGGCCCACGGGCAGCAGGCCCAGATAGGCCAGCATCTGCATGCCCGTCGGCACCGTACCGCTGCTGCGCCAGTAGAGAATCGTCGCGCCCCAGGTGGCGATGAACACCATCACCACCGACGCTGCCTTGCCAAGCCATCCTGCCATCAGTTGCCGTGCTCCATGCGCTGCTCCCGTCGTCCGTGCCGGTCAGCGCAGGCCGGTGGCCGTCTGCGACGCCACCAGCGTGGCCCCGCACCCGGTCTGGTCCCCGTCGCGCGCGACGGGCTGGCCATCGATGACCACCGACGCGTCACCCGAGACGATCGTGGTTGGCCCATGCATGACGCACACAGCACGGTCACCCACACGGGCGACCTGCTTTCCATTGATGTCGCTCTGGCTGCTCCCCGCCAGCACGCTGCCGCCGTGGCTGAGCCTGTCACCGACGACGATAAACGGTCGTGCCATCCATCATGCTCCTTGATCCTGCGTGACCCGGTCATTCCATCGCCGCTGGCGGCGACCCGGGCCATCTTCCAAAACGATACCAGCACTGCGGTATCCCATCATCCCTGCCGGGAAAGTTCCTCGCGCTTGGCCGCGCGCGCGGCGCGGCAACGGCCGGTCATTTCCACGTGTACGTAATCCTTGATGCTGCGCCAGTTGCCACCCCAGTCCAACCCCGCCTGTTCAGCCAACTCGCCGTACAGATGATACCCACGGCGTGTCCACGGATCGTTCATGTCCCACTGCAGCTTGCCCTCCTTGATCGGCGCGCTGTCCACGCCCAGCCCGTACTGGTGGCAGCTCTGCCAAGCCCCTGCCCGCGTCGCCTTGCCCCCGGCCATCAGTTCGGCCTGCCGCTCCGGGCTGCGGTAGCCTTCGATCAGCACCATCTCATACCCATGCTGCCGGCGCATGACCTCGTAAATAGCCAGCACGCGCTGCTGCAGGTCCGGATCGATCTGGTCCCATTTGCGGTCCGCCGTCACGATTTCAGGCCGCAAACGACGAATCTCGGCGGTGGTGAACACCTCCGGTGGCGGTGGCGGTGGTGGCGTCAGGCGCTCCCCACGCAACAGCTGCGCGACCATCGAACTGGACTCGGCCAGATCATCGCCTTGAAAATCATCCAGCACCACCGTCTGACGTGTGACGAATATCACAATTGGTGGAATCAGCAGGAGAGCGGCTGCGATCACCATAATCGGCCAATGGCGACGGAACGCACGTTGGGCCGCCCCCATTTCTTCACGAACCCCACTGCGCACCCATTCAGCCTGACGGCCTACGCGGGTGCCCGCATGCCCCGCGGAACGACGCACGCGCCCGAGGCGCCGCGCCCACCAGTCGCGTGAAGATTCCATGCTTTCAGGAAACAAAAGCGCCCAGCACAACGCCGCCACCACCAGCAGCACAACCATCACCGCCACTACGATTGGAAACACCGGTCCTCCCTGACACGCGCGCTGGTTGACGCCCTGAACGCTTTCACTAAGAATGCGGAAATTCGCTTCGGCGGAAGCCGACTCAAACCAAGGGCTGGATGCACTTGAATAATGGCGGAATAAATCGGCCAAGTCTGCTCTCAGGGGGAGCGCAGGCAAAAGGCCCGGCACCGGCAACGGGCCGGATCCTGGCAGACATGGAAGGCCGCACCGCGGCCTCCGCTGCGCGTGCAGCCAACGCACCGGCCAGCGGCAGGCGCCGCACCTGGCTGCTGCTGGGCCTGGTGGGCAGCGTGGTCGTCATCGCCGGCCTGCTGGCCTGGGGATTGTCATCGGACGATTCTGGCAGCAGCAATGTCGATGCCTATTCACTGGCACCGGACAGCGGCGCTGCCCACCCGGCTGCACCGGCTGCCACGCCGCCCGCAGCAGGGGGCGCGATGATCGTGGATGCCCCGGCGGATCCGGCAGCGGTCCTGCCCGCCCCTGTCGATACCCCGGCGGATACCGCAGCGGTGGCTACCGCGCCCGTGGCCGCCGCCGCCGCGGCGGCGGTCCCAGCGCCGTCGGCCGGTTCGACGACAGCGGCCAAGCGCGCTGCGCCCGCCGCTGCACGGTCCGCCGGCGGCAAGACCCAAGGTGATGAGAACCTGCTGGGCACCTTGTTGGGCATCATCAAGGAAGATGAGAAGGCCAAGACCAAAGCCAAGACCCAGCCGCAGAACATGGACGATCTGATCGCCCAGATCGAATCGGATCAGCGCAAGCGCAGTGAAGAGGACCGCGCTGCATTCGAGCGCGTGGCGAGCAAGAAGTCGGCCTCGACCGAATCCAGCATCCAGGCGCAGCTGCGCAGCTGCCCCAGCCCCGCCTCGTTGAAGGGCGTGGATTGCCGCCGGAAGATCTGCGCGAAGGTCGTGGGAACGGATCCGGCCTGCCCGGCGATGTGATGCAGGGGCTGTGTTCGGCCCCTGATCCGCACCTGCTGGAAGCCGCCGACAGCAAAGGAGCGCCATGGAGATCAGTCCGATCCATCTTCTCCATATCGCACTTGTGCTGGTGTCATCTGCCTGTTTACCCACTCGACCCATCACTACCTCGGCCGCTTTTCCCGCTGGCAATCGAAGGCAAAGCGCTGGCTGGCCATCAGCCCGCTGCCAGGTGGCATGGCGCTTCTCGTTGGAACGGTGATCTACGTCGCCTCACACCAGCGGCACGGGTGAGGAACATCCGCCACCGCATGCGGTCCGGATGTATTCAATCCAGGCACATTCCCGGCGCATGGCCGGCACGGATTCCCTGCTGTCATTGACTCCCGTACCGGCGAAATCACGAGGAGACATGCCCCCGGCGATGCACCACCGGCCAGAACAGATAGCACGGGCAATCACCCCAGCGAACGTTCGATCAGATACAGGAGTAGATACCGGTTCCAACGCCAATTGCCGGGCAGATCACTGGATGCGTCCCGACCCGCCAAGTACCGACAGCCAAACGTTGAATCCCCTGACCGGGCATCAACGATCCACCACGTCGAGATAGGTCGAGTTGAACTTGATCACCGACGCGCCGCTGCGCGGAGGCACACCCACTGGCGTCGATGTATCCAGGCGGGCCTCGATCTCCGCCTCCGTCAGCGGGCGATTGACCGCAAAACGCAGATGCCCTGCATCAATGCCAGCGTAGTCCATTACGATCTCACAAGAGCGACCAAAGACACATTACGGCCCTGCCCTGATTCGGTCGGGCCCCGGGCAGGCATGTTCATGCTACCTGCTACGTGGCTGATGCCCTCCCCTGCCACTACGGGAGATACCGATCCGGTACCGCTGGGATCGGCTCAATCCCCTCTCATGGACTGGGTACCGCCTGACGTTTAAATCAACCCGTATCGGAGACTTACCCACCCCATGCAACCCCAGCACGATCTCCACTTTACGGAAGGTCCCCTGCCCCGCGCTTCCACCGTACCCCCCTGTTCGGTGCGCGATGTGATCCGTCTTGATGATGAAGCCATGGTCTGGTCGGAAGGTAATGCCGCCTCGCGGATGGAGGCCATC